>NZ_CP101454.1:3600000-4002298 GCF_024362405.1 Halorarius litoreus | reverse complement strand
GTCACCAGCAGTCAGAATAGATGCACTGCAGTAATCAAAACGAATAACAAATATTATTACCTGTCATGGGGTAGAGCGGGTACAGATGAGTGCAACCGAGACGAAACCGAACGCCGAAGCCGACGGATGGGAGGCCGTCCGCGACCTCCCACCGAGCGCGAAGCTCGTCGCGAAGGCGCTCGAGTACAACGAACGGCTCACGCAGTCACAGCTCGCCGAGGAGACGTTGCTCCCCCCGCGGACGGTGCGGTACGCCCTCACTCGGCTGGAAGAACACGACGCCGTCGCCTCTCGTTTCTCCTTCACCGACGCCCGCAAGCGCGTCTACACCCTGAACATCGAGTGATCTCCGAACGCAGGCGGCCGCCGTCACGCCCGACTCGCTAAGTACGCTGCCGTCCAAGTTCCGGGTCTCCGACCATGGTCTCCAGACGGCGGATTCTTCGGATGGCAGGGGCCCTCGGGGTCGCCACGTCGGCTGGGTGTTCGGCGTCGTTTGGATCTCCGAACTCCTCAACGGCGAAGGGGCGACGCGACTACGACGTGGTCCGCGTCCCCGACGACTACGGGACGATTCAGGCTGGCGTCGACACCGCCACTCGCGGCGACCTCGTGCTGGTGGCTTCGGGTATCTACCCCGAGGAGGTCACCGTCTCGACGCCGGACGTGACGGTTCGGGGACTCGACCGCAACGGGGTCGTCCTCGACGGCGGGTTCGAACGCCGGACCGCGTTCGACGTGACCGCCGACGGCGTCGCTCTCGAGAACATGACCGCACGGTTCTACCGACGCAACGGGTTCCACTGGGCCGGCGTCGAGGGGTTCCGCGGGAGTTTCCTCACCGCCTACACGAACGGCTACTACGGCATCTACGCCTACGACTCGCGCGACGGCCGCTTCGAACACAGCTACGCGTCTGGACACCCCGACGCCGGCTTCTACCTCGGGCGCAACCGACCCTACGACGCGGTCATCACGGACGTCGTCGCCGAACACAACGCCATCGGCTACTCGGGCACGAGCACCGGGGGGTCACTGGTCGTCCGCGACTCTGTCTGGCGATACAACAAGGTCGGCGTCTTCCCGAACACCCTCGACACGCTGGACCCACCCCAGCGGGGCTCGCGTATCCTGAACAACCAGATATACGGGAACAACGACCCCGACGCCCCGGCGCTCCCGAACTACCCGCTCATCGGGATGGGCGTCCTTCTGTGGGGTGGCTCCGACAACGTCGTCGCGGCGAACCGGATACGGGACCACGACAACTTCGGCATCGTTGCCCACCCCCACGTCGTCGAGCCATCGGGGAACGAGATCCGCGAGAACCAGGTGGGCGACTCCGGGCAGGCGGACCTCGCGCTCGGCCAGCCGGCTGGGACAGGAAACGAGTTTCGCGACAACACCTTCGAGACGAGCCTGCCGTCGGCCATCGAAACGGACGCCAACAGCGGGAGCGACGCGGTCACCGACGTCTTCGAGGCGCTCGAACGCCAGCGCCAGCGCGGCGAGTTCCCCGTCGGTGAATGGCGCGACCAGCCGACCCCCGGCGACCAGCCGGCGATGCCCGACCCAGAGGCCGCACCCAGACCGGCCGACAGAGCAACCTCGTGGGCCTCGCCGCGGGCACAGACCGACGGGTTCGGCATCGAGTGACCCGAGAAGTCGGCCGAGGTTTCTTGTCGGAAGCCGCGGCCACCCACCCTGTGACCGACGTCCTCGCCGCCAAGCGCGCGCTGGCCCGACTGGCCGACCCCTCGCCGGTCGTCGAAGCTGAGTACGCGCTCCGTGACCTGGACCACGCCGCCGCGTTCCGAGCGGCGGGCGGCGTCGCGCGGCTCAGACGCGTGGCCGCCCGCGACGACCACGCTACCCGTGGCGACGGCCACCGGGCTCAACGAGCCCGCGCCGCTATCGCCGCGTTCGAACGGTTCGAGGCCGCGGCTGCCGGCCAGTCGCTGGAGGCCACCACGGAGACGCACCGTTCGTCGGCCCGAACAGCCCCACCGCGGACCGACCACTTCCGCCGTGGTCGCGATACCCCTTTACCGGACGGTGGCTAACCACGGCATCATGACACGGGTGATCCACACAGGTGACACCCACCTCGGCTATCAGCAGTACCACCTCCCCGCCCGCAGGGAGGACTTCCTCGCGGCCTTCCGCCGGGTCGCCGAGGACGCCATCGAGGCCGAGGTGGACGCCGTCGTCCACGCCGGCGACCTGTTCCACGACCGCCGCCCCGACCTCCCGGACCTGCTCGGCACGCTCTCCGTCCTCCGCGACCTCGACGACGCGGGCGTCCCGTTCCTCGCCGTGGTCGGGAACCACGAGACGAAACGCGACGGCCAGTGGCTCGACCTGTTCGAGTCGATGGGGCTCGCAACCCGACTCGGGAGCGAGCCGGTCGTCGTCGGCGACACCGCGTTCTACGGGATGGACTTCGTTCCCCGCTCGCAACGCGATTCCCTCGACTACCAGTTCGAACCGCACGACGCCACCCACGCTGCGCTCGTCACGCATGGGCTATTCGAGCCGCTCGTCCCCGACTACGGCAACGTGGAGTGGGACGCCGAGGAGGTCCTCGCCGCGACCAACATCGAGTTCCAGGCGATGCTGCTCGGTGACGAACACACCCCCGAGCGCGTCGAGATCGGCGACACGTGGATCACCTACTGCGGGTCGACCGAGCGCGCCTCGGCGGGCGAGCGCGAGGAGCGCGGCTACAACATCGTCGAGTTCGCCGACGGCGACGCGCGCATCACTCGCCGCGGCATCCCGACTCGTGAGTTCGCGTACATCGAGGTCGACCTCGGCGAGGGTGAGGGCATCGACCGCGTTCGCGAGCAGGTGGGGCAGCACGACCTCACCGACGCCGTCGCCATCGTCACCATCGACGGTGACGGCGAGGCCATCAAACCGGCGCGCGTCGAGGAGTTCGTCCACGAACAGGGCGCGCTCGTCGCCCGCGTGAACGACCGCCGAGAGACCGCCGAGGAGACCGACATCGAGGTGTCGTTCGCCGACCCCGACGACGCCGTCCGCGAGCGCGTTCGCGAGTTAGGGCTCTCGCCAGCGGCGCGCGACCTCGACGAGACCATCCGTGCCTCGAAGGTCGCGGACTCGAACGTCGCCGACGAGGTGGAGCGCCGCATCCGCGAGGTGGTCGACGAGGGTGATACGGACGCCTTCGAACCTGCCTCGGCCGACGTCGAGACCGAGACCGTCGCCGACCGGATGCAGAACACGGATGCGGCGGCAGACGGTGGCGAGGACTCGGCAGCCGAGGATTCGGCCGACGACAGCGCCCCTGACGAGGAACCGACTGGTGAACGGAGCGAGTCCGACGCCGATTCCGACGCGGCCGGGGACGCCGCCGAGCCGGCAACCTCGGGGGCAGACACCGTCGAGACGCCCGACGAGCCCGATGACACTGCGGACTCGTCGACGGGTATCGACGACCAGTCGTCCATGGAGGACTACCTGTGAGGTTCCACCGCGTCCGCCTCCGGAACTTCAAGTGCTACGACGACGCCGACCTCACGCTCGGCGAGGGCGTGACCGTCATCCACGGGCTGAACGGCTCGGGGAAGTCGTCGCTCCTCGAAGCGTGCTTCTTCGCGCTGTACGGTGCCCGCGCCCTCGAGAAGACGCTCGACGACGTCATCACCATCGGCGCGGAGGAGGCGAGCATCGAGCTCTGGTTCTCCCACGGCGGGAACGACTACCGCATCGAGCGCGAGCTGAAGGTCAGAGGTGACTCGGCACAGACCACCACCTGCGTCCTCGAAACTCCTGACCGGACCGTCGAGGGCGCTCGTGACGTTCGCGCTGCTGTCGCCGACCTCCTCCGGATGGACGCCTCTGCGTTCGTCAACTGCGCGTACGTCCGACAGGGCGAGGTGAACAAGCTCATCAACGCCTCGCCCGGCGAGCGACAGGACATGATCGACGACCTGCTCCAGCTCGGGAAGCTGGAGGACTACCGGGAGCGAGCCTCGGACGCTCGCGTGGGTGTCGGCCGCGTCCGCGGTGGGAAGGAGGAACTCCTCGACGACATCGAAAACCAGATCGCCGAGAAGGAGGCGAAGGACCTCCACGACCGACTCAACAGCCTGCAGTCGACGCTCTCGGAGCGGAACGCCGACATCGAGCGCTACGAGGAGAACCGTGAGCGGGCCCAGAAACAGTTCGACGACGCCACCGCCGTCCTCGAGGAACACGAGGAACGGAAGGAGGAGCTGGAGGCGGTCGAGTCGGACATCGAGGAACTCACCGACGCCATCGCCGAGACGGAGCGCGAGCGCGAACAGCGGGCCGAGCGCATCACCGACCTCCGGGAGCAGGCCGACGAACTCCGCGACGAGCTCGGCGAGCTGCTGGCCGACACCGACCTCGACGCAGAGAGCGCCGAGGCCCTCGACGACGACACGCTCGATGACCGGCTCGCGACCCTCAGGGAGGACCGCGAGGCTGTCCAGGAGCGCATCCAGACGCAGACGGGCGAGATACAGAAGCACTCCAGCGCGGCCGAGAACGCCCACGAACGCGCCCAGGAGTTCGAGACGCAGGCGGCGACCGCCCGCGAGGAGGCCGACGACCTCGAAGCCGAACTCGAAGAGACCCGAGAGAGGATTCAGGACCAGCGCGAACAGGTCGAATCGCTCGGCGAGGAGATCGAGACGGCGCGTGCCGCGTTCGACGATGCCCCGGTTTCGCCCGAGGGGGCCGACGACCACCGCGAGGCCGTCGCCGAGGAGCTCGCCGAGGTCAACGAAGCTATCGCGGGCCTGAAGGCCGACCTGAAGAACGCGCGTGAGGCGGTCGCGGAGGCGGAACGGCTCCTCGAGGAGGGGAAGTGTCCCGAATGCGGCCAGCCGGTCGACGACTCCCCCCACGTCGAATCGGTCGACGACGACCGCGAACGGGTGGCCGACCTCGAAGCAGACCTCGAGGACCTGCGCGAGCAGCGCGAGGACCTGCAGGCCGACCTCGAACGCGCCGAGGACCTCGTAGCGCGTGCCGACGACCTCGCCGACCTCCAGTCCGAGCGGGAGACGCTCGAACAGCTCGTCGAGGAGCGGGCGTCGGGACTCGACAGCGAGGAAGAGCGCATCGCCGACCTCCGAGAGCGGGCCGAGGAACTCGACGAGCAGGCCGAAGCCAAACGCGAGGCCGCTGCCGAATCCGAAGCCAACGCGGACGAAGCCCGGCAGACGATGGGCGAACTCAACGGCGAGTCCGCCGAGCTGAAGGCGGCCATCGAGCGCGTCGAGACCATCGCCGCGCGCTACGACGACCTCGACGCGACCACCGACGAGATCGAGAAGCGACGCGAGGAGCGGTCGAGCCTCGAGGAGCAGAACGACCTCCGGCGGGACCAGCTCGCGGACAAGCGCGAGCGGAAGGCCGACCTCGCGGACGCGGTCGACGAGAGTGTCATCGACGACGCGCGCACGAAGAAGCAGAAGGCCGAGAACTACCTCGACCAGGTGGAGCCGAAGCTCGAGGAGCTACGGAGCGAGCGCGACGACCTGCAGGCAACGGTCGGTGCGGTCGAACAGGAGATTTCGGCGCTGGAAGAACTACGCGAGCGCCGTGACGACCTCGCGGCGACCGTCGAGCGCCTCGACTCGCTGTACATGGAGGCCCACCAGCTCCAGGAGATGTACGCCGACCTGCGGGCCGAACTGCGCCAGCGGAACGTCACCAAACTCGAGCGGATGCTCAACGAGACGTTCGACCTCGTCTACGGCAACGACGCCTACTCGCACATCGAGCTCGACGGCGACTACGAGCTGACGGTGTACCAGAAGGACGGCGAACCCCTCGACCCCGAGCAGCTGTCGGGCGGCGAGCGGGCCATCTTCAACCTCTCGCTGCGGTGTGCCATCTACCGGCTCCTCTCGGAGGGAATCGAGGGGACCGCACCGATGCCGCCGCTCATCCTCGACGAGCCGACGGTGTTCCTCGACTCCGGACACGTCTCGAAGCTCGTGGAACTCGTCGAGTCGATGCGACGCCTGGGCGTCGAACAGATCGTCGTCGTCAGCCACGACGAGGAGCTGGTGGGTGCGGCCGACGACCTCGTCACGGTGCGGAAGGACCCGACGACGAACCGGTCGGACGTGGAGCGGGCGGACGCCGCCGACGCGGCCGCACTGGCGTCGTTCGGCTGAGTCAGTCGAGGAGGGGGGCGAGTGCCGTCTCGCCCTGTTCGGTGAGCCGGTAGCCCCGCTCCCCCGCGGCGTCGGCTTCCTCGACGAGCCCGGCGACCCGGAACTCGGTGAGGATACCGAGCAGGTCCGACTCACAGAGGTCGTAGTCGCCGAGCAACGACCGAACCGGCACCGGCCCGCGACGCCGGAGTTCCAGCAGGAGTCCGAGCGCCCGCTCGTCGTGCGTCGCCGTCAGGAGCGTCCGGGTGGCCTCGGGGACCGCAGCGGCGGCCGTCTCCAGCGGCCCGGCGTCGACTACGGTGAGGTCGGCGTTCGGGAGGTACTGTTCCTCGCCGGTCGTGGGGTCGCGAACTCGGCTCGACTCGCTCGACTGTTTGACGAGCAGATACCGGGTCCCGTCGTCGGTCTCGACGGTTCTCATGTGTTCGAGGGGTCGTCGCTGGGGTCCGACTCGTTCTTGCGGCGCTGCTTGTACCGCTGCTGGATGCGGTAGGTGCGCGCGATGGCGACGGCCCCCACGACGAACAGGCCGCCGCCGATGAGTGTCTCGCCGCGGAAGAACCAGAGCATCGGGCCGACGGTCACGCCGAACAGGCCGATGTTCGCGAGGACGACCGCGGCGTAAAACGAGCGGAACGTCTCGTCGTCGACGTCGTAGTCCTCGTCCCCTGTCGAGAGGCCGGTGGCCGGCCCGAGACTGTGGGGGTCGAACTCCGCCGGCTCGTCGGGCCAGGGGTTCGCGCCGTCCTCGCCGGACTGCTTGAGTCGCGATTTGACCTTCCGGCGCTTGTCGCTCACAGTCGACCGAACGTTACCTGACAGGAAAAGCGGTTCGTTCAGACGGGCCACCTGCAGCTACGCGGGTTGTGGTTGTGACTCGGCGGTCGCTGTCGTGTACTGTGCGACGACCGAGGCGCTTCAGGCCATCTCCTTCAGCTTGAGGGTTGCCCGCGCCTGCATCCACGCGGTTGGGTTCTCCGAATCGTAGAACACCACGCCCTCGTCTGTCTCGTACGCCTCCGTCGCGCGGACGGCGTCCGACTCGGCTGGCTCGGGCTCCGAACCCGGGCTATCCGCCTCCGACTTGGGTGATTCAGGCATGATGTGTCTCACCTGTCTCTTTGGTACTCTTTGACATACTAAATGCCTTGTGCCCGTATCGGCGCTCGATACGAACGGTGGAGTCTGTCGTGGTGGGTGTCAGGACGGTCGCGACCCACCGACCACGGGGGTTTTTACTGGCCGGGGCAAAGGGTCGCTATCCATGAGCGAGCAGCAGTCTACTTTCTCTGCGTTCGGCGGGTCCGGGGACGAGCCCCCGGACGAGGAGGTCGAGGAGGCACGGCACGTCACCGAGGGGGACGAGGTGGCCGAACTCGTCGACACCTCTCAACACCGGTTCCCCGAGGCAGACGGCACGGTCGAGCTGTTCGTCACGCAGGTCGACTACACCATCGAGGGGTATGGCAGCGACGAGTACCCCGTCCTCCACGTGTTCGGCCGCACCGCGGACAACGAGGTGGAACACGTCCGCGTCCTCGACTTCCTCCCGTACTTCTACACGCCCGTCGCGGACCTCGCACACGACGACCCCGGCGACGACCCGCTTCGAGAAGGGCACTTCACCGACGACCGGCTGATGGAAGAGCGCATCATCGGCCTCGAGACGCGTGGCCAGCTCGACCCCACCCTCGACGGCGACGAGGCGGACGAGGTCGTCACCTACGAGTCCATCCGGGGCGAGCAGCTGGTCAAGGTACAGGGACAGACCCCGCGCGACGTGGGCCAGCTGCGTGACCGCTACGACCACTACGAGGCGGACATTCTGTTCCCGAATCGCCTGCTCATCGACAAGGACATCAAATCCGGTGTCGAGGTGCCCTGCCAGCGCACCAGCGACGGCTCGCTGAAAGTCCACCACGAACAGCTCCGCCCCGTCGACTTCGAGGCCGACCAGCGCGTCCACACCCTCGACATCGAGGTCGACGACCGCCAGGGGTTCCCGGAGGAGGGCGAAGAGCCCATCATCTGTATGACCAGCCACGACTCCTACCGCGATGAGTACGTCGCGTGGCTGTTCGACGCGCCCGCGGCGACCGTCGAAGCGCCCGCGGACCTCCCCGACTACGACCTGTACGACGACTCCGGCTCTGCGACGCTCGACATCCGTGTGTTCGACACTGAGGAGGCGATGCACGAGGCGTACCTCGACTACATCGACGAGACGGACCCCGACGTGCTGACGGGGTGGAACTTCGACGACTTCGACGCGCCCTACTACGTCGACCGGCTCGGCGAACTCGGCATGGAGGCCGACCGCCTCTCCCGCGTGAACGAGGTGTGGGACTCGGGGTGGGGCGGCCCGAACATCAAGGGTCGCGTCGTGTTCGACCTCCTCTACGGCTACGAACGCACCCAGTTCTCGGAACTCGACTCCTATCGGCTGGATGCGGTCGCGGAGGTGGAACTCGGCGTCGGGAAGGAACGCTACGCGGGCTCCATCGGCGACCTCTGGGAGAACGACCCCGAGCGCCTCCTCGAGTACAACGTCAGGGACGTGGAGCTGTGTGTCGAGATCGACCGCAAGCAGGACATCGTCGCGTTCTGGGAGGAGGTGGCGTCGTT
The DNA here is from genome assembly GCF_024362405.1 of Halorarius litoreus. Taxonomy (GTDB): domain Archaea; phylum Halobacteriota; class Halobacteria; order Halobacteriales; family Haloarculaceae; genus Halorarius; species Halorarius litoreus. The sequence continues at coordinate 3,993,494 of NZ_CP101454.1, read as the reverse complement.
CGTCGGCTGCAAGCTGGAGGACGCCACTACCCCTGGGGACGCGGTCGACCTCTACATCCTCCACAAGGTCCACGGGCAGTTCGCGCTCCCTTCGAAGGGGACGGTCGAGAGCGAGGACTACGAGGGTGGCGCGGTGTTCGACCCGATCTCGGGCATCCGCGAGAACGTCACGGTGCTCGACCTCAAATGTTTTAGTGAGGATACAGACGTGGTGACACCCGATGGGGTCCGGAACATTCGGAACCTCGAGGTTGGTGACTCGGTGTACACGCTGAATCCTGAAACGTTCGAGTGCGAAATCAAGCCGGTCGCGGAGACGCACACCTACGAGAACCAGTTCGGGGAACTCCACCACATCAGCGGCAACACACACGACCTCAAGGTCACCGAGAACCACCGCTTCCTGTACTCGAAGGAACGTGGGTGGGATGACCAGTCCCCCGAGGACTTCGAGTTCTCCGAGTACAGTGAGATTCCGAGTAACGAACGGTTCGCGTTCCCGCAGCACGAGCCGATGTCCGGTGACCGTCCCGAGCAGTTCGACCTCGTCGACGAGGTCGACGGGGGACACGTCGTCGTGCACTCCGACGACGATCTCAGGGTATTCAGAGACCGGATGCCAACTGCTGTGACCGGCGAACTCGACCTCGCCCACGGGGGTTCTCAGGCTCTCGGGCTCGAGCAGAAGGTCGGGAAGTATCTCGTCCCACTGTCGGTGTACCAGGGGCACCGAGCCCGAATCGACGAACACGCTGACGGCGTGTTCCTCAAGTACGACAGGGGACACCGCGAAACGCCGCTGTCGTTCGAGATGGATGACTGGCTTCGTCTACTCGGGTGGTACGTGACCGAAGGCAGTCTCGCTGCGGAGGCGAACCGAATCACGATCCACCAGCAGGACCCGGACGGACGGGCCTCTATTCGGAAGCTCCTCGACCGACTGGGAATCAACTACAACGTCGACGACCGTGGTGTAAACATCTCCAACCGCTACCTCCAGGAGTGGTTGTCAGAGCACTGTGGCAAGGGGTATGCGGACAAACGGCTCCCCGACTGGGTGTTCGACCTCGACGCAAGCCTGCTTGAACCGCTCCTCGAGACGATGATTGACGGCGACGGCTCTGTCACAGACTCCGGACTGCGCAAGTTCTGGACGAAGAGCGAACATCTGCGGGACGCCGTCGTCGACATTGGAATCCGTTGTGGCCACAAGCCCACTGTCTCCGAACAGTCCGATGGAGCGTGGTACGTCTCGATCGGCAAACGCGGATCGTTCAAGAAGGCGACGAACGCGACAGTTGAAGAACACGACGGCAACGTTCACTGCATTACCGCCGAGGACAACCACGTCGTCCTCGCCGGCCGCAACGGGAACTTCCAGTGGGTCGGACAGTCGCTGTACCCGATGTGTATGGTGACGACGAACGCGAGCCCCGAGACGAAGGTCGACCCCGAGGGGTACGACGGTGACACGTTCCGCGCCCCGAACGGGACCCACTTCCGGAAGGAGCCGGACGGCATCATCCGGGAGATGGTCGACGAACTGCTCACCGAACGCGAGCAGAAGAAGGCCGCCCGCAACGACAACGACCCGGGGAGCGACGAGTACGAGCGGTTCGACCGGCAGCAAGCAGCTGTCAAGGTTATTATGAACTGCTTCACGCCGGATACAGACGTTCTTACACCAGCAGGCATCCGTAACATCCGCGATCTCGACGTCGGCGACGAGGTGTACTCGCTCGACCCGGATACGATGGAGATGGAGGTCAAGCCGGTGGTCGAGACCCAGGCGTATCCCGACTATCGAGACGAGCTGGTCGACATCCAGACGAGCAAGGTGGATCTCCGCGTGACGCCGAACCACCGAATGCTCGTTCGGAAGGACGATACGAACGGTGCGACGTGGGACGACTTCCGGTTCGTCGAGGCCGATGACCTCAACGGCTCGTCGCACTACGAACTGCCGCACGGGTGGGACGGGCCCGACGGAGACGACCTTGGTACCGTGGACCTTACAGAACTGGTGAGCGGCGAGTACGAGGTCTGGGTTCGCCCCGACGTCAACGGCCATACGTTCACCGCTGAACTGGGGTGGACGCCACGCCGCGTCCCGAAGGCCGACCTCGGGCAGACAGGCTACGTCTTCACGGCTGAAGAGTTCGAACAGCACCGCGAGTACATCGAGTCGGTCTGCGAAACGAGCTACGTTCACCGGAACTCCGGGCGGAAGTGGGTCCCTCGGACCTTCGACGGGGACGACTTCCTCGACCTCCTCGCGTGGTACACCACCGAAGGGAACGTGTACACGTCTGAAGCGAAGCAGTTCGGCGAGCAGTTCCGTGGGTCTGCGACGACCGTAAAGATCGCACAGGACGCTCTCGCCGACGGGGGTGCTACCGACCACCACCGGGATATCGGCTCGCTCCTCGACCGGATGGGGTTCGACTACTACGTCGACGACCAGAGCTACCAGTTCACCTCGAAGCTCCTGGGCGACGTGCTCGAACGGCTCTGTGGCGCGAACAGTTTCGAGAAGCGGATTCCCGACCTCGTGTTCGACGCGAGCCACGAACAGAAACGCCGGTTCCTGAACACGCTCATCGCAGGCGACGGTGACCGGCAACCGAACAGTTGGCGCTACACGACCTCGAGCGAACGCCTCCGCGACGACGTGCTCCGGCTCTGTACCCACCTCGGCCTCACGGCGAGCTACAACCACGACAGCGGTTCGTGGCGGATCTACTGCACCGAAGACGGGAAGAACAGCTTCCGGATGCACCGCTCTGGCGATCGGAGCACGGCCGACGATGGTGTGTACTGCGTCACCGTTCAAGACAATCACACGCTGCTTGCAGGCCGGAACGGGACGTTCCAGTTCGTCGGACAGTCGCTCTACGGCGTTCTAGGCTGGGACCGCTTCCGCCTCTACGACAAGGAGATGGGCGCAGCGGTCACTGCAACCGGTCGTCGTGTCATCGAGCACACCGAGGAAGCCGCGAACGATATTGACAAAGAAGTTATCTATGGGGACACCGACAGCGTCATGCTGGAACTCGGTGCCGGCATCTCCAAAGAGGACGCCATCGAGCAGTCGTTCGAACTCGAGGAGTACATCAACGACTCGTACGACGAGTTCGCGCTCGACGAACTGAATGCACATCACCACCGCTTCCAGATCGAGTTCGAGAAGCTCTATCGCCGGTTCTTCCAGGCGGGCAAGAAGAAGCGATACGCGGGCCACATCGTCTGGAAGGAGGGCAAGGACGTCGACGACATCGACATCACGGGGTTCGAGTACAAGCGGTCGGACATTGCCCCGGTCACGAAGGAGGTCCAGAAGCACGTGCTCGAACTCATCGTCGAGGAGGGTGACGTCGAGGGCGTGAAGACGTACGTCCACGACGTCATCGAGGAGTTCCAGAAGGGCGAGCGCCCGCTCGACGACATCGCCATCCCCGGTGGTATCGGCAAGCGCCTCGACAACTACGACACCGACACCGCGCACGTCCGCGGCGCGAAGTACGCGAACCTTCTGCTCGGGACGAACTTCCAGCGTGGCTCGAAGCCGAAGCGGCTCTACCTGAAGAAGGTCCACCCGGACTTCTGGACACGCGTGGAGGCCGAGAAGGGGCTCGACGCCCGTTCGGACCCCCTCTACGGCGAGTTCAAACGTGACCCGGACGTCATCTGCTTCGAGTACGCCGACGAGGTGCCCGAGGAGTTCGAGGTCGACTGGGACAAGATGCTCGACAAGACGCTGAAAGGGCCCATCGAGCGGATTCTGGAGGCGCTCGACGTCTCGTGGGAGGAGGTCAGGGACGGCCAGGAGCAGACCGGACTCGGGAACTTTATGTGACCGACTCCGCCCGTTTCTTCCCACACTGGAAAATATATTTCGCCAATTCGAAACTCCTCGGCGTGAACCCGTAAGGATTAACCGCGTTTACCCCTAGGTTTCGGCTGTCCAAAAATGGCAACGCTCGAGATCAAGAACCTGCACGCTGAGGTCGCCGAGGAGGGTGGCGAGACCATCCTTCGCGGTGTCGACCTCGAAGTCTCGTCCGGTGAGATTCACGCGCTGATGGGGCCGAACGGCTCCGGGAAATCGACCACGGCGAAGATCATCGCGGGCCACCCGGCCTACGAGGTGACAGAAGGGGAGATTCTGCTCCGCCTCGAGGAGGGTGACTTCGGCGACTTCGACATCCCCGAGGACAAGCGCACCTGGAACCTGCTCGACCTCGAACCGAACGAGCGGGCCGCGCTTGGCATCTTCCTCGGCTTCCAGTACCCCGCCGAAATCGAAGGGGTCACGATGGTCAACTTCCTGCGGACGGCGCTCAACGCGAAGCTCGAAGAGCGCGAGGAGTTGTTCGAAGACGACGACGAGGCCGACGACGACGAGGACGACGTCGGCTACGACACCTCCCCGATGGAGGGGAACCCCGACGACGGCGAGGTCGGCGTCGCCGAGTTCCAGCAGCTGCTCCAGGAGAAGATGGAGCTGCTCGACATGGACGAGCGGTTCGCCCAGCGCTACCTCAACGCCGGCTTCTCCGGCGGGGAGAAGAAGCAGAACGAGGTACTGCAAGCGGCGATCCTCGAACCCTCGATCGCCGTCCTCGACGAGATCGACTCCGGGCTCGACATCGACCGCCTGCAGGACGTCTCGAAGGGCATCAACGCGCTTCGCGACGAGGTCGGCACGGGCATCCTCCAGATCACCCACTACCAGCGGATCCTCGACTACGTCGAGCCGGACTACGTCCACATCATGCTCGACGGTAAGGTCGTGAAGGAGGGCGACGCCTCCCTCGCGGAGAAGCTCGAGGAGAAGGGCTACGACTGGGTGCGCGAGGAGGCCTTCGAGACGGCGTAACTGAAGGTGGTTACGGAACAGCCTATTAAGTAAACAGACCCAAGCGAAATCAATCACATGAGTTCAGATCAAGACCACCTCAAAGAGACCGACACCGAGGCTCGGTTCGAGTTCAAGAAGGAGGAGAAATCCGCCTTCAAGTCCGAGAAGGGGCTGACGGAGGAGACCGTCCGCGTCATCTCGGAGGACAAGGACGAGCCCGAGTGGATGCTCGAGCGCCGCCTGCGCGCGCTCAAGCAGTTCCAGCAGATGCCGATGCCGACCGACTGGCCGGGGCAGCCCGACCTCTCGGAGGTCGACATCGACGAGATCGTCCCGTACATCCGCCCCGACATCGAGACACGTGGCGGCGCGGAGAAGTGGGAGGACCTCCCCGAGGAGATCCGCGACACCTTCGACAAGCTGGGCATTCCCGAGGCGGAGCGCAACGCGCTCTCCGGTGTGGGCGCCCAGTACGAGTCGGAGATCGTCTACCAGAACATGCAGGAGCAGTGGGAGGAGAAGGGTGTCATCTTCATGGACATGGACCGCGCGGTCCGTGAGCACCCCGACATCGTCAAGGAGTACTTCATGACGAAGTGCGTCCCCCCGAGCGACAACAAGTTCGCCGCACTGCATGGGGCGATCTGGTCCGGCGGCTCGTTCGTCTACGTCCCCGAGGACGTGACGGTCGAGATGCCGGTGCAGGCGTACTTCCGGATGAACTCCGAGGGGATGGGCCAGTTCGAACACACGCTCATCGTCGCGGAGAAGGGCTCGGAAGTCCACTACATCGAGGGTTGCTCCGCGCCGAAGTACAGCCACTTCAACCTTCATTCGGGAGGTGTCGAGGTGTTCGTCGGCGAGGGCGCCCACGTCCAGTACTCGACCGTGCAGAACTGGTCGAAGAACACGTACAACCTCAACACGAAGCGCGCCATCGTCGAAGCCGACGGGACGATGGAGTGGGTCTCGGGCTCGATGGGCTCGAAGGCCACGATGCTGTACCCGGCCACGATTCTGAAGGGCCCGGGCGCGACGGACAACCACATCACCATCGCGTTCGCTGGCGAGGGCCAGAACATCGACACCGGTGCGAAGGTGTACCACAACGCGCCGAACACGAAGTCGACCATCGAGTCGAAGTCCATCTCGAAGGACGGCGGCCGCACGAACTACCGCGGCCTCGTCCACATCTCGGACGGCGCGGAGGGCTCCTCCACGTCGGTCGAGTGTGACGCGCTGATGTTCGACAACGAGTCGACGTCGGACACGATGCCGTACATGGAGATTCAGGAGTCGAAGGTCGACGTCGCCCACGAGGCTACTGTGGGTAAAATCGGCGACGAGGACGTCTTCTACCTCCAGTCGCGCGGCCTGGACGACGACGACGCCAAGCAGATGATCGTCGCCGGCTTCATCGAGCCCATCACGGAGGAGTTGCCCATCGAGTACGCGGTCGAACTCAACCGCCTCATCGAACTGGAGATGGAGGGGAGCCTCGGATAAGATGAGTACGCAGGTACACGCAACCATCGACGAAGCGACGGTCCGCCAGATTTCGGAGTCGCTCGGCGAGCCCGAGTGGCTCCTCGAGACCCGGCTCGAGGCGCTCGAGGCGCTGGACGACCTCGCGTTCCCGGACGTCATCAAGACGCCCGGCCGCAAGTGGACCGACCTCGCTGACCTCGACTACGACTCGCTGGTCGACCCCCTGAACGCCGCTGAGGACAAAGACCAGCTCGGTCCCGACGAGGCCGAGGTCCTCTCGTTCGCGGAGGCGGTCGACGAGCACGAGGCGCTTCTGAAGGAGCACTTCGGCTCGGTCGTCGACCCGCAGACGAACTACCTGACGGCGCTGTCGACGGCGCTGTTCTCCACGGGGACGGTCGTCCACGTCCCCGAAGGCGTCGACGCCGAGGACGTGAAGGTGCGGACGACGATGAACAGCCGCTCGCTGTTCAACTACACGCTCGTCATCGCCGAGGAGTCCGCGTCGGTCACGCTGCTCGAACGGCAGGAGACTGGGGACGACCTCGACGGCAACCGGTACTACTCCGGCCTCGTCGAGGTCGTGACCGGCGAGAACGCGTACGTCCAGTACGGCTCGCTGCAGGACCTCGACCAGACGACGTACAACTACCAGCTGAAGGAGGGCGTCACCGACACCTACGGGCAGGTCGACTTCATCGACGCCAACATCGGGTCGCGACTCACCAAGTCCAGCGTCGAGACGCACCTGAACGGCGACAGCTCGGAGACGAAGATCGTCGGGGCCTTCTACGGCCACGACGACCAGCACTTCGACGTCGCTGCCCGTGTCTGGCACAACGCCGAGCACACCACCGCCGACCTCGTCACCCGCGGGGTCATCGACGACCAGGCGCGCTCGGTGTACGAGGGCGTCCAGAACGTCGGCCGCGAGGCGTGGGACACGAACTCCTACCAGCGGGAGAACACGCTGATGCTGTCGGACGAGAGCGAGGCCGACGCCTCCCCGAAGCTCATCATCAACAACCACGACACCGAAGCGAGCCACTCCGCGACGGTCGGGCAGGTCGACGCGGAGGACATGTTCTACATGAGCTCCCGGTCGATTCCCGAGCGCGTCGCCCGCAACATGCTCGTCGAGGGGTTCTACGTCCCGGTCATGGAGGAGATCGAGGTCGACGAACTCCGCGAGGACCTCCAGGCACGCATTCGGGAGCGGCTGCGGGCTCGAGAGTAGCGAGTACACTCGACCACGGCCACCGCGTTTCTTTCGACCGCGACCACGGCCGAGCCGCCGGTGTGCGGTTCGTGGCCCGCCGGAGGGAACCGCTTAAGTCCCCGCACACCCGAAAATCGGGCATGACTGCGTCCGTCGTATCGCTATTCGACCGTACTGGGGGGACGCGATGAGTCTCACCTATCCGGTCGCCTCCGACCACCAGCTCGCCCGCCTGCTGCAGATCGGGATGGTGCTGGAGGAGGTCGTCGAGGCCCGTGCGCAGAAGCACTACGAGACGCTCCCTGACGCCGAACGGAGCGAGGCCATCGACGAGATGCTCCACCACGCCGCCGAGGAGTCCGCCGGTCACCGCGAGCGGCTCGAGGGGCTCGTCAGCGAGCTTGAAGCCGACCCGGTGGCGTACGAAGAGATCGAACAGCTCGTCGCCGCCCGCTACGAGTCCGACACCGACACGGACGGCGTGCTGTACGACCAACTCGCCAGCGAGGAGACGGCGTACAAGTTCTACGACGACCTCATCGGGGCCGTGCAGGCCTCCGATGTCGAGTTCAGCGTGGACCGCGACCGCCTCCTCGATACGCTCCGGGAGATCCGCGACGACGAGGCAGAGGGCGTCGAGCAAGTGACGCGGCTGATGGAGGCACAATGAACACCCAGCGCCAGTACCTGAAAGCGATCTATCTCATCCAGCAGGCCGAAGACGGTCCCGCATCGACCGGCGACATCGCCGACACCGTCGGCGTCTCCCCCGCGAGCGCCAACGAGATGATCGGCAAGCTCCAGGAGCGAGGGCTCGCCGACCACGAGAAGTACAAGGGCGTCTCGCTCACCGACGAGGGAATTCGGGAGGCTCGTGAGGCGCTGGAGACGTACTGCATCATCGAGCGGTTCCTCGTCGAGGTACTCGAAGTCGAGGAGTTCCAACTGGAGGCCAAGCAGCTCGAGTCGGTCATCGACGAGACGGTCGCCGAACGCCTCGACACCATCATCGACCGCTCGGAGCAGTGCCCGGACTGCTTCGACGCGGAGGACGACGTCTGTTCGCTGCTCGAACTCGATGCGGTCTCCGAGGCGGCGGACTGACGACGAGAAGTTAACCATTTGTACGGGAGTCCCGTAGCCGTCATCGAAGCCCCGTGGTAGTGAGCAGTTCCGTCGGAACTGCGAGGCTTGCGGGGCGAGCGAAGCGAAGCCCCGTGGTGTAGTGGCCAATCATAGAAGCCTTTGGAGCTTCTGACAGCGGTTCGAATCCGCTCGGGGCTACTATAAAAATTTTGATACATTCGGAAACTATAACCTCGTGGCCAGTTTCGTACCGGTCATGCCGAGATACGACCGCAACGCTGCGGTGTACGACTGGCCGGTTCCGGTGGGCGAACCGGCCCGTGAGGTGTGGTACGGGCTCGCCGGCCCCGCAGATGGGTCGGCGGCGTTCTGGTACCGCTACACACTGCTCTCGACTGAGGGTGGCCGACAGGAGGCACGGCTGTGGGCCGCCCTCACCGACACAGAGGGCAATTCCGTATTCCGGTCGCGGTCGTTCCCGCTGTCAGATGCGACCCTTGACGACGCGCCGTTCGCGTACGACCTCCCCACAGGAACGCTCACCTCCGGCCGCACGCAGGGAGACCTTGACGACGTGTCGTGGGACCTCTCGTACACGCCGGACGACTACGCCTTCACGCCGCTCCGGAGCCAGCGGCTCACGGATTTCCTGTATCGGGTGGCAGGAACGGGCAAACACTGGAGTCGCAACGAGGCCGTCCGCGTGAGCGGCGAGGTGACGGTCGGCGACCGGACGCTCACGTTCGATGACGTGCCGGGCCACCAGGGACACACGCTCGGGGCGTCACCACCGCCGACGTGGACGTGGGTGCAGTGCAACGGGTTCGACGATCCGTCGCTCTCGCTGGAGTGTCTGAACCTCGACGGCACGCTGTCGATGTGTCTGCGGCGCGACGGCGTCGTCCACGAGCTCAACCGGCTTCACCACGTCGTCGGCCCCCGCGCGAACCGTAACGAGCGACTGGAGCCCGGCCACTGGCGGTTCACGGGGACGGGTGACGGCGTCCAACTCACCGCCGAGGTCGTCGCCGACCCCGACCACTGGCAGCAGGTGGCGTACATGACGCCCGACGACACGCTCAGGTACAACGCGCACTGCTCGGTCTCCGAGGTGACGCTGCGGTATCGCGTCGACGGCGAACAGAAGGTACAGGCGACGAGCGAGGCGGGGCGCGCGGAGTGGGTCGATACGACGAAGCCAGTTTCCGGGGAGTACCAGCCGGCCTGGGACTAGAGGACGGTGCCGTGTTTCTTGTTCGGCCGCTGTTTCTCCACGTCCTCGTAGAACGCGTACCGCGCGGCGAGTTCGGTTCGAAGCTCCGATGGGGGGACGATCTCGTCGATGACGACCTCGCTCGCCATCCGATGGACGTCGATGTCCTGTCGGTACTCCTCGCGTAGTTGCTGTTCCATCTCGGCACGCTCCTCGGGGTCGTCGATGGCGTTGAGCTTGTTCGCGTAGACGGCGTTGATGGCGGCTTCGGGACCCATGATGCCGATTTCGCCCGGCGGGAGCGCGATGGTGGACTCGGGGTCGTAGGCCGGCCCGGACATCGCATAGATGCCCGCACCGTACGCCTTGCGGACGATAACACACTGCTTTGGCACCGTCGCCTCCGAGGTTGCGTAGATCATCTTCTTGCCTTTCTCCAGGATGCCCTCCTTCTCGACGGCGGAGCCGGCCATGAACCCGGGCGTGTCACAGAGGTAGAGCAGCGGGATGTTGAACGCGTCACATTTCCAGACGAACTGGGCGGCCTTCTCGGCGGCGTCGGGGAAGATGGCGCCCGCGCGCTCGTCCGGCTGGTTGGCGACGATGCCGATGGGGCGGCCGTCGACGCGGGCAAACGCGGTGATTATCTCCTTGCCGAAGTCGGGCTGGAGTTCGAAGTACGAGCCGTGGTCGACGACGCGGTCGATGACGTCCTCCATGTCGTACGCCTCGTTCGGCGCCTCGGGAATCACCGCGTCGATACCTTCGGGCGATTTGACGGGCGGCTTCGACTTCGAGCGCGGCGGCTTCTCGTCGCTGTTGTCCGGCAGGTACGTGATGAGCTGCGAGACCAAATCGCGGGCATGTTCCTCGTCGCGGGCGACCAGGTCCGCGGACGAGGAGTATTTGGCGTGGATCTCGGGCCCGCCGAGGTCCTGCATGTCGATGTCCTCGCCGGTGACCATCTTGACCATCCGCGGGGAGGCGATGGCCATCGCGGACATCCCCTCGACCATGATGGTGAAGTCGGCGAACACGGGGGTGTAGGCGGCGCCCGCGATACACGGACCGTACAGCACGCAGATCTGCGGGACGCGCCCCGACAGCATCGAGTGGTTGTAGTAGTACTTCCCGATTCCTTCTCTATTGGCGAAGAACTCCGTCTGCTTGTCGATACGGCCACCGGACGAGTCCATAAGGTAGAGGACCGGCAGCCCGGTCTTCAGTGCGCGCTGCTGCATCTTGAGGAACTTCTCGGTCCCTCGCTTTGCCATCGAGCCCGCTTTGACGGTGAAGTCGTTGGCCATGAAGTGGACGTCCCGGCCCTCGAACTCGGCGGCGCCCGTGAGCATCCCGTCGGCCGGAACCCTGTCCGACTCGTCGTACTCGTCGACGTTGGGGGAGTTGGGGTGCCACGCGTCGAAGTGCGCGAACTTCCCGTCCTCGAAGTTGAGTCCGTCCTCGCCGAACCAGAGGTCGAGGCGGTCGCGGACGAACAGCTTGTTCTGTTCGGGGAGTCGGTCGCGGTACTTCTCGGGTCCACCCTCCTCGATGTCGGCGATCTCCTCGCGCAGGCGCTCCTCGCGGTCCGTCGGGCCCAGGTCGTCTGCGATGGGCGCGGTGAGGTCGACCTCGCGGACCAGAACCGGGTCCGGTTCGTCCCCGACGTACACCTCGATCTCGTCGTCGTCGGTGTGCTCGGCGAGCGCGCTCGCGATGGCTTCTGCCTCTTCGCGGCTCGCGTCGGCCCCGATACGGACTTTCATGCTTCTACTCCCGGGTAGCGTGCTAAAATCGGTTTCCCTCTCAGCGGGGGGCGTTCACTCCAGCGCGTCCTCCAGCCGCTCGACGAGCGACGTGTTGCCGATGTGGACCGGGACGCGCTGGTGGAGTTCTGTCGGCTCCACATCGAGCAGCGACCGCGCGCCGTCGGAGGAGGCGCCGCCTGCGGTTTCGACGATGTGGCCGATCGGGTTCCCTTCGAACTGGAGGCGAAGCTTCCCGTTCGGCGCGGAGTCGAGCGCGGGGTACGCGAACACGCCACCGTACTCGAGCACCTGGTTCACGTCGGCGATCATCGCGCCGCCGTATCGCAGTTTGAGCTCCTGCTCGATCTCTCGCGCGTAGGCCTCGAAGTCGTCGAGCCAGTCCGGGACCCGGCCACCGAAGCCGTAGACGACCGGGTCGTCGGGGAGCGTCACGTCGTCGTCGACGACGGTGCGGTCGCCCGACTCGTCGACGACGTACTCGGTCACGGTGCCGTCGTGGGCGACCGTCATCGTCGTGATGGGACCGTAGAGGACGAACGCCGAGGCGACGAGGTGTTCGCCGCGCGCGGGCAGGGGTTCGTCGTAGACGGCGACGATGGTCCCCATCGCGTTGTTCGACTTCAGGTTCGAGGAGCCGTCGAGCGGGTCGACCGCGAGGTGGTACGTGTCGCCCTCGTCGGCTTCGATGACGCTCTCACGCTCTTCGCTGGCGTAGCTCCCGACCGCGTTGAGCGCGAGGAGTCGCTCCTCGAACAGCTGGTCGGCGTAGACGTCCGCTGCGAGCTGCTTCTCGCCCGAGGGGTTCTCGTCGGCGTCGTAGACGCGGCGGCCGGGGAGGCCCGCACGGACCTCCGGGGCGACCGCAGCGACGGCCTCGAGGACGCGTTCGACCATCTACTCGGCGTACTCGAGGGCGGCGTCGACGGTCGCCTCCTCGAAGATGACCTGTTCGAGCGCGTCGAGAATCCGGGTGGGGTCCTCGCGCTGCCAGACGTTCCGACCGACGGCGAGCCCGGCTCCGCCGGCGTCGATCACCGACTTCACTGACTGGAGGAACTCCTCGTCCGTGGTCTTCGAGCCGCCGGACATGACGACCTTCGTCTTGCCCGCCACGTCGACGGTGTGCTCCATCGCCTCGCGCGAGCCCGGATACTTCACCTTCGCCACGTCCGCGCCGAGTTCGTGCGCGAGTCGGGACGCGTAGGCGATGGTCGACGGGCTGGTGTCGTTCTTGAGTCCCTGTCCACGCGGGTACGACCACATGACGACCGGCATGTCGTACTGCCGGGCCTGCTCGTGGGCGTCGCGGAACTCCTCGACCATCTCGATCTCGTGGTTCGAGCCGCCGTAGACGGTGAAGCCGACGGAGGAGGCACCGACCTCCTTCGCGTAGTCGACCGAGCAGTTCACGGCCGAATCGGGCTCACCCATCCAGAGGTTCGACGTGCCGTTGAGCTTCATCAGCAGGTCGACGTCGTCCTCGTAGGAGGGGTAGTACGCCTCCGCGAGTCCTTTCTGGACCGCGATGGAGGTCACTGCCGGGTGCGTGGCCGCCTCGAAGGTGCGTTCGGGGTCCTCGCTCCCGGGCAGACCGTCGAAGTCGACCGGCCCGTGTTCGAGCCCGTGGTCGTACGCGAGGATGAGTACCTTGCCGTCGCGACTGAGCGGAGTGTCGTCGAAGGGACGCATACGGCAGTATCGTGGAACGGAGGCTAAGAAGCTACTGATGGGACGATTTACTCGCCTGTGGGTTGTGACTCTCGACAGGGGTTCCGGCAGTCTTTACCACCCGGCCGTCGACCCCCGGGTATGCGTGGACTCGACGAAGTTCGGACCGTCGGCGTCGTCGGCGCCGGCACGATGGGCAACGGCATCGCACAGGTCACGGCGCACGCCGGCTACGAGGTGGTGATGCGCGACATCGAACAGGCGTTCGTCCAGAACGGGCTCGACGCCATCGACGACTCGCTCTCGCGGTTCGTCAACAAGGAGAAACTGAGCGACGAGGAGAAACAGGCGACGCTCGACCGCATCACGGGGACGACGGACCTCGCCGACCTCGCGGACTGTGACCTCGTCGTCGAGGCCGCCGTCGAGAACATGGCCGTCAAACAAGACATCTTCGCCGACCTCGACGAGACGGTGGACGACGACGTCGTCCTCGCCACCAACACCTCGACGCTCTCCATCACGACCATCGCCTCCGCCACCGAGCGCCCGGAGCTCGTCGTGGGGCTCCACTTCATGAACCCGGTGCCGCTGATGAAGGGTGTCGAACTCGTCGTCGGCGAGAAGACCGACCCCGCCGTCGTCGAACTGGCTCACGAGTTCGCCGAGGAGCTCGGCAAGGAGACGTGGGAGTCCGACGACAAGCCGGGGTTCGTCACCAACCGCATTCTGATGCCGTGGATCAACGAGGGCGTCCGCGCGTTCGACGAGGGCGTAGCCTCGAAGGAGGACATCGACCGCGGGATGACGCTCGGTACGAACGTCCCGATGGGACCGCTCACGCTCGCGGACCACATCGGCCTCGACATCGTCCTCGACGCCAGCCAGACGCTCCACGAGGAACTGGGCGACCGCTACAAGCCCGCCTACCTGCTCAAGCGGAAGGTCGACGCGGGCGACCTCGGCAAGAAGACGGGCACGGGGTTCTACGAGTACTGAACCGGACAGTAGTCGGTCTGCGAGCCACAATCGGGCTTTTTCCGTCGCGAGACCGACGACTCGCACGTGACGACACCAGCGACGAGCGGCTCGACCACGCTTCGCAACCTGAGTGTCGGCGTGCTACTACTGGAGGCGCTGAACGCCGCCCGGAAGGGGAGCTGGACGGTGGCGGCCGCACTCCTCGGGGCGGCGGCGCTCGGCTATCGGTACACCGGGCTCGGCATCGTCGTCGAGCTGGCGATACGACTCTACCAGTTCCTGCGATAGGCGCGCCGGGTCGGTCGGTGGTGCCGCCGCTCACGACGTGAATAACCGGGCGGACGACGTGTACCCCTACCCGTGTCCGCCGCTACTTGCGGGTGTGGACGGCTTCGGTATGTGCTTTATGGCTCCTGTCAGGGTGGGTCGTCTCCTGCTCGGACCGGCGCCCCGGTCGCTCGAAACAGCCAAGTGGCGAGAGTCGAACGCTCACGCATGGACCTGAGCCTCACGCCCGAGCAGAAGCAGATCAAGGACATGGTCGCGGACTTCGTCGACGAGGAGGTCGTCCCCGTCGCGTCCGACATCGACCACGACGACGAGTTCCCGTGGGACATCGTCGAGGAGCTCGCCGACCTCGGCCTCATGGGCATGCCGTTCCCCGAGGAGTACGGTGGCGCGGGGCTCGACTATCACTCGTACCCCATCGCCCTCGAAGAGATCTCGCGTGGGTCGGGTGGGCTCGGCACCATCGTCGCCGCGCACATCTCGCTCGCCGGCAACATGGTCTACGAGTTCGGGAACGAGGCGCAGAAGGAGGAGTACCTGACGCCGCTCGCGGAGGGTGAGGACATCGGCGCGTTCGCGCTCTCGGAGCCACAGGCCGGCTCGGACGTCCCCGCGATGGGTACCACGGCCGAGAAGGACGGCGACGGCTATCTCATCAACGGCAACAAGCTCTGGATTTCGAACGGCTCGGTCGCGAACACTGTCACGCTGTTCGCGAAGACCGACCCCGACGCCGGCAACAAGGGCATCTCCTCGTTCATCGTGCGGCCCGAGGAGGACGACGGCTTCATCGTCGAGGGGACGGAGGACAAACTCGGCGACAAGGGCTGTCCCACTGCCGAACTCCGCTTCGACGACCTCTGGATTCCCGAGGACCGCCGACTGGGCGAGGAGGGTCGCGGCTTCGTCCACGCGCTGAAGACGCTCAACGGTGGCCGCATCACGATTGCTGCGCGCTCGGTCGGCATCGCACAGGCCGCGCTCGACGCCGCACTCGAGTACTCACAGGACCGCGAACAGTTCGACCAGCCCATCTCCGACTTCCAGGCCATCCAGCACAAGCTGGCCGACATGGACACGAAGACGCGCGCGGCGCGCCTGCTGATGCACGACGCCGCAGACAAGAAGATCCGCGGCGAGAACTTCATCAAGGAGGCCGCGCAGGCCAAGCTTTACGCCTCGGAGATCTCGCGTGAGGTCGCCAACGAGGGCATCCAGATCCACGGCGGCTACGGCTACACCAAGGACTTCCCCGCAGAGCGGTTCTACCGCGACGCGAAGCTCAACGAGATCTACGAGGGCACGAGCGAGGTACTCCGCAACACCATCGCGCAGAACCTGCTCAACTGACTCGCTCCGTCAGCCACTCGTACTGCCGCTCGACGCCGCGCTCGCCGGCCTCGGTCAGCGAGAACACGTCCGCGAGTCCGTCGACGCGCTTCTCGACGTAGCCGTCGTCTTCGAGCGCCCGCAGCGCGCCCCGGAACTGCTTCGGCCGGATGCGGCGGTCGTAGCGGTCCTGAAGCGCGGATTTCAGTTTCTGTGTGCTGCGCTCCTCGCCGTACAGCAGGACACAGATGTCGCGGCGCATCCCGCTGGCGAGCCACTCGGTCATGACCACCGGGAGGCAGGGACGGGTCAAATGCGGTGTGGTTCGGGGTGAACCACCACCCGCGAGGTTCACTTTCGCTCCGGGCGCTCGGCTCGACTATTTCCCCGCTCACAGCCTCTCCTCACTCGCGATGTTGACCGACATCACACACGCCCCCGTGCTCGTCGCTGATCAAGATGCCGCCCGCACGTTCTACACCGAGACGCTCGGATTCGAGGTCCGCGACGACGTGCCGATGGAGTCGGGTCGCTGGCTCACCGTCGGCCTCCCCGACCGCGAGTTCCTCCAGTTGGTCCTCCAGCAAGGCGACGGCGGCGGTGAGGGGACCTTCGTCCTCGCCAGCGACGACGTCCACGCCGACTACGACGGCCTGACCGAGGCGGGTGTGACGTTCCACGGCGAGCCCACGGAGATGCCGTGGGGCACCGAGTGCGTGTTCGAGGACCCCGACGGCAACACGTTCGACCTCCTCGAACCGACGGAGATGGACGAGGCTGCGATGGCCGACCTGCTGGCGGCGGACCAGGACTGACCGCGCCGCCGGAACCGACAGATAAGACAGGCCGCCGTCCCTATCCGGGGACATGACCGAGCAGTCCGCCGCCACTGCCGAGGCGAACGGCATCACCGCCCGCTACGTCGAGACGGATGCGGAGCGCGTTCTCACCTTCGACCGCGACGGCCACACCGCGGCCATCGCCCAGAACATCGACGGCTACGCGATGCTCAAGGTTCGGCCCACCGCGGATGGCGACGAACTCGAACGCTACTACGGGTTCGACATGGCGCTCGACCACGCCGCCGAACTGCTCGGCGTCGCCCCTCACGACCTGCCGGTGCCCGAGCCGGCTGCGGACATGGGGATGTAAACCCACTTTTTGCGCGAGGGGTCTCGGGCCTACGGCCCTCGACCCCCCGGCAAAACCTTGTTCTCGTGAGGCCGAAGGCCGAACGAGAACAGGGAAGTCGCAGCCCCGCGCAGGGAGTGAAGCGACCGAGCAGGAACGTCTTCTCGTGGGGAAAAATACCGCTTGCTCCTGCTGCCAGCCTCGCTTCGCTCGGCTGGCGTTAGTCCGCGAGCGGTACGACTCGTTCACTACGTTCACTCGTCGGGAACCGCGCTCCCTAGGGTCGCGCGGCTGCTCGTACAATATTTGAACACTACGTCGGTATCGTCTTCGCCTCCAGTGCCTCCAGAAACGCCTCGGGGCGTTCCGCGTGCGGCAGAAGGTCCGCGCCCTCGATGACGTGAAACGCGGCGCCGATCTCGTCTGCGAGGTCGCGGCCCGTGCCGGGGTCGGGCATCCGGGCCTCGCTCCCCCAAATAATCGTCGTAGGGACGTCGACGTCGGCGAGGACCGCCACGAGGTCCACGTCGAGGTTGAGGAACCCGCTCACGAACGACGCCGGCGCGTAGCGCGAGCCGGGCTGGTGGGCCGTCTCCCAGTCGTACGCGATCCACTCGTCGGAGACGTTGTCGGGGTCGGCAAACCCGTGGTCCGCGAGGTTCTTCCGGATGGACGGTTTCGAGACGACGAGGTTGAACAGTCCCTCCCCGACGACCGGCGACCGCAGGAGCGAGCGGAGCCACACCCGCCGGCCGGGGATGGCGGTCGCGGTCGGACAGACCAACACGAGCTCGCCGACGGGTTCCTGTTCGGCGGCGACCGCTGCGTACGACGCCGAGAGCGAGGAGGCGACGATGGTCGGCTCCTCGTCGACGATGTCGCGCAGGAACTCACGGACGAACGCGACGTACAGCGACCCCGAGTAGAGCAGGGATGGGCGGTCGGAGCCCCCGAATCCCGGCAGGTCCGGGGCGATGACGTGGTACTCGTCGGCGAGGTCTCCGACGACGTTCACGAACTCGTGTGAGGAGCCGGCGGCGTTGACCCCGTGGAGGAGCAGGATGTCGGGGTCGTCCGGGTCGCCGGCGTCGGTGTACGCCACGTCGAACCCCCGCCAGCGATACGTCGACTGCTCGCGACCGAGCGGTGGGTCCGCGGGCGGCGCACGGAGGAGACGGTTGGCGAGTGCGACACCACCGGCGGTGCCGGCCGCACCCAGCAGCAGGTTGCGGAGTCTCATGGACGGGCTACGCACGGACAGGGCAAAAAGTGGTCCCCCGACGGTGTCCCCGCCGACTCTCACTGGCTGAGACACACGGTAGCGCCTTATCGCCACAGCCAGCCAAGAGGTAGCTGGTGAACACCATGGCAGCAATCCTGCTCGTCTACGCCACGGGAGAGGGACAGACGGCGACGGTCGCCGACCGAATCACCGAGCGACTCCGAGACGCCGGCCACGAGGTGACCGCGAACAACGTCGCCGACCTCCGTGGGGTCGACCTCGCCGACTACGACGCCGTCCTCCTCGGTGCCTCCATCCACCTCGGGAAGGCACAGGACTCGATGGTCAAGTTCGCGCGCACGCACCGGGACGCCCTCGACGCGATGCCGAACGGCTTCTTCGAGGTGAGCCTCTCCGCCGCGTCCGAAGACCCCGAGCGACAGGCCGAAGCCCGACAGTACGTCGCGGAGTTCCGTGAGGCGACCGGCTGGGAGCCTGACATCGTCGGCATCTTCGGCGGGGCGTTCCGCTACTCGCAGTACGGCTTCCTGAAGCGCCGGCTCATGAAGCGCATCGCCGCGGACTTCACGGGTGACACCGACGCCTCCCGCGACTACGAGTACACCGACTGGGACGCCGTCACGGCGTTCACCGACGACTTCGCGGCGATCGTCGAGACCAGCGAACCGACGGAGGCCACGCCGTGACCGCCTCGAGTGCGGTCCCCCTGCGGTTCCAGCTCACTTCGGTCGCGGCGCTGGTGCTGGCGGCGCTCGCCAGCGGCGTCGGCCTCTTCGTCGAGGGGTTCTACCGCCGGGACCCGGCGGTCCTGCTCCCGCAGTCGTACGGCCAGGACCTCCTGACGCTCGCCGTCGCGGTGCCCGCACTCGCCGTCGGGCTCTGGTACGCGAGCCGTGGCTCTCGTCGGGGCTACGTCGTCTGGCTCGGCACGGTCGGCTACCTGCTGTACACGTACGCGACCTATGCGGTCATCGCGCGGTTCAACGCGCTGTTCCTCGTGTACGTCGCCGTGTTCGGGCTGTCGCTCGCCACGCTCGTCGGCGGGCTGCTCCACCTCGACCCCGCGGCCCTGAAGCGGGCGTTCGGCGACCGGTCGGTCCGACCGTACGTCGGCTACCAGGTGCTCGTCGCCGTGCTCGTCGCGGCGCTGTGGCTCTCGGAGCTCCTCACCGCGACGCTGTCGAACACGGTCCCGACGAGCATCGCAGGGACGGGTCTCCCGACGAACGTGGTCCACGTTCTCGATTTAGGCGTCGTACTGCCCGGGTTCCTCCTCGCCGCGTATCTGCTCGCCCGGCGCCGACCGTGGGGGTACGTCCTGACCGGCATCCTCCTCGTGAAAGGGGCGACGCTCGGGCTCGCCATCCTCTCGATGGCGGGGTTCATGCTCCGGGCGGGCGAGCCCGTCCCCCTCCCGATGCTCGTCGTCTTCGGGCTCCTGAGCGTGCTCGGACTCCTCGCCGTCGGTGGGTTCCTGCGGGCGCTCGGCCCGACCGACAGGGAGTCGACCGGCTCGCGCGACACCGTCGACGAGCGGGCGACGCCCCGTCCGTAGCCGCTGGGCTTACGCCTCGGGGGCGGCGATGCTCCGGATCCGCGTCGCCCGGCACTCCGGGCACGTTACCTCCGCCATCACCGGGTTGGGCGATTCGAACGCGGTGTCACACGCCAGACACCGGTAGTGGAACGTTCGGTTCTCCGAGCCGAGCATCGACCTGAGTCCGCTCAACAGTCCCATGACGCTCGCGGGCTACGACCACCGAGCGAATAGTTATAGCCGGCGTACTGCGCGGAGATGGGCGTTTCGCCGGGCGTACTCGCGGTGAATCCCGGCTTACCGTCGCTCCGCCTGCTCGCTTTCTACCCCTCCCACTGCTCGAACGACCGATAGATGCCCTTCGAGAGATACCGCTCGGCGGAGTCGGGGAACACCGTGACGACCGAGTCGTGGGGGAGATCGAGGTCGCCGCGCGCGGCGCGCTCGGCCACGTCGAGCGATGCGACGGCGGCCGCGCCGGCGGAGGAGGCGACGAGATGGCCCTCCTCGCGCGCGAGGCGCTTCAGTTCGTCGTGCGCATCGCGGTCGGCGACGGCCCGAATCTCGTCGACCAGCTCTGGATCGAACAGCTCGTTCGTCGCCGGGTTGTGTGTGCCGATCCCCTCCGTCTTGTAGTCGGCTTCCTCGGGCGACTCGCCGGCGAACGCCGCGTACATCGACCCCTCGGGCTCGACCGCACAGACGTAGGTGTCGGGGTGCTGTTCGCGGCCGTACCGGGCCATCCCCATCAGCGTTCCCGCGGTGCCACACCCGGCGACGATGGCTCCCACCTCGCCGTCGAGCGCCTCGTATATCTCGGGGGCGGTGGTCGCGTAGTGCGCCTCGCTGTTGAGCGGGTTGGCGAACTGCTGGGGGACAACCGCGTCGTCGAGTTCGGCGGCGAGCTCGTGTGCGCGCTCGATGGCGCCACCCATCCCGTCGTCGGTGGGGGTGTTGATGACCTCCGCGCCGAGCGCGCGCATCAACTGCTGTTTCTCCTTCGAGAACCGCTCGGGGACGACGAACACCGCCTGCAGACCCAGTTGCCGGGCCGCGACGGCGATGCCGATGCCGGTGTTGCCCGCGGTGGGTTCGATGACCGTCCCGCCCTCGCTGACGTCCCCGCGCTCCAGCATCCGTTCGAGCATGTACTTCCCGATGCGGTCCTTGACCGAGGCGCCCGGATTGAACGACTCGAGTTTCGCGTAGACGGGGACCGACTCGGGTGCGGCATGCACGCGGACCAGCGGCGTCTCACCGATGGTGTCGAGTACGGAGTCGAGCGGCTCCCGATGGGTGGTCATGCCGGGGCAAAAGTTTCCGTCCACCAAAAGTGAACCGGGCTCAGTTCCGGTCTCGTACCTGGATATCGGGTTCGGCCTCCTCGATGGCCGCTGTCGCCAGTACGCTGTCGACGTCGACACCCAACTCGGTGGCGAGCGCCTCGATGAGGGCGCGCTGTTCGGCCATCTCGGTCTCCAGTTGCGCGACCCGTTCGTTGGTGTCGTTGACGGTGTCGCGCGTCTGGTTCACCTGCTCGCGAAGCTCTTCGAGCCGCTTGTACGTCTTCTCGGCTTTGTCCGCGACGGTCTGGATCTTCTTCGCCGTGTCTCCGAGTCCAACCATACCTGTCCTATCGGGCGAACGCCCGTGACGCTTTCCCTCTCGTCAGCATTTAAGGGTGGTCCGTTCGCACCTCGGTGTATGGACGACGTGAAGGCCGCGCCCACCGTCGGTATCGTCGGCTGTCTCCTCGTGTTGCTGGTGCTCACGATCCCCTATCTCCTCGTCGCCGAGTCCTCTGCCGTCGGCGCGTACTACGGCGCCGGTGCCATCACGCCGCTCGCCGGGGGGCTGTTCGCGCTCGTCGGCGTCATCGTCTTCGCCGCCGGCCGCGAGGAGCGCTCCGACCCCTCGCTCGTCGCGGGCGCGGGGCTCGTCTTCGGGCTGTTCATCTTCCTCATCTCGGCGCTGTGGGCCGTGACGGTGCCCGCGAGCGTCCCGCTCCAGCTCGGCTCGCTCGATGGGCTCGCGGCGACGCTCATGGAACTCCACCGGTGGCTGCTGGCGGTCGTCGCCCTCCTCGTGCCCGTGAGCGCGGCCTGGTACGCGCGGACGCTGCGGCTCATCTGAGTCGGCTTCGTCGGGGCATACTCATTTGACCTCTGATATGTCGGCTCGAGCTATACGCTCCCCGCGAAAAACGCACTTAGGGGTGTATTTCCCATTATCGTTCAGACAGGATGGAGGGACGCGATGGTCACGACGAGTGGCGAGACGTATCACGACGCAGGCTGTTACAGGGCGGTTCCGCACTCCTCGGGTCGACGGCGTTCTCGGGCGTCGGGGCTGCGGTGGATGACACGGACCCCACGGACCCGGTCGACGACACGCTGTCGGCCGTAGAGCCGGAGGTCAGGGGGGTCTACATGATGCCGCTCTGGTACTGGGACACCGCCGAGGTACCCACGGGCCGACAGAAGATGCGCGAGTGGCTCGACCGCGCCGAGGAGTCCGGGCTCAACACGGTGTTCGCGTGGATCGAGAGCGACGGCGTGGCGTCGCTCCTCGGGGAACCCGCGTACGCCGAGTCGGACTACTACGACTTCTGGAACCCCGACCACCAGTGGGACCCGCTCGGCGAACTCGTCAGCGAGGCACACACACGAGACATCGAGGTCCACCTCTGGTACTCATTCACCCGGTACAAGCGGTCGGCGCTGCGGATTCCGGAGTACAACCCGGACCTGGAGGTGCTGCCGACGGGCGACCCGGACTGGGCGTCGATTCGACTGGAGGAGTGGGAGAACGGCTACCGCGACCCCTCGCACTCGATGGTCGGCGGCGAGGCCGTCTGCGTCAACGAAATCGACTGCCACGACTGGACGCTCCACGTTCTCGGTCGGGTGTTCGACCAGTATCCCGGCCTCGACGGCCTCCACATCGAGGAGCCGGGCTACCTCGCGGTCGACCGCTGTGTCTGTCACCGCTGTCAAGAGCGGTACGGCAGCATCTTCGACGACGACCCGGCGAACCTCATCGACCACACCTACTACGCGACGAAGCCGTACTACGACGACGAGCGGGCGGTCCACACGCGCTGTCACGGCACCGACGAGTTCGTCGAACGCCTCCACGGCTGGTGGACCGACCGGATGGACGACGAGGTGCTCTCGTTCAACGGGAGCTGGGCGTGGGAGTGGGACCGCGTCCGTGGTCGCAACTGGGCGCAGTGGTCACACGAGGGCTGGGTGCCGTACTTCTTCCCGCAGGTGTACACCGACGACACCGACTACTTCGAACACGCCGTCCAGTACGCGATGGAGTGGCTCGGCGAGGATGCCACCATCGCTCCCATCGCGGGCCTCGAGTGGGGCGGCGGCTCGAACGACGTCTCGACGGTGCTCGAGCAGATCGAAACTGGGCGAGCGAGCGACGGCCACGCCGGCACCGCGGAGGCCGGCGCCGGGCTGTTCTCCGGGCACGCGCTGTCTGCGGACATGACCGTCGGACTCCGCGGCCAGCCGTACACCCGGTCGACGAGTCCGCACTGGCACGACGAGGAGGAGTCGGACCAGTCGCGCGGCGACCTGACCCGCGAGGAACTCGAGGAACAGGACCCGTTCGCGTTCACGAGCCACTGGCGGGCGGCGGACGTCCCCGGAGCGTACACGGGCCCGCCGCTCATCGAGGAGACGTTCGAGTCGCTCGGAATCTGAACGGCTTCCTGCTTTGGTGACGGTGCTGTCGCTGTCTGTGTGAAGTCGCGATGAATGAGTGGACAGCCGCGCTTGCCTGGCCGTTCCAGAACGGGGAATCCCGGTTGCCTCCTCCACCCCGCGACCCCACGGGCGACAGGTGTCTATGGGTCCGCTGCTCACTTCCGTGCCTGGCGGAGTGCCCACAGTTAACCACGCCACAGCCTCCCTGCAGAGGCTGGTACGTGGACCGCTGCCCTCGTGGGACGAGGCTTCTACGTTGGCTCCCGGGGCCCGGACTGGGCGGGCCAGACGCGCCCGGGGTTCGGTCCCCGCTAAAGACCATAGCGCGGGTGACGAGCGGGGCCTAACCGCCCGACCTAGTCCACTCCGAGTTACCGCGGTGTGACTTAAGGGCCTTTCGGGTTGGCCGTCCGAAAGGAACCGACGGCTACCGGATGGTGAGCGACGAGCGGTGCAAAACAGCAGCGAGAAGCGCGATTCGTCAGCGAGAAGCCGTCAGCCGCCGTCGCCGAGTGCCATTACGGCGACCACTCAGTCGTCACCGGTTGCCACTGCGGCGACCACTCAGTCGTCACCGGTTGTCACTACGGCGACCACTTAGTCGTCGCCGAGTGCTTCGGACTTCGCCATCGGGCCGGCGAGTTCGATGTTGCCCCCGAGTTCGCGCTGCGGGTACGGAATGTCGATGCCCTCCTCGTCGAACCGCTGTTTCACGTTCGTCACGTACTCTGCACGGGTGCGGACGAAGTCGGCGCGCGAGGGGTTGGCGATCCAGATGCGCGACTGGAGCCCGACGTACGAGTCGGCGAGCTCCGTGAGCCGGACCGACGGCTCGGGGTCAGCGAGGATGTCGTCGTGTGCGTTCGCCTCCTCGATGATGATGTCGGTCGCCTGCTCGATGTCGTCGTCGTAGCCGATACCGAAGACGAACTTCAGCCGGAGCTTGTCCTTCGCGACGGGGTTCTTGATGACGTCGTCGGTCAGCGTCGCGTTCGGCACGGTCAGCAGCTCGTTGTCGAACGTCCGAACGCGGGAGACGCGCAGCGAGATGTCCTCGACGATGCCCGCGTTGCCGTCCCACTCGATCCAGTCACCGATGCGGAACGGCTTGTCGGTGTAGATGAACACGCCCGCGACGAAGTTCTTGATGACGTCCTGCATCGCGAAGCCGATGGCGAGCGTCGCGGCGGCCGCGACGGTCGCGAGCGACTGCAGGAAGTTACCGAAGCCAGCCAGCCCGAAGGCGATGGCGATGGCGACGAACACGACGACGATACTGACGAGCCGCTTCAGTGGTCGCTTCGCGTGGGCGTCGAGCCCGCGCTTGTCGAGCGCGCGGTCCGTCAGCGGGCGGAGTATCGCCCGGCCGACGAGGTAGACGAGGACGAAGACGACGATGAAGACGACCGCCTTCGCCAGCGGCTCGGCCAGCCCTGCGAGCGCCGTCCCGCCGAGCAACTGGTCGAGAAAGCTCTCGACGAAGCCAGTCGCGTCACCAGCCTGTAGCGGGATGAGGCCCTGCATCAATGGAACACCGCGGTGTGCCCGCGTGTATCGATGAGTTCGGCACTCGCGCGCTCCGCAAGGTCAGCGGCGAGGTCTTCGGTGGTCGTGCCGCCGCGGGCCGACCGGAGGAACTTCACTTTCACCAGCTCGCGGTCCTGCAACTGGCTCTTCAACTCGTCGACGACCGGGTCGAGTCCCGACTTCCCGACGCGAAGCGTCGCGTCGACGTCGTGGGCCCGCTCCCGTAACTCCTGGCTCATAGGACCGAGTTCGAACTCACCGGGTTTGAAAGTTACCGATACGGGTAGCGGGCGTGTGTGCCGCAGTCACAGGTGACGACGACGTGCCCCTCGCGGGTCCGGACTCGCGCGTTCCGGCCGGGGATCAGGTAGGCGTCACAGGCGTCACAGGTGAACCGCTTGAAGCGGACGGGGAGCCGCAGCCGGTTGCGCTCGGCGACGCGACGGGCACGGCGGACGTACGACCGCGCGAGATCGTCGTTCCCCTCGCTCGCCGCGGTCCGCGCGAGGTCGTGTAACCGGTCGATTCGCTCCTCCGCGATGCTCACGGCTCGTCGAAGTCGGCGTGCCGGGATAACTCCACCGTCTGCTGTGGCGAGTCGGCAGCTTCAACTGACGACCACCCGGACCACGACCAACCAGATGCGGGTCAGCCACTACTTCGAGTGGGAGCGGTTCATCACCGGCGGGCAGGCGCAGTCCGTGCAGAACCAGCGGACCGTCCTCGATGCCAACGACATCGCGTTCACCACCGAGCCGGACCTCTCGGCCGACCTGCTGCACCTCAACAACATGGGGCCACGCTCCACCTACTACGCCTGGCGCGCCCAGCGGCTGGGGGTGCCCGTCGTCGCCCACACCCACCAGACGGCCGCCGACTTCGAGAACAGCTTCGCGTTCTCGAACACGCTCTCGAAGCCGATGCGTCCGTACCTCGAACGCGCCTACGGGCTGGCCGACCACCTCGTCTGTCCCTCCGAACACACCCGCGAGGTCATCGACGACTACACCGACGTCCCCACGACCGTCATCTCGAACGGGTTCGACGACGCGAAGCTCGCGGGCTACGACGACCCCGACCTCAGACAGGAGTACCTCGACCGGTACGACCTCGACCCTCCCGTGGTGTTCACCGTCGCGCACGTCCTGAAACGGAAGGGGCTGGAGACGTTCATCGAGACGGCACGAGCGATGCCCGACACCGAGTTCGTCTGGTTCGGCTTTCTCAATCCCACGGGGGGATTCTTCGGGCAGTTCCTCCAGAGCTCGGACACCAAACGGCTCGTCGAGTCGTCGCCCGACAACTGCACGTTCACGGGGTTCGTCGAGGACATCGCCGGGGCGTTCGCCGCCGGTGACGTGTTCTACTTCCCGACGCACAACGAGAACGAGGGGATGGCCCTCCTCGAAGCGATGTCGTGTGGCATCCCGCCCGTCGTCCGCGGCATCGACACCTACGACTGGCTCGCGGACGGCGAGACGTGTCTGAAGGGCGATTCGGTGCGTGAGTTCGAGACCGCGCTCCGCCGTGTGCTCGACGACCCCGACGAGCGCGCACGCATCGGGGCGAACGCTCGCGAGGTGAGCGAGCAGTTCACGCTCGACGCCGTCGGCGACCAGCTCGTCGACCTCTACGAGCGGCTCACGAGCGAGAACGCAACCCATTAACCACGGACCTGCGAACGCCGAGCCATGCTCCCGGCCGTCGCCGCGTTCACCGACACCTACCTGCCGACGGTCAACGGCGTCACGTACACCGTCCAGTCGTGGCGCGACACCTGGGCCGACCGTGGCGGTCGGATGCACGTCGTCTACCCCGACGCCGACCACGTGCCCGGCCCCCGTGAACATCCCGTCCGGAGCCTCACTTTCCCGTTCTACGAGGGGTTCTACGCCGCACTGCCACAGATTCCCGACGGTATCGACGACCTCGACGACCTCGACGTCGTCCACGCTCACACCCCGTTTTCGCTGGGACTCGCCGGCCGACGACTCGCCGGCAGCGAGGCCCTCCCGCTGGTCGCCTCCTATCACACGCCCACGGCCGAGTACGCCGACTACATCGCCGATGGTCGACTGGCAGACGTCATCGAGCGGGTCGCCGGCGCCTACGAGAAGTGGTACCTGAACCGGGCGGACGCGGTCGTCGTCCCCTCACAGCCGGCGTGTGACCACCTGAGCGAACTGGGGGTCGACGCGGAGATGGCGGTCGTCCCCAACGGCGTCGACACTGACTTCTTCGCGCCCGTCCCCGACGACGAGCTCGCGGCGTTCCGCGAGCGGCACGGCCTCCCGGACGGCCCGCTCGTCGGCTACACCGGTCGCCACGGCTTCGAGAAGAACCTCGATGCCATCCTCGACGTCGCCCCCCAGCTCGATGCGACCGTCGTCTTCGGCGGGGACGGCCCTGCCCGGTCCCGACTCGAAACCCGCGCGGCCGACCTCGATGCGGACGTGCGGTTCCTCGGCTTCCTCGACCGCGAGGAGCTCCCGACGTTTTACAGCGTCCTCGACGTGTTCGCGTTCCCCTCGCCCGTCGAGACGCAGGGACTCGTCGCGCTCGAAGCGAACGCCTGCGGCACCCCCGTCGTCGGCGTGAACGCGGGGGCGCTCGCCGAGACCGTCGTCCACGGCGAGACGGGGTTCCACTTCCCCGAGGGCGACACGGGCGGCTTCCGTGACGGAATCGAGCGGGCGCTCGCCGCCGGTGACACGCTCGAAGAAACCTGCCTGGCACGCCGCGAGCAGATCAGCCTCGACCACGCGGTCGACACGCTCGCGGACGTGTACGACGCCGTCCTGTAGCTACTCCAGCGCGTCGCCGATGCGCTCGAGCTCGCGGCGGATGTCGTGGAGCTCGTCGCGGACCTTCCGGACCTCACGGACGAGTTCCTCGTCGGCCTTCGACGAGCCGCCACGCTCCCCACCGGGCGAGCCACCGAGTGCGCCGCCGGGGCCCCCACCGCCCATCATGCCGCCCATCATCTGAGCGAAGGGGTTGCCACCGCCACCCATCCCACCGGGGCCACCGGGACCGCCGCCGCCGCCGAGCATCTCTTCCATCTTCTCCTCGCGGGAGAGTTCCTCGCCCTCGCCGCCCTCGCGCTCCTCGGCGCGCTGCTGGCGGATCTCCTCGACCCGCTCGCGGAAGGACTTCTCCTCGCCCTCGCTCTCGGCTTCCGGTTCGGCCTCTGCCTCGTCGGATCGCTCCTCGTCATCTGCCATACGCCGGGGTTAGCGACGCCGGGGGAAAAACGTGGGGGATTGCGACGCTATCGCATCACTCGGTCAGTCGACGTGTCAGCAGTACCACGACGGCGACCATCGCCAGCAGGAGCGCGAGGTTGAACCCCATCGAGAACACCGGCTGGTAGGCGTCGGCGACCCAGACACGGATGACACGCTGCGCGCTCGTGTAGAAGCCGACCGCTGCGACGAGCGCGAAGATGACGGCGACGGCCAGCGCGCCGCCCTGCAGGGCGGTGGTGAGGTCGCGGTCGAACAGCGAGCGGCCGCTCTCGTCTGCGGTCTGTCGTGGTGGCGACTCCGCACTCGCCGTCTCACTGGGGTCGCTCACGCCGACCACCTCCGGGCGAGTAATCCCGCTCCAAGGAGGGCCACGACGCCGGCGGCGAGGCCGAAGCCGGGGCCGCTCTGCCCGGCTGGCGTGTTGCTGGCTGGTGGCGTCCCCTCCTCGCGGACGGTCTCTGTCTCGGCGGCGAACTCGTCGGAGTCGAGGTCGACGTCCTCGCGGGTCTGGTTCTCCGGGACCGTTCGTTGCGGATTCAGGTCGGCGGTCGTCCGCGCCGAGCCGACGATGACGCCGTCCTTCCACAGCACCGCATCAAGGTAGTAACTGTAGTTGTCGGGGACGGTCAACTCCGAGGCCGGCGTGGCGGTGTGGCCGGGGTCGACCGAGCCCACCGGGACGGCCACGCGGTCGGCGACGATGTTCGAGTCGGCCTGCCGGGCGACGAGAACCACGCGCAGGCCGTCGACTGTCTCGTCGCCGGTGTTCGTCAGGTACGCCGAGACGTTCACGGTCGCCTTGCCGTCGGTGACGCGCCGGATACTGTACTCGATGGGCGGGATGGTCGTTCCGCCGTCGAACTGGTGGAACCGGACGGACGACCGGGCGTACGCGGGTACGAGGCTGCCGACCCCACGAACCGTCGTCCGGCCCTGCTCGATTCGCTGACCGTCCTCGTAGACGACGGTGTCGAGCCGGTAGGCGCCCTCGCGGGGCACCGTGAGGTTCACCGTCGAGGTCACCTCGCGGTCGCCCGAGATGTTGCCCATCGCGTTGGTCGCCTGGTCGACCACGAGGCCGGTGTCCCCGTCGACCGCTCGATAGAACACCTCGATATCGCCGGTGGGGCCGCCCCGGTGGTCGAGCCGGGTCGTCACCGCGATGGTCGCAGTCTCGCCACCGACGTCGCCGGCGGCGAGACTGGTCTCTCGGATGTCGAGTCTACTCGGTCGGAGTCGGTCGTCGGTCGGCGAGGCGGTGATGCCGGGGACGACGACCACCGCGAGCACCAGGGCGCTCAAGACGGCGGCCGCGCCGCCAGCGAGGAGGGCTTCACGCTGCATGTGGCCGTCTGCCACAGCCTCCGGTATATGTCTTGTGTGCTGAAGAACACTTCTGCGCCTCAGAACGCGCCGAGCGAGGACTGCCGTGGCTGCTCGTCGCCACCGGGTTCGACGTCGTAGCCGACGAGCGACCGGAGGTCGACGGCGTAGTGCGTTCCCCCGGCTTCGAGGACGAGGACGCGACCCTGGACGCCGACGACTGTTCCCGCCGCGAGCGTCTCGGGGACCGGCTGGTCCGTCAGGTCGAGCCCGTAGTCGAAGCTGAACTCGTCGATGACGGCGAACTCGTCGAGCAGGTCGGCCCACGCGTCGTCGTCGACCAACCGGTGGAGGCCGCGTATCTTCGTGGCGACACGAACCCGCTCGCCGATGTCGCTCCCGACGTCGGATTCGACCTCGCGGGCGACTTGCCCGTCGGGCACGGTGAAGATGTGTGCGCCACAGTCGGCGCCCTGCTCGCGGAGCCGGGTGTCGAGCCGCCAGGTTCGCGTGATACCGACCTTGAACGTCGCCGGGGCGAACGCCGCGAGGTAGACGACGTGCTCGTCCTCACGTTCTTCGATGAGCCCTTCGTGCCAGTGGTCGGTGTGGACCTGACACCAGGGAGCCCCCGTGTTCGAACAGGTGTCGTGCTGGCCGTTCTGGATGACGCCCGCACAGTGGCGCTCGCCGAGTGCGTAGTCGAGGTCGGTTCCGGGGTCGAGCGCCACGCGCGTGACGGTCCCCTCGTCGGCGACCAGCAGCGCGGCGTCCGGCGAGGACTCGTACCCGACGAGTTGCACGACTCCGTGTAGCCGATGCCGCACTAAAACCGTGCCGGGCCGCGGTCGCTCGGAGGTTCCTCCAATCGGTCGGCAACCGAGATAGATGAACGGCCGTTCAGCTGTTTTGAATGGCCCGTAATCCCCGGCAGAGGCGATTACTTACAACCTGGAATGGTGCGAATTGATGTCGAACACCAACGGTGTCTCGCGACGTGATGCGCTTCGAACGATCGGCAGCGGTGCGGTCGGCCTCTCGGCGATGGGCGTCGCCGCCGGGAACGAGGGCAACGGACAGGACGACGACCGAGTGACGGTGACCATCGGCTACGACCGACCCTCAGGAGAGCGAGCCGCTCGGAACCGCGCGGACGAGGTCGTCTACGACTTCGCGTTCGACGCGCTCACCATCGAAGTCGACGAGCACGCAGTCGACGTGCTCCGCCAGCGCGGGGACGTCCGCTACGTCGAGCGTGACCGCGAGTACGAGGCCATCGCACAGACGCTCCCGTACGGTATCGACCGCGTGGACGCCGAGGTGGCGCACGCCGCTGGCGACGCGGGGTCGGGCGCCGACGTCGCCATCGTCGACACCGGCATCGACGCGACGCACCCGGACCTCGCGGCGAACCTCGGGACCGGCACGTCGTTCATCGGGGGCGTCCAGAACCCCGACTGGCAGGACGACAACGGCCACGGGACGCACTGTGCCGGTATCGCGGACGCCATCGACAACGACCGCGGCGTCGTCGGCGTCGCTACCGAGGCGACGCTCCACGCCGTCAAGGTGCTCACCGCTTCGGGCGTGGGACTCACCTCGGACATCGCCGCGGGCGTCGAGTGGGTCGCCGAACAGGGGTACGACGTGGCGTCGATGAGTCTCGGCGGCTCCACCCAGTCGGAGGCGCTCGCGGACGCCTGCACCTACGCGCACGAGCAGGGCGTCACGCTCGTCGCCGCGGCCGGCAACTCCGGGCCGTGTACCGACTGCGTCGGTTACCCGGCGGCGAACCCCGAGCCCATCGCGGTCAGCGCGACGGACGAGAACGACCAGTTCGCGTCGTTCTCCTCGCAGGGCCTGGAGGTCGAAATCGCCGCTCCCGGCGCGGACATCTACTCCACGTACCTCGGCGGCTACAGCACCCTCTCGGGGACGAGCATGGCCTGCCCGCACGTCTCCGGCGCGGCGGTCCAGCTCGCCGCACAGGGCTACTCGAACACGGAGATTCGCCGTCGGCTCAAGAACACCGCCGAGGACATCGGGCTCGCCGACACCGAGTCGGGTGCCGGACTGCTGGACGTCGCGAGCGCGCTCGGACACACCTCCGGCGACGACCTGTAGCGCCCACGCGACCCCTAAACGTTTGGTCCCCGGGGTGAAATGGAGAGTATGCTCGACGCGTCGCTGACCGTGACCGTGGGTGAGGGGGTCAGCTTCGAGTTCACCGTGACGAACGCCGGCCACGACCCCGTCGAGGTCACGTTCCGCGACGCCGGGAAGGCGGAGTTCGTCGTCTACGAGGACGATACCGAAGTCTGGCGCTGGTCAGATGGGCAGCTGTTCGCACAGGTGCTCCAGCCTGCCCGGTTCGAACCTGGCGAAGAGGCCGTCTTCGCCGAGTCGTGGCCCGACGCTCGCCCCGGTGACTACACCGCGGAGGCGACGCTCCGGGTCAGCGAGGTCGACATCTCGGCGCGAACACCGTTCTCAGTGTGAGTGTTCGGGGAGGAGCTCCCTGACGGCCTGCCGAACCGCGTCGTCGCTCGACCCCGACGGCTCCCAGCCGAGCGCCGACAGCTTCTCGATGGAGAGTCGCATCCGGGGCACGTCACCGGTCCAGCCGCGGTCGCCCCCAGTAAACGAGTACTCGGGGTCGAGCTCCATCTCGTCGGCGACGATGTCCGCGATGGTCGTCACCGAGGTCGTGGTGCGCGTCCCGAGGTTGTAGGTGTTGACGGGCGCGTCGGCGTGCTCGACGACGTGGCACATCGCGTCGACGCAGTCGTCGACGTGCATGTAGGACTTCTCCTGGCGGCCGTCGCCGAGGATCTCCAGTTCGTCGGGGGACTCGCTCAGCTTGTGGATGAAGTCCGGGATGACCGCTCCCAATTGCAAGCGGGGACCGACGATGTTGGCGAACCGGAAGTTCCAGACCGTGAAGCCGTGGCTGTGTGCGTACACCGAGAGCAGCCCCTCCTCGCCGAGTTTGGAGGCGCCGTAGATGGAGATGGGCTCCAGGGGCGCGTAGTCCTCGGGCGTGGGGCGCGGGGCCTCGCCGTAGACGACCGACGATGAGGTGAACGCGATGTTGTCGACGCCGACGGCGTCCATCCGGTCGACGACGTTCTCGGTCAGCGTGTTGTTGACGCGGTACTGGTCGATGTCGTCCGCGCCGGCGTCCTTGTCTGCGGCGAAGTGGAACACGGCATCCACGTCCTCGGTGATTGCTTCGGCGACCACGTCGGGGTCCGTGAGGTCGCCCTCGACGAGTTCACAGCCGTCGGGGACCCACTCGCGTTCGCTGTTCCGGAAGTCGTCGGCGACGACCACCTCGTTGTCAGCGACGAGTCGAGCGGCGAGTCGAGAGCCGACGAACCCTGCGCCGCCGGTCACGACGAGCCGCTTGTCGGAGAGCTCCATACCTTCGCTCCCGTCGCCCCCGACGTAGGCGTTCCGAAAGCGCGAAACCTCCCCGTCGACGAGTCGGGGTATGAACGACGAACACGAGGTGGCGGTGTTGCGACTGGGCCACCGCCCGGGCCGCGACGAGCGGATGACGACGCACGTCGGGCTCACCGCGCGGGCGCTCGGCGCCGACCGGGTGCTGTTGCCCGACAACGCCGGGAACTCCCGCGACACGGTCGCCGACATTACTGGGCGGTTCGGCGGGCCGTTCGAGGTCGAACTGACGGACTCACCGAAGGGCGTCATCCGCGGGTTCGAGGGGACGGTGGTGCACCTCACGATGTACGGCCTCCCCGTCCAGGAGGTCGAAGCCGACATCCGCGAGGCGCACGCCGACGGGCCAGTGCTGGTGGTCGTCGGCGCGGAGAAGGTGAGCTTCGACGTGTACGAGACGGCCGACTACAACGTCGGCGTGACGAACCAGCCCCACTCCGAGGTGGCGGGGCTGGCGGTGTTCCTCGACCGACTGTTCGAGGGACGAGAGCTCGACCGCGAGTGGGCGGACGCGGAGAGCCGGGTGGTCCCGATGGCGACGGGGAAGAAAGTCGTCAGCGCGGACGAGTAGCTACTGCCGACAGGGCGAACAGGCGGAACGTGGGGAGAGGCGGGCCGGCGTTCCGCGCTGTCTCGCGGCTTCGCCGTCCTCGCGCGGCGTCGCCGCGCGAGCGGCCCGCGGGACGGAGTCCCGCGCTGCTCGACTGTCCGTGGCGCAAGCGCCACGCTACTGCCTGGACCGGACCCGCCCGAGCCTCACTGCATCGGGGGGTGTGGCCTCGGTCTCGTACTTGAACCTTCGGACGCCGCTCCCGGAGGCTTTAAACGGCTTCCTCGCGGTTTTTACCGTAATGGCTTACGAGGAACTCCTGGAGGACCCCGTCATTCAAAAGTACCTCCACGAGCTGGTCGGCCCGACAGGGATGCCGGTCGCCGCCGCGCCGCCGGACGGTGAGGTGACCGACGAGGAGCTCGCGGAGGACCTGGGACTCGAACTCAACGACGTCCGCCGCGCGCTGTTCATTCTCTACGAGAACGACCTCGCGACGTACCGCCGGCTCCGCGACGAGGACTCCGGCTGGCTCACGTATCTGTGGACGTTCCAGTACGACAACATCCCCGAGAAGCTCGAAGAGGAGATGGAGCGGCTGCTCGACGCGCTCGAAGAGCGCCGCGAGTACGAGATGGACAACGAATTCTATCTCTGTGAACAGGACTCCATCCGGTTCGAGTTCGGAGAGGCGATGGACTTCGGCTTCGAGTGTCCGAACTGCGGGTCGGAGCTCGTCTCCATGGACAACATCCAGCTCGTCGACGCGATGGACGAGCGCATCGAGGAGCTACGCGAGGAGCTGAACCTCGCGACGCAGGCCGAGGCCTGATGGTCGTTCTCGCGACCAAAGTGTACGTCTCGGGCGACGCTCGCGACCGCACGCTCGACTCGCTCGACTCGCTCGTCGCCAACGACCTCGGCGACCTCGACGTCGAGTGGACCATCGGACTCCGCGACGACGGCTTCCCCTCGGTGACGGTACAGGGTGCGGACGCCACCGCCGCGCGGAACGTGCTCCGCGAGGAGTGGGGCGCCATCACGCCGCACCGCGACGTCGGCGAGACGTACGTCGGCACGCTCGAACACTGGGACGAGGACGGGTTCGTGCTCGACGCGGGCGAGCCCGTCCGGGTCGGCGCGAACGAACTCGGACTCGGGAGTGGGTCGCCCTCGCAGATTCGGACGCGGTTCGGCCTCGTCCAGCACATGCCCCTGCGGTTCATCGAGCCCGAGGCCGGCAAGCCCGCGGCGCTCGCCGACGCCGAGCGCGACCGCCTGTACGACTGGACGCGCGCCGAGATGGGCCGCGTCAACGTCAACTCGGCCACGAGAGCCGAAGTGCGCGCGACTGTCAACCGGTCCGGGCACGCCGAGGACATCGTCACCGTCGAGCGGCTGGGGCTGCTCGAACAGAGCATCATCTGTACCCCCGAGACCGACCCGCCGGGACTGCTCTCCGACATCGGCCCGCATCTCCCCTCCGAGATGCTCTGTGTCATTCCATGAGGAAGTACCTCGCCCTGTTCGGGCTCGTCCTGTTGACCGCGAGCGCTGGCTGTTCGTCGTTCCTGGGGCCCGGTCCGGTCGACGCCGGTGCCGTCTCCAAGGACGCGACGTACGACTGGGCGGAGCCCGGCTCCGCGTACATCGAGATCAACCGGAACAACTACACGGCGACCTACGCGGTCGCGAACCGCACGACGGGCGACTTCGAGGACGACGACCCGACCATCGAGCTGTACACCCGCGACGCGCTCGGCACCGAACAGCCGCTCGACCTCGCGGCGGTGCAGTTCCACTACCCGAACGGGACGACCGTCGCCTTCCGCGAACGTGACGGCCGCGCCGTCTCGGTCATCGCGTATCCGAACGGCACGACTGAGGAGACCCCGCAGGCGATGTTCATCAACAAGACGCGCCGTCGGACGGTCGTCCACCTCCCCGCGAACGAGACGGGGGAACTCGGCGTCACGATCGCGAAGAACGGCAAGCAGATCTCCTCCCCGACGTTCGTCGAGGGCGACTACGAGATGGTCCTGCCGGCCGACACCGACATCAGCATCCCGCTGCTCGCGCAGGTTCGCCCCGCCCGGAGCGGCGCGGAGACTATCGACAACCGCGTTCACGTCTACTGGGAAGACGTGACTGCACCCTCGATTGCGGTCCGGTACTACCTCGAGCGCGACCTGTTCATCTTCTCGGCGCTCGTCGGCGGACTGAGCCTCATGGGCCTCGTTGGGGCTATCTACTACCTCCGACAGATCCGCGAGACGCGCCGCCGGCGCGAGGAGGTCGGACTCGATATGGACATCGAGGACGACGATCGGAAGGGGCCGCCGCCGGGGATGCGCTGACCACGCCGCCAGCCATGGCCGGGCCGCGGGCGAGTCCCTGAAGTCGCGTCGGTGCGAACGGGGGGTATGCGCGTCGCGCTAGTCACCGTCGGTGACGAGTTGTTGTCGGGCGACACGGTGAACACGAACGCCGCGTGGCTGGGCGACCAGCTCGCTGCGCGTGGCGTCCACGTCGAACGAGCGACGGTCGTCCCAGACCGCATCGCCGACATCGCCCGTGTCGTCAACGAGTATCACGCGGAGTACGACGCCGTCATCGTCACCGGCGGCCTCGGTCCCACGCACGACGACCTGACGATGGAGGCGGTCGCCACGGCGTTCGGGCGCGAGACCGAACAGAACGCGGACGCGCTCGAGTGGCTCACCGACCACGGCGGCTATCAGCGCGACGACCTCGCGACGGGGACGGCGGACCTTCCGGCCGGCGCCGAGCCCCTCCACAACGAGGTGGGCGTCGCCCCCGGCTGCGTGGTCGGCTCGGTGTACGTCTTGCCCGGCGTTCCCGCCGAGATGAAGGCGATGTTCGAGGGGATCGCCGACCGCTTTTCAGGTGTCCGACGACACGTCGAGACGGTCGCCGTCGACGAGCCGGAGAGCGCGTTAGTCGACCGGTTCGAGGAACTCCGCGAGCGGTTCGAGGTGAAGGTCGGCTCCTACCCCGGCGAGTTCGTCCGGGTGAAACTGGAGAGCGAGGACGAGAGTGCGGTAGCTGCTGCCGCGGCGTGGCTCCGCGAGAACGCGACGCTCCGCTAGCGGGCGACGTAGTAGAGCCAGCCGAGCGTGATCGCGAGGCTCACGAGCAGGACGAGCCAGCCGGCGCCGTCGATGGCGGCCGTGTTGACTCCGGACTGCAGTGGGAACATACGCGGGAGTGCGGACGGCGGTGTCTTAACGGGTTTGGTGTCCGGGCGCACACGCGAGTGCGAAATCGAGTGGTACCCGGGCGACTGTTTAAGCCGCTCCAGCGTCAATGCTTGTCATGGCACTTGGTAACGTGCGTGGGCAGTCGGCGCTCGACCGGCTCCGAGAGCGGTACGAGTCCACGGAGACGAAGTGCACGGCGTGCGGCTACGTCGACGAGAACGGCAACTGGACGAGCGAGACGGACGGGCGGAAGATCGTCTACCACCACGTCTGTCCGAGTTGCGGGGCGAGCCGCGAGTTCACCTATCGCCTCAATCTCGACCGGTAGCCGGCAGCGGTCAGGCGAGGCGCCCCGAGTCTCCGGGTCGTGAGCGGCCCGCTCACTCCTCCCTGGAGGTCTTGATGTCGGCCGAGAGCCTCTGTGCTATCTGGATGTCCTTGGAGTTGTTGAGCGTCCACGCCGTCCGTTCGGTGACGGCGTCGATGACCTCACGCGCGGAGGGGTAGCCGTTGCCGGACTTCTTGACGCCGAACGGAAGCTGGACCTCCGCGGGGGAGATTCCCATAGGAGAGGCCGACTTCGGCGTTGTCGCGGTAGTAGTTGAGCTGCCGGTAGTCCTCGGAGATGATGGCGCCGGCCAACCCATAGGGTGTGTCGTCTCGAGGTCATGTTTCGCTACTGCATACCATACTTATGTGTACGCACGGTCTAATGGCCGCGATGATTGGAGAGCCAGCGGAGGGGCCTCGATCGCCAGGGAGGGCATCGACAGGGATTCGAGGGCTCGACGAAGTCGTCTCCGGTGGGTTTCTGCGGAACCGCGCGTACCTCGTCCGCGGGGCGCCCGGGGTGGGGAAGACCGTCCTCGGACTCCACTTCCTCGATGCCGG
Organism: Halorarius litoreus; assembly: GCF_024362405.1. Taxonomy (GTDB): domain Archaea; phylum Halobacteriota; class Halobacteria; order Halobacteriales; family Haloarculaceae; genus Halorarius; species Halorarius litoreus. Next base: position 3,955,737 of record NZ_CP101454.1, on the reverse strand, counting down.
CGTGAAGGCCGGTGAGACGGTCCTATTCATCAGTCTCGGGACCAAGGAGACCGAACTCCGGACGGACGCGGCGACGTTCGGGTTCGACCTCTCGGCACCGAACTTCCACGTCCTCGACCTGAGCCCGAAGTCGGCGTTCTTCAGCGAGAAACAGGTGTACGACATCTTCGAAGCGCCCGAAGTCGAGCGCGAGGAGTTCGTCGACGCCGTCGTCACTGCCATCGACGACATCGCCCCCGACCGCGTGGTCATCGACCCCATCACGGAACTGCGAACGCTCACGCCCAACCGGCAGCAGTTCCGCGAGCAGGTCCGCTCGTTCCTGTTCTACCTGAAGGAACACGACATCACGGTGCTGGTCACCTCCGAGGCGGGGCCGGAGACGCCGGACACCGACCTCCAGTACATCAGCGACGGCAACGTCCACCTGGAGTTTGGCCCGGACTACCACCAGCTCGAAGTGACCAAGCTCCGGGGGTCGATGTTCGAACGCGGCCCGCACTTCGTGACGTTCACCGACGAGGGGCTCGACGTGTTCTCGGTCGCCGTCCCGACCAAACTCCAACTCGACTTCGAGCCGGTGCAGTTGGCGTCGGGCGTCGAGAACCTCGACGCGATGCTGTACGGTGGTATCGAGCGCGGTACCTCGACGCTGGTGAGCGGGGCGACGGGCGTGGGAAAGACGACTATCGCCGCCCAGTTCGTCGCCACGGCCGCCGCGAACGGGACACGCGCGGTCGTCTACCTGTTCGAGGAGACGGAAGCCACCTTCACCTATCGGCTGCGGAGCATCGGGATCCCGGTAAGGCAGTACATCGACGACGGCCTGATAGACATCCAGCGGGTCGAGCCGTACGAACACGCCCCCGAACAGTTCGCTCGAATCGTCCGCCACGCCGTCGAGGACGAGGAGTTCGAGATCGTGATGCTCGACGGAATCGAGGGGTATCTCGCGTCGGTCGAGGGTGACACGAAGCTCCTCATTCGCCGTCTCCACTCGCTCGTCTCGTACATGCGGAACCAGGGCGTGACGCCCATCCTCACCGCGGAGGTCCACTCCATCACCGGCACGTTCCGGGCGTCGGAGCACAAAGCCAGCTATCTCGCGGACAACATCGTCTTCGTCACCTACTACGAGTACGAGGGCGCCCTCAATCGAGCCATCGGCGTGCTGAAGAAACGCGCGACGCCGTGCGAGAGTGCACTCCACGCGTTCTCCATCACGTCGGATGGCGTGACGGTCGGCGACCGACTCAGCGAGCTCCGGGGGGTCCTCTGGGGGTCGCCGGGTGTCGTGGAGATGCTCACGGAGAAAGACGACTGACAGCCGTGACGTCCACCGATTCGTTCAGTGTCGAGTTCGATGACGACACCGAGGTCCTGCTACTGCTCCGTAAGCGCAACCGGGAGCTGTTCGCCAAGTGGCTCGGCGAGGGCCTGACCGTCCTGCCCGAAGCCGACGACCTGCCCGAGACGTTCGACATCTGTATCCTCGATGCCGCCGCGTTCGCCGCCTATCGCGACACGCTCGCCGGACGCAAGGCGGACGCAGCCCCGGTGTTCCTTCCCTACCTGCTCGTGGTCCGGGAGGGGAATCGGCCGTATCTCGACGCGGGGGTCCGCGAACTCGTCGACGAGATAATCGTCATTCCGGCGACGCCTGCCGAGTTCGCCATCAGACTCCAGAGCCTGCTGAACGCCCGCAACCAGTCGGTGCTGCTCCGAGACCAGAAGGCCCGCGAGATCGAACAACTCGCTCGACAGAACGAGCAACTCGAGGAGTTCGCCAGCATCGTGAGCCACGACCTCCGGAACCCGCTTTCGGTCATCTCGGGAGCGATCGGGCTCACCGAACAGACGGGCGACCTCGCGCACCTCGAACTGGCGAACAACGGCGTCCGGCGCATGGGCGAACTCATCGACGGGCTGCTCGAACTCGCCCGGCAGGGCCAGTCCGTCGGGGAGACCACGGCCGTCGACGTGGGGGCGGTGGCACGGAAGGCGTGGGGCGTCGTCGACGCGTCGGACGCGGCGCTCGTCGTGGCGGGCGACCAGACGGTCGAGGCCGACACGGAGCGGCTTCAGGCGCTGTTCGAGAACCTGTTTCGGAACAGCGTGGAACACGGTTCCACGAGCAACCGGAGCGCTGGGCGCTCCGGTGACAGTGTCGAGCACGGCTCGACAAGCAGTCGGGACGGCAGGAGCCGTCCCGACGACAGCGTGGAACACGGTTCCACGGGAGAGCCCGGGGACGACGATTCCAGCGTCACCATCACGGTCGGCCCGCTCGGGGCGGGTCGCGTCGGGTTCTACGTGGCGGACGACGGCCCGGGTATCTCGGAAGCGGAACGCGAGCAGGTGCTCGAACACGGCTACACGACGGAGCCGGGGGGGACTGGCCTCGGGCTCTCTATCGTCCGGAGCATCGCGGACGCCCACGGCTGGACTATCACCATCACCGAGAGAGACAGCGGCGGCGCCCGCTTCGAAATCGACTGCGAAGCACAGCCCGACGAACGGGTCAGCGAGCCGCTCCCCGAGTAGTTTGAACGCGGGTCCCGGTGGATTTATCGCCGTTTGGCCGAAGTTTAGGGTATGGATTTCAACCTCCCGAACGAGCACCGGATGATCCGGGACACCGTTCGTGACTTCTGTGACGAGGAGATCGAGCCCATCGCACAGGAGATCGAGGACGAACACCGGTTCCCCCAGGAGGTGTTCGACGAGTTGGCGAAACTCGACCTCATGGGTGTGCCCGTCCCCGAGGAGTACGGTGGGGCTGGTGGCGACTACCTGATGTACGCGCTCGTCGCCGAGGAACTCGGGCGCGTTTCGGGCTCCATCGGCCTCTCGTACGTCGCTCACACCTCGCTGGCGACGATGCCCATCGTGAAGTTCGGCACCGAAGCGCAGAAGGAGCGGTGGGCAAAGCCCCTCGCTTCCGGCGAGTATCTCGGCTCGTGGGCGCTCACCGAGCCCGGCTCCGGTTCCGACGCCTCGGATATGGACACCACAGCCGAGAAAGACGGCGACGAGTGGGTCATCAACGGGACAAAGCAGTTCATCACGAACGCGAACGTCGCCGGGAGCGTCCTCGTGAAGGCCGTCACCGAGCCCGGTGCGGGCTACGGCGGCATCTCCACGTTCATCGTCGACCCCGAGGAGGACGACGGCTTCGAGGTGACGACGGTGTGGGACAAGATGGGGCTGAACGCCTCGCCCACGTGTGAGATCCAGTTCGACGACGTTCGCGTCCCCGAGGACCGCCTCCTCGGCGAGGAAGGTGAGGGCTGGGAGCAGACGAAGAAGACGCTCAACGGCGGCCGCATCTCGATTGCGGCGCTCTCGACCGGCCTCGCACAGGGCGCGTTCGAGGCGGCCCGCCACTACTCGAAGGAGCGCGAGCAGTTCGGCCAGCCCATCTCGAAGTTCGACGCCATCCGGAACAAGATCGTCGACATGGACCGGAAGATCGAGCGGGCCCGACTCCTGACGCACAAGTCCGCGACGATGTACGACGACGGCGAGGACGTCACTCGCATCTCCTCGCTCGCGAAACTCGACGCCTCGGAAGTGAGCCGCGAAGTCGCCGAGGACGCCGTGCAGGTCCACGGTGGCTACGGCTACACCGAGGACTTCTCGCCACAGCGGTTCTACCGCGACGCCAAACTCATGGAGATCGGCGAGGGGACCAGCGAGATTCAGCACCTCGTCATCGGCCGCGAACTCGGCCTGTAACCGGGCTGTCACTCGCCCCTCGCCCTCTATTCGCACTCGAATTGCTGTATTTAACCCTCGGATATTCTAGCCAGCGTTCCTATTCTGTCTCCCGCTGCGCCTCTCGCTGTCGACATGAAATCGATAGACTGGAAGACGTTGTTGCTCGCCGTCGCTGCGGTGTCGCTCCTCGCGATGCCGGTGGCTGCTGCACCGGTCTCGAACTACGTCGAGAACCCTGGCTTCGAGTCGTTCGAGGACGGGGACCCCGCCGACTGGCGCGTGCTGGCGGGTGACCCGAGCGCGACCGAGGACGCCGCCGAAGGTCAGCGTGCGGTGCTGTTCAACCTCCGCGGCTCGGAGACGGGGTCGACCATCGCACAGAACGTCTCGGAGGAGACCGAGGACGCCGTCGTCGGTGGCTACGAGTACGAGTTCGAGTTCACCGCGAAGCACTCGACGGGTGCGGCCACGGACTCGACGAACGCGACGACCGCCCAGGGCGTCATCCTCTGGAAGAACGCCGTCGGTGAGGTCGTCGACCGCGACGTCATCGACATCGAGGCCGGGTCCTACCAGGCGTACAACGACACGTTCCGCGCACTGGTCGACGCGACGGACGCCGAGGTCCGCTTCACGCTGACTCGTGAGTCCGCGACCGACCGCACCGACGCGACGCTGAAGGTCGACGACGTCGCGTTCGGCCCCAGCGACCAGCAGTAACGCCGTTCCACCCCACGTCCCCCCCTTTCAGTCCTGCGTCGCGATGAGCTTGCGCCACCCAGCGACGAGCACCCGGTCGGTGGCGTGCGCAAAGGCCAGGGCACCTACCACGAACAGCACGCCGTAGCCGAGTGCCGACAGCGAGAACGCGCCGGGGTCGCCCGTCGTCACGAGTCGGCGAACCACGAGCAGGGCGTTGTCGAGTCGGGTGAAGAACACCTCGCGGGCGAACAGCGCGACGTAGCTGCCCGCGACGAGTAGCAGGACGTACGCCGCGAATAGCGCCCGTGGCGGCACCCGCTGCTCGTAGAACTTCGCCCGGACGTCCGGGGTAAAGAACGCCGGCGTTCGCCTGGTCTGGCGGCGGTACTCGACGGCGAAGACGACGACGGCGAGGAGACTCAACGCGACGAGCGTCCCGGTCCACGCCGTCGACTCGCCGACACTGAGAGCCGTCGCGACCGTCTCACGGAGCGGGGCCTCCGCGCGCCACACGACGATAGCCAGCAGGGCGACGAGGACGAACGAGCGGACCGTCCCGTAGCGCGGCACCCACGCGGTGAGGTTCGGTCGGTACATACGTTCACGGCCGTGCCCGGTGACCTGAACGTTCCGGCGAGTTCGGCACGTCGAACTGCTCGCCGAACAGCGATAGCCCCAAGTCGTCACCGTCCGCGCTCCCGGTATGGGCACGCCGCTCGATTCGCGGGCCGAACAGACGCTCGAAGTCGTCGACCGACTGTACGAGGAGTATCCCGACCCGACCATCTCGCTGCACTTCTCGAACCGCCTCGAACTGCTCGTCGCCGTGATGCTGTCGGCGCAGTGTACCGACGAGCGCGTGAACAAGACGACGGAGACGCTGTTCGAGAAGTACCGGACGGCCGAGGACTACGCGAACGCCGACGAGGCGGAACTCTCCGAGGACATCGGGAGCATCACGTACCACAACAGCAAGGCGGGCTACCTGAAAGAGACGGGCCGCATCCTCGTCGAGGAACACGGCGGTGAGGTGCCGGACACGATGAGCGACCTCACCGACTTGCAGGGCGTGGGCCGCAAGACCGCGAACGTCGTCCTCCAGCACGGCCACGATTTGACCGAGGGCATCGTCGTCGACACGCACGTCCAGCGGCTCACACGCCGACTGGGAATCACCGAGGAGGAATCGCCAGAGAAGATCGAACAGGACTTGCTGGGGCTGGTCCCCGAAGACGACTGGAAGGAGTTCACCCACCTGCTCATCAGCCACGGCCGTGCGGTGTGTGACGCCAGGAACCCGGACTGCGACGAGTGCGTCCTCGAAGACATCTGTCCCTCGTCGAAGCTCGATTCGGAGGTCGACCTCGCCAGCGGCGAGGCGTGGTAGTCGAGGGACGCCGAGCCACGACGAGTTACGACGCGAGTACGTACCGGACGACGAACCGCGACAGGCCGGTGAGCCACGCGAGAATCCAGAAGAGCGTGTAGCCGAACACGCCCACACGAAGGCGAGCGCGCCAGTGGCTCATCCGGTCCCCGCCGATTTCGTCGAGCAGGATGTCCTCGTCGTAGTCGTGATACAGGTCGTGTTCCCACTTCGCGCGGAGGATGCGGACGATCCCCGTGAAGCCGAACACGAGGAAGGCGTACGCCGTGAGCCCGAGGAAGGCGTGGATGACGGCGTAGCCGCCGAACTGCGCGGTGTAGCCCCAGTAGCCGAACAGCCGGGGTGCCATCCAGAACACCAGTGGGACCGTTGTCAGGGTCAGCCCCGTCGCGATGTACTTGAGGTGCCAGGTCAGGATGCCCCACGTGATGGGGTCGTTGTCGAGCATGATCCACGCGCCGTAGAGGAAACAGGGCAGACTCACCGTCACCGCGAGCGCGACCACGCCAGCGACGACCGCGTCGGCGACCATTGTCACGCGGTAGGTACGGGGCGCGTTTAGGGGTGCCGAAGTCGGCACGAGAGTCGAATGCCGGAAACTGTTTACCGCCCGCAGTCGAACGTCTATGCGATGTCTGACTCCCGCTCCGACGAGCCCGAGGTGGCCGAGGAGCAGTCGTCTGAACCTGCCGCGGAGACGGGGACGGACCCCGACGCGGCATCCCCAGAGGACCGCGAACTCACGACCGAGGAGCTGCGGGCACAGGTCGAAGCGAAGTACGACTTCGAGAACTTCGGCCCGCGGGAGATGGAGCAGATGACCGTCGAGGAGTGGGAGGCCGTGTTCGACCCCGAGACGTGGATTACGGGCGAGAAACTCCTCGACCGCGTGGAGGCGGACCTCAAGAACCGCGTGCTCCAGCGGGACGTGTTCGCGCGCGTCGAGCGACTCTCGAACCCCGAGCGCGTCGTGGCGTACTCCGACGAGGGGTACGCCGTCGTCTACCCCGACGGGAGCATCGAGGGGGAGGGTACCGTCCTCCGCGACGTAAAACCGACCGTCGCGCTGTGTTCGATGGACGACTACGACGTCCCACCGATGCCCGAGGGCGACCTCCTCCCGAAACCGATGGACGTTCCCGAGGGCTCCGGCGAGTTCGGTAACCTCATGATACAGATCATCGCCGGGGCACAGGTGCTCGCGGGGCTCGTCCTGCTGGGCGCGGCGGTGTTCACCGACCTCTCGGTCATCTCCGGCGTGGCGGGGCTCGGGTTCCTGTTCATCGGCCTCCTGCTGTTCTTCACGGTGGCGAACGCCCGGCTCTCCGACAAGTTCCGCGCCGAGGAGTACCGGAACCGGTTGCGGGCGGTCGGACTGGAGGACGGCGAACGGCCGTCGTTCCTCCCCGACAGCGCCCGGGAGAGTCCCGAGCTGTCAGGTGGCGACGAAGACGGCGAGTCGACGGCCTGAGCGGTGGAAAATCGCGGCGGCAATATTGGAGGAAAAACCCCGGCAGCCGGGGGGCTTCGGTGAATTTATACGCGGACAGGCCTGAGTGGCGAACGTCTATGAACAGACGGGACTTCCTGCGGACCGCGGGCGGCGCGACGGCCTTGGCCGGGGCCGTGGGCGCGTCCGGGACCGCAGCAGCCCAATCGACGAAAGAGGTCGCGGTCGGTCCCGGCGGCAGTCTGGTGTACGAACCCGCCACGGTGTACGTACAGCAGGGCGGGACCGTCAAGTGGGTCTGGGAGTCCGACGGCCACAACGTCGTCGCGGACTCCGTCCCCGAGGGCGCGAGCTGGGAAGGCACCGAGGGCGGTGACGGCCAGCTGTACGACACCGGCCACGAGTACGAGCACACGTTCGACACGATGGGCGAGTACACGTACTACTGTACGCCCCACCGACAGGCCGGCATGGTCGGCACCGTCGTCGTCAACGAGACGGGCCAGCCGCCGTCCAGCGGCGGTGGTGGCGGCGAGGTCGACCCCGAGCACATGGGGGTGCCCATTCAGGCGCACTTCGTCGGCATCGCGACCATCCTCGCCATCGTCGTCTCGGTCATCTTCACCTTCTTCGTCCTGAAGTACGGTGAATCGCCACACGCCAGCGGAGGGAACCGATGAGCGGGAACAACACCTACGGCGACATCCACCGCTACGAGCCGGCTCGTGAGTCGACGGCAGCGGCCATCGGCATCGTCCTGCTGACGGTGCTCGAGGTCGTCTTTGTCGGCCTGTTCACCTACGGGCTGACGGTCGGCTGGGGCTTCTCCGAGTTCGGGAACATGTTCCTCGGTGGCCTGCTCGCCGTCATCTTCCTCGACCTGGCGTTCATCATGCTGCTGTACCGCAAGGAGTTCCTCCCCGACGTGATGATCGTCAAGAAGCGTCGGCGCAAGTGGGAGGACCTCTACATCAAGGAAGAGGACGTCGACGGCACCGACTCGTTCGGCAACGCGTGGGAGAACGTCAAGCGCGCCGTCTACCCCTACTACAAGAAATAATGCCACTCGACGAAGACAAATATCCGACCGAATCCGGCCGTCGACGCTTCGTGAAGGGCGTCGTCGGCTCCGCGACGCTCGCCAGCGTCGGGACGGGCGCGGCCGCCGCCATCGGCACCGCGACCTCCCCGTCCGGGGCTGGTGGAGGTATCACCACGTTCATGGGGATCGAAAACATCGACGGCCCCGCACCGCGCGGGATGCCCATCATCCCGCTCACCATCGAGAACGGTGAGCTGAAGGGCATCTGGCCCGAGGTGAAGGAAATCTCCGAGGGTGGCCGAACCATCCAGGTCGCCGAGACGGAACTCGGCGGCGTCACCTACTCCTCCGAGTGGTTCCAGTACTGCGGCGTTCAGACGTACCCCGGCGTCCAACCCTCCGAGGACCAGGACAACTTCTTCCGGGTCGCCTCGGGCGCGGGCAACACCTACGAGTGGATGTCGGACCTGAGCGCCGGTGACAAGCTCACCGTCGACATGTTCGACGACTACGAGGAGTGGGGCAACGGCATCGGAAAGTCGGGCCTCGGCAAACCGGCCATCGGCACGTGGCGCTCGGTCGACGTCGAGCCGCAGAGCACGATGCCGGTCCAGGTGCTCCGCTCGCCGCGCATCGAGCAGCTCGCCCAGGAGAACGAGTTCATCAACGCCGCGACGCAAGACGGCTTCATCGCGTGGCTGAACAAGTGCACGCACTTCTGCTGTGTGCCTGGCTTCAAGTCGCTCGCCGGCTCCGCGAACTTCGGTGCGGAGGACATGGTGTACTGTCAGTGTCACCAGTCGGTGTACGACCCCTTTAGCCCCGTCTCGAAGTCGTTCGTCGCCCTGCCGCGACCGGAGGAATAACCACATGCGAGACCGTATACCAACCAACGAGGGGAACGAATGAGCCTCGAACGCAAAGACGACCACGACCACGAGGGGTGGATGAAGGAGCGGGACCTCACGCCCGTCGAGACTACCTACCTCACGGTCCTGATGTATCTGGACAAGCGGCTGCGCATCGTTGACTACCTCGAGATCCTCGAGGACCTCTACTACAAGGTCAACATGCAGATGCCGAAGAGCCACACCGAACAGTACAACCTCGACAACAAGTTCTGGTACTGGTACCCCCTCTACGCGCTCGGCAGCTTCAGTACCATCGCGTACGTCGTGGCGGCGATATCGGGTGCGCTCCTCGGCTTCTACTACTCGCCCGCTACCACGGGTGACCCCTCGACCGCGTACAACTCCATCACGTTCATCATGACGGACCTCCGGTTCGGCTTCTTCCTTCGGAGCCTCCACCGCTGGTCCGCTCAGGTGATGGTCGCGGCGGTGTTCCTCCACATGCTCCGTGTCTACTTCACGGGCGCGTACAAGGAGCCCCGCGAACTCAACTGGATTCTCGGCATCATCCTCATCTCGCTGACGATGGTGTTCGGGTACACCGGCTACCTGCTCCCCTGGGACCAGCTCGCGTTCTGGGCCGGCCAGATCGGCGTCGAGATGAGCCTCTCGATACCCCTGGCAGGCGAGTGGGTCGCACAGCTGTTGTTCGGCGGGTTCACGCTGAGTCAGGCCACGCTGCAGCGGATGTACATCCTGCACGTGTTCTTCCTGCCGTTCATCACGACCGCTCTCATCGCGATCCACATCGGCATCGTCTGGATGCAGGGCATCGCGGAACCGCACTGATACCATGAGCGACAACACCAACCCCAACGAGGACAAGGAGATCGCGGCGGACGGAACCGGTATCGTTCCGCCGGACGACGAGACCCCGACGTGGCTCGAGCGGAAGGAGCGCACCGAGGGGCTCGCCCGGCTGACTTACGAGTACTTCGAGCGCTCCCGGCGTGAGGACCAGGACCTCCGAATGGAGTCCGACTACGTCGAGCGCGACGTGCTCGCGTTCCCGGCGTGGCCCCACGAGATGATTCGGAACCTCGCCTTGACGAGCTTCTTCACCGGAATGATCATCTTCCTGGCGGCGGCACTGCCGCCGCACATCGGCGCGCCGGCGAACCCGTCGTCCACGCCCGCGATCATCCTGCCCGACTGGTATCTCTACTGGTCGTTCGGCCTGCTCAAGCTCGGGCCGCTGAACCCCGATCTGAGCCTGCTCGGCGGTCAGAAGCTGCTCGCAGACCGGACGTACGGTGTGCTGGCGAACCTGGTCGTCGTCGGGTTCATCGCCATCGTGCCGTTCCTCAACAAGGGGTCGGCGCGTCGCCCCGTCGAGCAGCCGTTCTGGGCCGCGGTCGGCGTCTTCGGCGTCGTGTTCGCGGTCACCATCAGCGCGCTCTCGGTCAAGAACCTGCTGCCGATGGACTCGAACCTGCTGTTCGACCTGACGTTCCTGCTCCCGTTCGTGGCGGGCTTCATCAGCTACGCCGTGTTCAAGTCGATGCGGGAGGGGTACATGTTCGAGCTCAACCGTCGCTACTACCGGCTCCGGCCGCCGAAGTAGCGTCGAAGTAGCGCGTTTTACGTTCCCCGCGACCCTTCTGGTACGTGATGTCCGACGATGAGCCCCCGGCGTCCGAGTCGCCCGACGACGGCCCGAGCGGCCGCGACGTCGAGATCCCCCTCGAGGCGTACAAGGCCGTCACCGTGTTCTCGACGCTGTTCGCCGTCGTGGCCGTCGTCGCAGGCTTCATCCTCCTCGACGTGGCGACACAGCGGGCGACGGCGTCGCCCGACGACGTGAACGTCCTGCTCGCGCTGTTGGGGCTCGGAAGCATCGCACTCGGGGCGGCGACCTACGCCTTCTCCACTCGCTTCCGCGCTCAGGGAATGGGAAAGCCTAAAGATGGCGCTGACTAACTTTCGCGTAATGGCTGACGAATTCGCGAAGGGACTCGGCATCCTCGTCACCGCGGGGCTCGCGTGGATGACCCTCGCCGGCTGGTACAACACGCCGTCGTTCGAGGGCGCACAGCTCACCGGTGCGACCACGGCCTCGGGGACCATGTACGACCAGCTCGGCCTCGTGCTGAAGGACGCGTTCTTCTGGTTCGCCATCCTCGGCGCCATCACCTTCTGGGTGCTCATCCCGGCGTACAAGAAGGCGACCGAGGCGTACCGCGGCGAGCCCGAAATCCCCGAGTAACCCCCCTTCTCCTTCGTGCTCACACACAGGCGGAGCAGCGCGTACCCCGCACCCTTTTGCCGGGGGGGAGCGAGATACCGATGATGAGCGGACCAACGGAGGGCAGGGCGGTCGGCGTGGTCGGTGACCACCCCGCCGTGGTCGAGGCCATCGAGGCGGTCGGCGGGCGCCCCGCCGTCGGCGACGCCCGGACGGTCGCCGAGACGGATCCGTCGCTCGTGGTCGCTATCGGCGAGGCCGCCCTCCTCGACGTGGTCCGTGCGGGTATCACCGCCCCGACGCTCCCCGTCGAGGCCGGGCGTGCCGTCCGGTCGGTGCCCGGGATGGCCGTCGAACCGGCCGTCGACCGACTCGTGAATGGCGCGTTCGAACCCGTCGACTATCCGGTGCTCGATGTGCAGTCCGCGATCGGGTCGGCTCGCGCGCTGCAGGACGTGATGCTCGTGACTGCCGAGCCGGCGCGCATCTCGGAGTACACGGTTCGGAGCCACGGCGAACTCGTCGACCGGTTCCGCGCCGACGGCGTGCTCGTCGCCACCCCCGCCGGTTCACAGGGGTACGCGCGCGCGTGCGACGCGCCGGTAACACACCCTGCGGCGAGGGTGCTCACCGTCGTCCCCGTCTCGCCGTTCGCGACGGACCAGGACAGCTGGGTCGTGCCGATGGACGGGCTCGAACTCGCCGTCGAGCGGGACGAGACGCCCGTCGAACTGCTCGCGGACGACCGGGCGACGGGAACGGTCGCGCACGGGGAGACGGTTCGGATCGACCGCGACGGCTCGCTTCCGGTCGCCGTCGTCCCCGAGAGCTACGACGTGTTCGGGTGACCGCGGCGAGTCGGCACCTGAATTGGAAAGCTCTTAATGGGTTAGGTGCAGAGTGACGAGTATGGAACCCTTCGTGTCGCTGTTCGGCCCCATCGACGCGATCCTCGCCCCGTACATCGCGTACGTCCTGTTGGCCCTGCTGCTGGTCAACATGTTCGCGCGGGTCCTCGAGTTCCGACAGCACCAACAGCAGGCAGAGAGCGGCGACTGGAAGAACCTCACGCGCCACCCACTGCGCGTCGGCACCAACTTCCTGCTCGTCGTCGGCTCGTTCTACTACCTGACGGTCCACCAGCACGGTGGGCTGGTGTTCGCCGCGCTGTTCCTCGGCGTGTTCGTCACCGACCTCTTCGAGTTCGAGTCCCGGCAGGTGGAGGTCCGCCGCGGCGTCGACCTCGACCGCCCCAAGGGCGCAATCGCCGCGTCGGTGCTCGCACTGCTGTACATCTCGTACCAGACGCTGTTCTTCATCATCGCCCCGGTCTGGAACGGCATCGTCTAAGCCGGCTGCCGTCTTCTCCATCGCTCGTGACCGACCGACGCGTGCGTCTGCCGTCCGTCTGACGAACGTTCATATCACTTGGAGACAATGTCACGGCGTATGGCAGAGGTGACTCAGACATCGGCCGAGTTCGGGGACGACTACGAAGTACACGTGACGGCAGACGGGACCGAACCGCTCAGCACGCACGTCGCGGAGGCGGTGGCGAGGGCCGAGGGCGTCGACGTGACCGAACTCGACGAGGACCTCTACGACGCGATCGACGGGGACGCGCTCGAGACGCTCTACCGCCACACGCAACGGACGGGGGCGTCGTGGCGGCTCAACTTCGAGACGGCGGGCTGGCAGGTCGTCGTGTCCAGCGACGGCACCGTCGCGATCGACTGACGTTCAGTCGTCGAACGGCCAGTCACCGGTGACTTTCATCCCCGCGGCGAGGTCTTGCTGTTCAAGTTCGCGAGCGATGGCGTCGGGGTCACGGTGGTCGATGGCGACCGACTCGCGCGCGAGGTCGACGACCAGTTCGGTGAGGACGATGGCCGACTCGCGGAGGTTCCGCTTCTCCAGTTTGTCGAGCGTGTCCGCCCGGGTGTGGCCCCAGCCACGCCCCTCGTCACCCGTCTCGGCGTGGACCTGATACCCGGGGACCCCGCCCGCCACGAACGACCAGTGGTCGCTGTGCGGGCCGTGGTTCGGGTTCACCGAGACGGGCTGGTCGAGTCGGTCGGCGACCCGCTCGACGGCGGCCCGGAGCTCGGGGAAGCCGTGGGTGTAGGCCGCGAGGTCGCGCCCCCGGACGACGCCGTCGTTGTTGACGACGACCTTTACGGTCTCGGGGTCGACCGCGTCAGCGAGATACGCTGACCCCTCCAGGCCGACCTCTTCGGCACCGAACGCGACGAACTCCACGCCCGTCTCGAGTTCGTCCGCTCTCGCGGCGAGCGCGCGGGCCAGTTCGACCACCATCGCGGTGCCCGCGCCGTTGTCCATCGCCCCCTCGGCGATGTCGTGCGCGTCGACGTGCGAGGTGACGAGGACGCGCGTGTCGGTGTCCGGGCCGAGCGTCGCGTGGACGTTCTGTGACGTCGCGTCGTGGACGTCCGCGTCGACGCGGACGCTCACCTCCGTGCCGTCGGGGACGCGGCCGAGTCGCGCGCCCACCTCCTTCGAGACGCCGACCGCCGGAATCTCACCGATTGGCCGCGCCTCGGTGCCGACGCTCCCGGTCGGGGCGAGACAGCCCTCGACGTGGTTCCGGAACACGAACGCCGCCGCACCGCCCTCGACCGCGTGATAGTACTTCTCGCGTCGGTGGACGAACCGGTCGTACCAGCTGGGGACGTTCGAGGCACACATCACGACCTTCCCCTCGACGTCAGTCTCCTCGAAGTCGATCGGGAGGCCGTACCCGAGGTCGGCGAACTCGGCAGTCACGTCACCCGACGGCGAGCGGGGGAGCGCGATGCTCTCCAGCGACTCGCCGTCGAACTCGACTGCCGAGGAGCCGCGCGTCCACCCCTGGATCTCGAACTCGTCGAGCCACGCCTCGTCGGTGTAGTCGGCGAGTGCGTCGCGGGTCGCTTCTGCGGCCGCCCGCTCGCCCGCAGACCCGGCCATTCGGTCGCCGATGTCTACGAGCGTCTCGAGGTGACTCCAGCCGACGTCGGAGGTGAAGGTATCGCCGATCCAGCGCATGTGCGTGGGGCGTCCGCCGCTGGGATAGTGGTTTCGTAATATTTGCGCCGAAGGGGTTTGGCCGCGCTGCTCACGGGTCCCTCCGGTCCCCGTTCGCTATTTGTCACTCTCTGTGGTCGAGCCACGCTGCTCGCGTGTCGCTCACTTCGTTCCTCCCCGTTCGCAAACTGGTGGCTCTCCCGTCGGTCGAGCCACCCGTTCCTCGCAAGCGTTTTACTCCCCCCCGGCCACGCACGGAACATGCGCGAGGTACTCGAGCAGTGGCGGCCCGTCGTCGATGACGCCATCGCCGACCTGCTTCCCCGCGAGATCGACGACGCCTACCTCGCCGACTTCTTCGGTGAGCCCTCGTACGCCTACGACCCGGTCTCGGTCCAGCACGCGCTCTCGGACCCCATCTGGGAACTGCTCGACCGCGGCGGCAAGCGGTGGCGCGCCATCGTCTGTCTCCTCCTTATCGAGGGGTTCGGCGAGGACCCCCACGAGTACCTCCCCTACGCCTGCATCCCCGAGATCCTCCACAACGGCACCATCATCGTCGACGACGTGGAAGACGGCGCGACGATGCGTCGCGGCGACCCTGCCTTGCACCACGACCACGGCGTCGACGTGGCGCTCAACGCGGGCAACGCGATGTACTTCCTGCCGCTGAAGGTCATCACCCGCAACCCCGGCGACCTCGACGCGGAGACCCGTCTGGCGGCCTACGAGATGCTGATGCACGAACTGAATCGCACGCATCTCGGGCAGGGAATGGACATCTACTGGCACAACGAGCCCGAGATTCGCGTCGACGAGACGCGCTACCTCGAGATGTGTGCCTGCAAGACCGGCTGTCTCGGGCGCATCGTCGCGCGGCTCGCAGCCATCATCACCGACAGCCGGAGCGAGGAGCGCGCGGTCGCCGACTACGCCGAACACATGTCCATCGCGTTCCAGATCGCCGACGACATCCTCGACGTCGAGCACGCGGCCGACCACGGCGGCGCGTTCGGCAAGGGGATGGGCAACGACATCCGGGAGGGGAAGAAGACGCTCATGGCCATCCACGCCGCCGACCACGCGCCCGCCGAGGACGTCGCCCGCCTGGAAGCCATCCTCTGGAGCGACGAGAACACGGACGAGGAGGTGCTGGAAGCCATCGACATCATGCGCGAAGCTGGCTCCGTCGCGTACGCCCGCGAGACGGCACTCGAACTGGCGGCGACCGCCCGCGATCACCTCGACACGGCCGACATCCACGCGGAGAACGCCGAGCAACTGGCCGAGTTCACGCGGTACGTCGTGGACCGGAACGTCTAGTTCTCCTGGGTCCGCGACCGCCATCGCTTATATCCGCGGCTCCCGGAACGCGAACATGGACATAGCGGACCTCGAGTTCGATTACGACCTCCTCGTAGAGCTGACAGAGACGAGCGGTGTCCCGGGCTACGAGGACCGCATCCGGGATATCGTCCGCCGGGAACTCGAACCGGAGGTCGACTCGCTACACACCGACGGAATGGGGAACGTCGTCGGCACCATCGGGGGCGAGACGGACTACTCGGTCATCGTCGCTGCGCACATGGACGAGATCGGATTCATGGTCAGACACGTCACCGACGAGGGGTTTCTGCAACTCGACGCGCTCGGCGGCTGGGACCCACGCATCCTGAAAGCCCAGCGAGTCACCGTCCACACCGAGGATGGGGACCTGCCGGGCGTCATCGGGAGCCCCCCACCCCACACGATGGATGAGGAGGACCTGGAGAAGAAAGCCGAGGTCGAGGACGTCCACGTCGACCTCGGGCTCGACGCCGAGACCGTCGCCGAGCAGGTGTCGGTCGGCGACCTCGTGACGACGCGCCAGCGGACCGAACTGCTGGGCGAGCACATCAACGGGAAGTCGATAGACAACCGCGTGTCGGTGTTCGCACTCGTCGAGGCTGCACGAGCCATCACCGACCCCGAGGTGACCATCCACTTCGCCGCCACGGTGCAGGAGGAGGTCGGGCTCCGAGGGGCGAAGGCGCTGGGTGTCGACGTCGACGCCGACCTCGCGCTCGGAATCGACACGACCGTCGCCAACGACGTGCCTGGGTTCAAAGCCGGCGAGTACGTCACGACGCTCGGCGAGGGCGCCGGCATCAAACTGAAGGACTCCTCAGCCATCACGAACCCGAAGGTGACCCGCCGGCTCCGGCGGGTCGCCGACGAGCGCGACATCACCCACCAGCCCGAGATTCTTCCCTCTGGAGGGACCGACACCGCCGGCATCCAGTTTGCGGGCGGCGCGAAGCCCGCCGGGGCCATCTCCTTCCCGACGCGGTATCTCCACACGCCGACCGAGAGCGTCCACCACGCCGACGTGCAGGCGTGTCTCGACCTCCTGGTGGCGTTCCTCGAAACCGAGACCGGCACGTTCGACTACTCGCTGTAGCGCGGCCGGCAAAGCGGAACCTTCAGGGGCGGGTGCTCCCAACACCGAATCATGAGTGCGGACGACACATCGTCGGTCAGTCGGCGTGGCTTCCTTCGGGCGGCCACCGGCACGGCGGCCGCGACGGCCGCGGCCGGGACCGCCGCGGGCCAGGAGGGTAACGAGACGGACTCCGGCGGCTCGTCGGGCGGCCCCACCGAAGAAGTCGCTGTCGGCCCCGGTGGCAACCTCACCTTCGAGCCTGCGGACCTGGAGATCGCTCCCGGAACGACGGTCAACTTCGTCTGGGAGTCCGACTTCCACAACATCGTCGTCGACTCGCAGCCCGAGGGTGCCAACTGGGAAGGCACCGAGGGCGGTGCCGACACGACGTACGATACGGGCCACGAGCACAGTCACACGTTCGAGACCGAAGGCGAGTACGCCTACTTCTGCCAGCCGCACGTCGGCGCCGGGATGGAGGCCACCATCACGGTCAGCGCCGACGCGGGCGGCGGTGGGGGTGGTGGTGGCGGACCGCCGGCCATCCCGGACAGCGCCAAGACGCTCGGTATCGCGTCGTTCATCGGGATGATCTCGACGCTCGGGCTGGCGTACTTCCTGATGCGCTACGGCGGCGACTACGAACAGCAGTAACGGTCAGAACGCTTCTATCTCCAGTTCGACCGCGCGGCTCTCTCCTTCGAGGTCGCGCACGATTCGCCGAACGACTCGTTCGGCCTCCTCGTGGACCTTGGGTTCGAGTTTCTCGAACAGCCAGTCCCACGACACCAGCCGCGGCAGGTCGATGGCCCCCTTGTTCGCCGACTCCGGGTGGTACTCGACGCGCATCGTCACCCGCGTCGCCACGTCGCGGCCCTCCGGCGGATCGACGGACTCGACGAGCCAGTAGCCGGTCGCGTCCAAGTCCTTCGTCAGCCGCCAGTCGATGCGCTCGGGCGGGTCGACGGCCGTCACCTCCGAGCGTGCGGTGTAGCTGAGCTTCCACCACGTGAAGTGGAGCGCGTACTCGGTGCCCGGCGAGCCATCACCGAAGACGTCCACGTCCTCGAGGTGCTTCGAGTACTTGGCGTAGTTCGGGAAGCTCAGGAGGAACTCGTACACCTCCTCGCGCGGTAGATAGACGACGGTGGTGACCTCGACTGCGTCCACGGCTTCGAATAGGGTGGTCGCTTCCTAAGGGTTCCGCCGCTAGGGAACTGTTGACGGTGTGATTACGACGGCTGGAACACCATTTCGAAAGTCCTCGGGAACAGTGGGTTCACGGGAGCGAATCGTACCCTTGGTAAGCCCCCGTGCGGGAGTTCGCGTATGGACACGGATGTCGCCATCGTCGGCGGGGGTGTCGCGGGACTCACCGCCGCGACGTTCACCGCCCGCGCCGGCCTCGACACGCTCGTCATCGACCACGGGGAGTCCATCCTCGCGCGCAACGCGCACCTCGAGAACGTGCCGGGGTTCCCGCTGGGCATCAACGCCCGGACGTTCCTCTCCCTGCTTCGAGAACAGGCCGCCGAGAACGGCGTGGAGTTCCACGAAGCACGAGTGACGCGCGTCAGCGAGACGGACGATGGGCTCCGCCTGCGCGCAGAGGTGTCCGACGGCGAGACGGACATCACCACCAGCTACGCCCTCGCCACCTCGTGGTCCGACAGCGGCTACCTCGACGAACTGGCGGACGTCGGGCTGACGAAGCGCGGGTCGAAGGTGTACGTCGACGTCGACGACTTCGGCCGGACGGGCGTCGACGGACTGTACGCGGCGGGGCGAATCGCGGAGAAGCCCCACCAGACCGTCGTCGCAGCGGGTCACGGCGCGGAGGTCGCACTCACGCTCATCGACGACAGCGACGTCCCCTTCTACCACGACTGGGTCGCCCCCGAGGGCTACTTCACGGGTCGCGGCCGGGAGGTGCCGCCGGGCTGTGAGGAGATCAGCGACGAGGAGCGTCGCGAGCGGGAACAGGCGTCGCTCGACCGGCTGCAAGAAGCGTTCGCCGAGCCGCAGTCGGAGCCACCGACGATGCACCCCTCTGTCGCCGACGACACCGACGACGCCGAAGACTGATTATCGGGGCCGCCGACCCCTCGGGTATGTTGGACGGCGTGAACGTCGTGTTGGGCGTCTCGGGGAGCATCGCGGCGGTGAAGACCGTCGAACTCGCACACGAACTCCGACGACAGGGCGCCGAGGTCCGGGCGGTGATGACCGACAGCGCCCGGGGCATCATTCACCCCTGGGCCCTGGAGTTCGCGACCGAGAACCCGGTCGTCACCGAGATCACCGGCAAGGTCGAGCACGTCGAACTGTTCGGCGAGGACGGCTGGGCCGACGTGTTCCTGCTCGCACCCGCCACCGCGAACACCTGTGGGAAGATCGCCAACGCCATCGACGACACGACCGTCACGACCTGTGCGACCGTCGCGCTCGGGCAGGGCGTCCCCATCGTGGTCGCCCCGGCGATGCACGAGCCGATGTACGACCACCCGGGCGTCCTCGAGTCGCTCGACAAACTCGAGTCGTGGGGCGTCTCGTTCGTCGAGCCACGCGTCGAGGAGGGGAAAGCGAAGATCGCGACCGAGGAGGCCATCGTGCTGGCGACGGCCCGTGCCGTCGGCCCCTCGCCGCTCGCCGGGACCACGGTCGTCGTCACCTCCGGGGCCACCTCGGAGCCCATCGACCCCGTCCGGACCATCACCAACCGCGCGTCGGGGCGGACGGGTCGGGCCGTGGCTGCCGGCTGCTACGTCCGAGGCGCCGACGTCGTCCTCGTTCACGACGGCCCCGACGTGCCGTACGCCCGCGTGGAATCCGTCGAGTCGGCCGCCGAGATGCTCGACGCGGTGCTCGACCACGCCGCTGCCGCCGACGCGCTCGTCTCGGCGGCGGCCATCTCCGACTACACCGTGGCGACGAACGACGAGAAGATCCGCTCCGGGCAGGAACTCACGCTCGACCTCGACCCGACGCCGAAGCTCATCGACACTGTTCGCGAGCAGTACCCCGACCTCGCCATCGTCGGGTTCAAACTGGAGACCGCGGGCGACGACGATGCGCTCGTCGAGAAAGCCACCGAACAGCTCGACCGTGCGGGGCTGGCGTTCGTCGTCGCCAACCGCGCGGAGGTCCTGGGCGAAGACGAAACGCGCGTCCTGTTCGTCCGCGACGGCGAGGTGACTGAGTACCGTGGCGACAAACAGGGGCTCGGGCTCCGGCTCGCCGACGAGCTCGTGGGAGTACTCGGCGACTGAGTCGTGCAATACGCCTATGGGGGTTGCTTGCGTATCCGAGTGACGTGAAACGGGCAACGACGGACGGGGTCGGCGTCGACGAACATCTCGAGCGCCGTGCGCTCGGTGCGGCCGTCCGGCAGGGGGTGCGTCGCACGGACGCACTCGTCCTCCTCACTGTGCCACTCGTCCTCCTCGCGGTGTTCGCGCTCCCCGCGTCGACCAGACAGGGACTCGCACTCGCGTACGACGCACCCACGGTGCTCAGCGCGTACACCAGTCACTTCGTCCACCTCTCCGCCGGCCATCTCCGGGTGAACCTGATGGGCTACCTGCTCGTGGTTCCGACGGCGTACGTCCTCTCGGTCGCGGCCGGTCGCCGACGCCAGTTCTTCGTCGTGTTCACGGCGTTCGTGGTCGCGTTTCCGCTCGCGCTCTCCGCGCTCAACCTGGTGTTCGCCCGGCCGCGGCTCGGCGTCGGCTTCTCCGGCATCCTGCTCGCGTTCGTCGGCTACCTCCCGGTCGCCATCCTCGGGATGGCGGGCCAGCAACTCCACGCCCCGGTCGACCGGGTCCGCTCGCAGTGGCTGTTCTTCTTCGGCCTCGCGCTCATCGCGCTCGTCTCCGGGCCGCGCCTCTACGGGACGGCTATCGCCGCCGCCGCGCTACTCGCTGGCGTGCTGTTCCTCCTTCCCGTCGTCGAGGACTGGGGAGACGCCCACCACGGGCGCATCCGTCGCGCGGTGGGCAGTGCCGGCACCGTCGAACTCCTGCTCGTGGGCGCGCTCGTGTTTGTCGGCTACCTCTTCGTCGCGTTCCCGACGGAAGTGTCGGCCGACGGCACCGTCGTCAACATCTACTCGCACGTCCTTGGCTACGCGCTCGGGTACGTGGCGACGTATCTGGCCGTGCTGTCGGGCGGGCTGAACGTGGACTGACGCGGGTCAGGTGACCCGCCGTGCGACCGTAACTGCCAGTACCGCCAGCACGAACAGGATGAGCAGCCACAGCAGGCTCGTGTTGCCGCCGGCCAACTCGACCGGAATGGGCTCTGTGGTCGTCTCCACAGCACCGTCGGCGCCGTTCCCGTTGCCGTCTGCGACGGGTATCGGTGACGGGGTGACGGTGTCAACGGGCGTCGGGGTTGGGGTCGGCGTCGGTGTCACCACACCTGTCGAGCCAGGGGACTGTGGTGTCGGGGTCTGGTCGTCGGTCTGGCTGGTCCCGGCGGCCGGCTGACTGCCGCTTCCGCCGGTCGACCCGACGCCGGAGCTGCTGCCACCGCCGCTACTGCTTCCGCCATTCCCGCCTCCGCCGCCGCTCCCGCCACTTCCGCCTCCACCGCTTCCGCCGCTACCGGTACTCCCGGTCGGCCCGGCTTCGGGAGTCGGCGTGGGTGTCGGAGACGATGTGGGCGTCGGCGATGGTGTCTGTTCGGGCGTCGGTGCCGGTGTCTCGGTGGGTGCCGGTGTCTCGGTGGGTGCCGGTGTCTCGGTGGGTGCCGGTGTCTCGGTGGGTGCCGGTGTCTCGGTGGGTGCCGGTGTCTCGGTGGGTGCCGGTGTCTCGGTGGGTGCCGGTGTCTCAGTGGGCGTCGATGTCGGCGTCTCCGTCGGTGTCGGCTCAGGTGTGACGCAGTTGGGTGCCGTCGCGCTGTCGTTCGGTCCGGTGCTGTCGCTTGGGTTGTCCACGTCACCCGGCGCACACTCGTTTCCGTGGCCCTTGTCGCCGTCTGTCGGTGGTGTCGGCGTGGGTGTGGCCTCGGGCGTCGGCGTTGCCGTCGGTGTTTCCGGCGGTGTCGATTCCGGTCTCGGTGTCGACGTGGGTGTAACCTCGGGCGTCCCAGTCGGGGTGTCGTCCGGTGTCTCCGTGGCGACTGGCGTTCCGTCAGGTGTCACTGCAGGGGTCGCCGTGGGCGTGGCCTCCGGCTCCGATGGCGGCTGCGGGGTCGCTGTGGCTGTGGGTGGGTCGGCGGTCGGCGTCGGTGCATCGGCACCGACGTCGGTCGAGTCCGTACAGTGGGCGTTCGTCGCTCGATGGGTCGCGCCGTCGCTGCTCCCCGGGTTTTCGTCGTCAACCGCGGGGCAGTCGTTACCGTGCCCCCGGTCGGTGTCGTCGCTGTCGGCGAGCACCGGCGCCCCGAACGCACCGAGGACGACGACAGCCGAGACGAGGATGGCGAGTAATCGGACGTGTCTGGATGGTGTCTGCATCTGCGGTCCCTTCCCCGCCGCTGGACCGCGATGCGCTCTAGCGACAGAGTAGATGGCAGGTAGAAGCTGTTCGCCGGAATAAACAGGCAGTATTGTTCGCTTTATCCTTCAGTTCGTGGAATAAGCTGTAGCTACTGTACTGTGACCGTACCTGTTTCGCCACTGTAATGTCGTGGCACGGCACTCCAGGCCGACAACCGATACACCGGGGCACGACACCAGCGGTAAAACCCCCCGTTTATGGATGTGTAGGATCGTCCTACCAGCCGCTCACGACTGGTCCGTGGGGTCGTCGACCTCGTCGCTCTCGCCGCCAGGCCAGCGCGCGTCGAGCGCGAAGTCGACCCCCATCCGCTGGGCCGACCGGGAGATCATGTGCGCGCCGGTCGGCGCCGTGAGGAACAGGAACACGATGCCGACGAGCGAGACCAGTCCGGCGCCAGTGGGGCCGAAGTGGACGAAGCCGGCGAGGAAGATGCCCGCCGCGCCGAGCGTGGTGGCCTTCGAGGTGGCGTGCATCCGGTTGTAAACGTCCGGGAGGCGAAGCAGGCCGACGGTCCCCACGAGGAGGAAGAACGTCCCGACGGCGATGAACAGGATGGTGAGGTATGCGCGAATCATTCGATGATGTCCCCCTCCGTGACGTACCGCGCCACGGCGATGGTACTGATGAAGCCGATGATGGTGAGCACGAGCGCCACGTCGACGAACAGCCCACGGTCCTGACTGATGGCGTAGAGGACGGCGATGGCGACGACGTTCGTGCCGATGGTGTCGAGCGCGACGACCCGGTCGGGGGTCGTCGGCCCCCGCATCACCCGATAGCCTGCGCCGAGCGCCAGCAACACGGCGACGACGATCCCGACGAGAACGGCCCCCTCGAGCAGTGGGCTCACCGCCGCGGTCTCGGCCACGCTACTCACGGACACCACCTCGCGTTCGGCCGCTGCGCGCGGGCGGCGCCGGGTCCGACGGGTCGGCGTCCTCGTCGAAGATGTACAGCGCGTAGTCCTCCCACGTGCGGATGGGGTCGACGACGCTGTCGACGTCGCCGGCGATGGCGTGGACGTACAGCGTGTTCGTCTCGCTGTCGTGGTCCATCGTCAGCGTTCCGGGGGTCAGGGTGATGGAGTTGGCGATGGTCGTGACGGCGGCGTCCGACTCGACTCTGAGGGGAACGGCGATGATGTCCGGGTCGATGGGCATCGACGGCCGGAGCACCCGGTAGGCGACGTCGACGTTCGCCGTCAGCAGCTCGTACATGAACACCGCGACGTAGCGGACGGCCCACGGCGCCGCCTGTACCGTGCGCCCCATCGTGAACTCCGGCTGGTAGAACTGCCGGAGGACGTACGCGACGGGCATCCCGACGGCCAGGCCGATGAGGAACTCGCCGGCGACCGCGTCGAGGTGGACGCCGCGGACGAACAGCCACAGCACCGCGAGGACGAGCCCGACGATCGGCCACTTGCGCGTCATCGGTTCACCCCCAGGACCGCGTCCACGTACCCGCTTCGGTTCACCGCGGCCTCCGCGCCCCGGGTGGCGGCCTCGAACACCGGGTCGAAGCCGATGCCGACCGCCACCACCACGACGGCGAGCACGACCACGACCGCCACGAGCGCGGGCCGGCGGTCGTACTCGACTGGCGGCCCCCAGAACGCCCGGTTCCACGCCCGCGAGAAGTACGCGATGGTGAGGATCGCGCCGACGAGCGCGGCCCCGAGAACCAGGTTCGAGCCCGCCCGGACCCCGACGTCGAACACGAGGAATTTCCCGAAGAACCCCGACAGCGGTGGGATGCCGATGAGTGAGAGCGCGCCGACGAAGAACGCCCCCGCGAGGACGGGGTCGCGCTCGGAGAGGCCACCGAGGTCGGCGAAGCGGCCCGAACCGACGCCGCGGAACGTCGCGCCCGACCCGAGGAACAGGAGTCCCTTCGCGAGCGCGTGGTTCAGCGAGTAGACGAGCGCGGCGGTGATACCAAGGACGCGAACGTCGGGGACGGTCGCGGCGACCGCGAGCGGGAGGACGATGAACCCGACCTGTCCGATGGAGGAGTACGCGAGCAGGCCGTCGACGTCCGGCTGATTGACGGCGCTGATGCCCCCGAGCAGGATGCTCGCGACGGCCATCAGGAACATGACGGGGCCGAAGAACGCGAGGAACGACGAGCCCTCCACGAACGGCAGGGAGACGGGAAGGGTGGCCGCAGCGAACACGGTGAAGTAGAGCCGCACCATCGCGTAGATGCCGACCTTCTTCACGACGCCCGCCAGTACCGCGGTGACGGGTGCGGGAGCGGCCCGATAGGCCGCCGGCACCCAGAACTGGAACGGGGCGACGCCGGCTTTGAGCGCGAACACGGCGAACAGGACGGCCGAGAGCCCCAGCACGGCGGGCACGGACTCGGTGATACCGTACTCGGCGGGCGCGGCGAGCCGACGGGCGATGTCCGCCATGTTCAGCGTGCCCGTCACCGAGTAGATGCCCCCGATGGCGAGCAGCATCACCGCACTCCCGACGAGATTCAGGACGGCGTACTGGAGAGCCGCTTTGGTGTGTTCCGCACCGGAGTAGAACACGACGAGCACGTACGAGCTCATCAGCATCACCTCGAACCAGACGAACAGGTTGAACAGGTCGCCGGTGAGGAACGACCCCGTGACGCCCACGAGCATGAAGTGGAACAGCGCGTGGTACGAGAGCCGCTGGTCGTCGGTGTCGAGATACCACACGGAGAACACGAGGGCGGCGAGCGAGACGACGGCTGCCAGCCCGAGCATGAACACGGCGAGCGCGTCCGCGACGAGCACGATGCCGAACGGCGCGTCCCAGTTCGACAGCTGGTAGACGAGCGGGCCCCCCGCGGTGACGCGCTCGAACAGGACCGCGACGCCGCCGAGGTATGCGAGCCCGCCGAGCACGCTGACTGCGCGCTGGAGCCGGCCGTACGGGCGCACCAGCAGCGTCACGACGGCCGTGGCGAGCGCTGCGAGCAGCGGGGCGATGACGACGTGTTCAGGCGCCATCGCCATCACCTCCCTCGGTCGCCCCGACGGGGTCGTACTCCCCGAGCTCTTCGAGGTCGATGGTGCCGTGCTCCTCGTACACGCGGTAGGTGAGCACGAGCGCGAACGCGGTCGTCCCGAAGCCGATGACGATGGCCGTCAGGACGAGCGCCTGCACGAGCGGGTCCGTGATCGCCCCCGTCTCGCCGTGGGCACCGTGGGCGATGACGGGCACCGCGCCGGCGAGCCCACCCATCGTGACGAGGTAGACGTTCGTCGCCTGCGACATGATGGTGACGCCCCAGACCACGCGAACGAGGTCACGCCGGAGGACGAGGAACGTCCCGAACGCGAACAGAAGCCCGAGCACGACCGCGAGGACGAACTGGGTCATTCGCGTCCCACCACCGCGACGATGGTCATGAGCCCCCCGACGACCACGAAGTAGACGCCGAGGTCGAACGCGAACGCGCTCGCCACCTCGAACTCCTCGTAGACCGGGACGCCCTTCAGGAACACCACGGCTTGCGTGAGGAACGGGTAGCCGAGCAGCATGGCGACGATTCCCGACACGACGGCGAGCGCGAGCCCGACGGCGAACAGCCGGGCGTACCAACGCGGGAGCCCTGCGAGCACGCCCGGGCCAGCCCCGTCGACGCCGAGCAGGTCGCGCTGGATGAACTCGATGCCGTAGATGATGTAGGTGAGTGCGACGGCCGTACAGGTCAGCACGCCCGCGATGAATCCGCCGCCGGGGAGGTTGTGGCCCTGGAACAGCAGCGCGATCGCGACCACGATGATGAGCGGGACGACCGTCCGCGTGACCGTCTTCGCGATGACCGTCGTCTCGCGCTCCTGGGTCACGCGTGGTCACCTCCGTTGCCGTCGCCACGCTCGCCGCGGCCACGCATCCCGATGAGCGTCAGCACGGAGAGCGCGGCCATCGCGACGACCGAGATCTCGCCCAGGGTGTCGAACGCCCGGAAGTCGACGAGGATGACGTTCACGATGTTGCCACCGCCGCCGGCGTCGAGAATCCACATCCCGTGTTCTTCGGGGACGGGCGCGGTCTCGACGAAGAACTGTGCGATGCCGTCGTCAGGCTTCGCGGCGGTCGCCAGCAGGACGGTGAAGAACACGGTCACGCCGACGGTCCCCGACAGCAGCACGTCGGCGACGACCTCGCGGTTCCTCAGTTCGCCGTACCACGAGGGGATGCGGTCGAGAACGAGCAGGAAGATGATGAGCACGAGCGTCTCGATGACGAGCTGCGTGAGCGCGAGGTCCGGGGCATCGGCGAGCACGAAGAACAGCGCGACCATGAATCCGAGGATGGAGAGCGTCAGCACGCCGGCGACGTGGGAGTTGGCGGCGAGGACGGCGACTGCCCCCAGCACGGCCACCAGCAGGACCAGTGCGATGGGGAGCGTCGCGCCGAAGCCGGTGAAGCCGGGGAGGGCTGCGTCTGCCGCGACGTAGCCACCAAGTGCGAGCGCGCTCACTGCCGCCAGCACGGTGTAGGCGTACCGGCGGAGGACGCCGTTGTGGACGACTCCGGCGACGGTCGGCGACAGCCGGTTCGCGGCCGCGAGCCCGGAGTCGTAGTACCAGTTCGGACTCGTCACCGGAACCGCACGCAGCCGACGGACGCCACGGTGGAGCCGGTCGTAGAACGGATAGGCCACGGCGCCGACGACGATGGTGATGGCGCTCATCACGACGTACGGCGTGAGTTCGGTCGGGAACTTGTAGCTGAACCCGTGGAACTCACCGACGGCGCTGGAGGCCGTGACGGCGGCGACGAACTCCTCGACCGGCGTCAGGTGGAATCCCAGTGTGCCGGTCACGCCGCCGAGGCCGACGACGAGCGCGATGCCGGCGAGCAGGAGCGGTGGCGCGAGCATCGCCCACGGCGGGCGGTGCGCGTGGAGCTCCTCGGGTTTCTCACCGAAGAACAGCATCAGGAAGCGAATCGAGTAGAGGAACGTGAACACGCTGCCGAACACCGCGATGACGGGGTAGAGCCAGAACAGTCCACCTTCGAGGGCGGCGATCTCGTACGTGGCCTCGAACAGCAACTCCTTCGAGTAGAAGCCGTTGAACGGCGGGACCCCGGCCATCCCGAGCGCTGCGACGGCGGTGATGCCCGCGGTAATCGGGAGCTCCTTCCGCAGCCCGGCGAGGTCGGGGATGTAGCGCGTGCCGGCCTCGTGGGCGATTATTCCTGCAACCATGAACAGCGTCGCCTTGAACAGCGCGTGGTTGAGGATGTGGAACGCGCCGGTCTCGGCGCCGTAGATGGTCGCGAGCCCGTAGCCGGCGATGATGAGCCCGAGGTGCGAGGCCGTCGAGTACGCGAGCAGTTCCTTGATGTCGGTCGCACCGACGGCCAGAATCGCGGTGATGGCCATCGAGACGAGCCCGAGCGTGGCGATGACGAGCATCCAGTCGGGCGTCGCCGACTCGGGGAGGAACAGCGGTCGGAACCGCCCCACCAGATAGACGCCCGCCTTCACCATCGTGGCGCTGTGGAGGAACGCCGACACCGGTGTGGGGGCTTCCATCGCGTTCGGCAGCCAGATGTGGAACGGTACCTGAGCCGACTTCGTGACCGCCCCGATGGCGACGAGCACGATGGCGGGGAGCAGCAGTCCCTGTGATTCGAGCGCCGCCCGGACGGCCTCGGCGTTCGCGATGAGCGAGTCGGGCGTCCCGACGAGCGTGAGCGTCCGGGTCAGCTCACTCGACTGGCCGGCGACGAACGCGATCAGGAGGAAGCCGACGAGCATGAACAGCCCGCCGGAGACCGTGATGAGCATGGACTTCCGGGCGGCGTACCGCCCCGAATCGGTCCGCTGGTAGTGGCCGATGAGGAGGAAGGAGGTGACGGAGGTGAGTTCCCAGAACACGAACAGGGCGACGAGGTCGGCGGCGAGCGCGACGCCGAGCATCGACCCCATGAACGCGAGCAGCGTGGCGTAGTATTTGAGCTGGCCCGACTCGCCGTGCATGTAGCCGCCGGAGTAGACGAAGATGAGGATCCCGATGCCGGAGGCGAGGAAGCTGATGAGGAGCGCGAGGCCGTCGAGATAGAACGAAAGCGACACCCCGAGTGCGGGAATCCACTCGAAGCCGACGCCGCTCGTTGCGGGGTCGGCGTGGAGCGCGACGCCGTACTGACCGGCGATGAGCGCGAACGAGGCTGCGGCGATGGCCGCGGCGTAGTACGCCGTCCGCTCGCCGAGCAGCCGGTGGACGAGCGGGGTCGCCGCCGCTCCGAGGAACGGGAGCGCGAGCGCGGCGACTAACGCGTCGGGGCTCGGTTGCACACGCGGAACGGTGCCCGCGCCGGACTTAATGCTTCTCAAAGCGGGCGACTACGGGCCGATTGCCGCTATCTCCGGTGGCGCCGTCCGCCGACGCCCCCGGGTGACGCCGTCACTGCCCGTGGTCCCACACGGCGACGGCGGTGGTCTTCTCTCCACCGGGGTCGCGCCAGACGATGACGACGGTGTCGTCAGCTTCGACCCAGACGCGGAGCGTGTCGCCCACCTCGTAGAACTCCTCGCCGTCGAGTTCGTCCGTCGACGCGAACGCCCCGTCGTCGAGGTTGGCTGCGCCGACGACTTCGAACCGCTGAGGTGAGACCTCCTCGCCCTGTTCGAGCGTGAACGTCAGAAGTCCGGCGTACGTGCCATTGGTGTTATTTCGGCCCCACGAGTCCTCGGCGGTGTCGGGCGCACTCGTGGAGTAGTTGAACGCGATGTCCATGTTCGGCCCCGGGTCGTTCGCGACGCCGAACAGGCCGAACGCCTGGATGCTGACGAGCGACGCGAGGATTATCGCGACGGCGATCATCATGAGGATACCGACGACCGGCGTCACCCCCCGGGCGTCGGTCTTCAATCGTTCAAGCATCGACGGCCGGCCTCCACGCGTGGACTGCCCCCCACATTACTACCAGAAGCTACTGTTCACTAACCATAAATACACGTGCTTGTCCCGCTCCGTCGAGACGATACCGGGTCTCTCCCACCCCGGTCGTCTGTCGTACGTACCGATTCCGGACTCAGGCGCCTTCCCAGACTGCGACGGCGGTGGACTTCGTGCCCTCGCGCGAGTCCCAGACGATGCGGACCGTGTCGTCCTCGTGGACCCAGACGGTCAGCTCGTCGCCCGCGTCGAAGTGGGTCCCGACTCCACTGGGCTGCGAGAACGCGAGTTCCGTTCCGTCGACCCCGACCAGCGTCAGGCGGCCGACGGGGATGGCTTCACCCCCCTCGTGCGAGATGGTCAACTGGCCGTCGTAGGTGCCGCCGGTGTTGTCTCGGCCCCACGCGTCGCCCTCCGTCCCAGTCACGGACGCGTCGTAGTCGAACTGGATAACCGCCGATGGCCCTGCCTCCGCGGAGTGCCGCCCCAGTGCGAGTGCCTCGGTACTCACGAGCGCCGCGAGGATCACGGCAATCGCCACCATCAGCACGATGCCGATGACCGGCGTCGCGCCTCTCTCGTCGCCGTCGAACAGCTGTTTGAGTTGCATAATTGTGTTCCGTCCGCAGGGGCCCCGTGGTCGCCCACTCCCCTCGAACCAGCTATGCATTACACTTGCATTACGATAGCTAAGCACTCTCTTCCACTCCCGACAGATGGGTATCAGGTGGGCGGCTCAGATACGGGCGATCCAGGCACCGAACCGATAGACACCCCCATCGTTAACGGGCCGTTAGTGCCGCTCGACCGCGCATCAGCGGGACGAAAGCCGGGGCGTGGTACCGACGCGCACACCCCTATCGTCAGTTTTTACCTCGCCCCCACCGCACCGGCGACATGGACCAACTCGCGCAGTCGTTGCGGGACGCACCCATCATCGAGAAAGACGGCTACCACTACTTCGTCCACCCCATCAGCGACGGGGTCCCGATGCTCGAACCCTCGCTCCTCCGCGAGATCGTCATCAAGATCATCCGCAAGGCGAACCTCGAGGACGTCGACAAGATCGTCACGCCCGCCGCCATGGGCATCCACCTCTCCACGGCGGTGTCGCTCATGACGGACATCCCGCTCGTCGTCGTCCGCAAGCGCGAGTACGGGCTCCCGGGCGAGGTCGCGCTCTCGCAGGTCACCGGCTACTCCGAGTCCGAGATGTACATCAACGACGTGGAGGCGGGCGACCGCGTGCTCGTGCTCGACGACGTGCTCTCGACGGGCGGCACGCTCAGCGCCATCGTCAACGCGCTCGACGACGTCGGTGCGGACATCGTCGACGTGGTCGCGGTCATCAAGAAGTCAGGCGGCGTCAACAAGATGGAGGAGACGAACTACGACGCGAAGACGCTCATCAACGTCGACGTCGTCGACGGCGAAGTCGTCATCACAGACGCGCACGGCGACGGCTGACGCCACCACCGGCAAGGGCGCCGGCTTCCCTGCTCCTTTCTTGTGTCACTCGACTAGGGCCGCCGCATGACTGACGCGTTGTTCGTCGTTAGCGAAGAGGGATACTGGGGCGAGGAGTGTATCGAGCCGCTGACCATGCTCGACGACGCCGGCGTCGAGATAACCGTCGCGACCCCCTCCGGTGGGAAACCGGTCCTCGACGAGCGGTCCGCTGACCCCGAGGAGGTCGGCGAGGAGACGGCCGAACACGTCCGCGAGGTCCACGAGACCGACCCGCGGCTGAACGACCCGGTCCCGACCGCCGCCGTGTCGGCAGCCGACTACGACGCGGTCGTCTTCCCCGGCGGTCACGGCACCGAGTGGGACGTCAACCAGGACAGCCACGCCCGGGCGCTGCTCCGCGACGCCGTGGAGGCCGACGACTCGACGGCACTGGTCGTCTGCCACGCCGTTGGCATCCTCGCGTTCACCCGCGACTCCGACGGCGGGTTCCTCGTCGCGGGCCGCGACGTGACCGGCTTCCCGAACGCGTGGGAGGAGGGCATCGTCGACGAGTACGACCGGATGCCCGACGGCCGAAAGCTCCCGTACTGGGTCGAAGACGAGGTGAAAGCCGCGGGCGGTGACTGGGACGCGGAACTCGATGCCGACACGTCGGTCACGGTCGACGGTGACCTCGTGACCGCCCGCGGCCCACCGTCGTCGGCCGCGGCGGCGCGGACGCTGCTGGCAGAACTCGGGATCGAACAGGTCGACGCGTAGCGGAGTCTGCAGCGAGATTTTTCAGGTGAGAGAGTTGCGCCACGGTGCTGGCAGCGCCGGAACCAGGTCACGGCTGGTGTCGTCACCACGGTCGCTCACGGCGTTCGCTCCCTGATTCAAATCTCCAGCCACTATTCCTTCACTCACGGTTGCCGCGAGGAAGGGCCTCGCGGCGTAGTTCGCTCGAGAAGTAGCGAGTGGTAGATTTGAACTACCGATCTCCGGGTTATGAGCCCGGCGGAATCTCCTGGCTATCCCAACTCGCTACCTCTTCGTATTCGGGTGGGATGAATAAGAGTTGTGATTGCCACGCCGCCTGTGGAATTCTACCGTGCGTGGACCCGCCAGGTGACGAGGCTCTCGGCGACGTAGTTGAGGGTCATCCCGACGCCGATACCGATGACGTTGGCGATGGTCGGCCAGAGGTTCGCGCCGGCGACCACGAGTCGGATGTCGGTCCACGAGGTGAGCACGAACAGCGTGGCGAACGCGACGGAGAGCCCCCCGAGCCGCACGACGTGTGACTTCAGATAGCGCCGGCCCACCGCCAACACACCGCTCCGGCCCTCGTCGGCGAACGTCCAGCGGTCGTTCAACAGGAACATCAGCGTGATGGAGGCCTCCGCGCCGACGGCCTTCGCCGCCAGCGGCGCGACGGTCAACAGCCCGGTGAGCACGAACACGATGGCCGTTTCGAGCGACGCGCCGGCGACCCCGACCGAGACGAACTGACCGATACGGTCCACGTGCGCTAGCGCCCGCACCCGAGACCGGACCTTGTCGACGACGCTCACGGCTGTTCCTCGCGGTCGACGAGCGCCACGGGCTGCTCGCGGGTCGTTGCGAGCGCGTCGTGGAAGCGGCTGTCCTGCAGGCGTTTCGCGCGGTGGCGGGCGACGAACAGCGCCCGGCCCATGTCGAGGGCGGTCGAGACGGGCGAGACGGTCGACCCCGGCTGGTCCTCCCACTCGATGGGAACTTCGGCGACGCGATACCCGAGCGCCGCGGCCATCGCCACCAGCTCCACGTCCCACGCGAAGCCGGGTTCGTAGAGGTGCTGGCGGACGCCCTCCCACGTGTCGCGAGTGAGCGCCTTCGCCCCGCACTGGTAGTCGTAGAGGTGCGCGTCGAGCAGGCGGCGGGCGACCCAGGCGAACCCGTCGCCGAGGAACCGCCGGGCGACGGTCTGGTGGCTCGTCACGCGTGCGTCGGGGTGGCGGCGCGAGCCGACGGCGAGGTCCGCGCCGTCGAGCGCGTCGACGATTCGAGCCGCGGACTCGACGGGGGTGGAACCGTCGGCGTCCAGGAAGCACAGCACGTCGGTGTCGAGCGCCTCGAAGCCGGCGGTGATGGCCGCGCCCTTCCCCCGTCGATACGGAACGGTTCCGAGGTCGGCGTCGAGGTCCGCGAGCGCGTCGACGGACGCGCGGGTCGGCGCGTCGAGTTCGATGCGGACGACGTCGGGGTCCAGCCGCTCGTGAATCGCCGTCACGTACTCGCGGAGGCGAGCCACGTCCGGGCGGAAGGCGGGGACCACCACGCCGAGCGACCGGTGCATATCCCCACGTCCGCCCGCCGAGCCAAAAGCCGTTCGACTCCGCCTGTCCCCCGCACAGCCCCCACACGACTCCAAAAGAGGTATGCCCGACGGACACTCCCTACCGGTGATGGAGTACGGGTTCGTCCTCGTCTGGCTCGCCGCCTATCTGGTCCTCGGGCTGGCTGCGCTCCCGGTCGCCGCGACGCTGTTCGAACCGTTCCACGACCGCGGCGCCGCGTTCGCCGTTCCGCTGTCGCTCGCGACGCTCGGCATCGTGGGCTACCTCGTCGGCCACCTCGCGTTCGGCTTCGTCGCGCTCCTTGCAGGGGTCGCCGTTCTCGTCGCACTCTCGCTCGTGACCGGCCGCCGGGTCGACCTCGATGTCCGCGACTACGCCGAGGTCGCGGTCGTGTTCATCCTCGCGTTCCTGTTCGTCGTCGGCCTTCGGGCGGTCGACCCCGCGGTGACCCCCCTCGGCGGCGAGAAGTTCCTCGACTACGGCCTCCTCAAGTCGCTGCTCCGTGCCCCGGCGCTCCCCCCCGAAGACATGTGGTTCGCGGGCGAGCCGGTGAAGTACTACTACGGTGGCCACGTCATCGCGGCGCTGTTGGCCCAGCTGACGTTCACCCCGGCGCGATACGCCTACAATCTCGCGCTCGCGGGCTTCTACGCGACGCTCGTCACGGGGGCGTACGGCCTCGCCGGCGCTATCGCCGCCGACCACGGGGGCCCCCGGCGACTCGCCGCGGGGCTCGGCGCGTTCTTCGTCGGGTTCGCGAGCAACCTCTATCTCGTCGGGCAGGTCGTCCTCTGGCTGCTCCCGAACGGCCTCGCCCGTGCTTTGGTGGGTGGGTCTGCCGCCACCACACAGGGTCTGCAGTGGACCCCGGAGTCGTTCTCCTACTGGTCGTCGAGCCGCGTGATTCCGGGGACCATCAACGAGTTCCCGCTGTTCTCGTGGCTCAACGGCGACCTCCACGCCCACATGACCTCGACGGGCTTTCTCCTGCTCGTGGCGGCGCTCTGTTACGCCTACTGGCGAACTCCGGAGGAGGAGGTGAACCGCCGCCGGCTGCTCGTCGCCGCGGTCACGCCGGTCGCTGGGCTCGTCGCCGTCGTCAACACCTGGTCGCTCCCGGCGTCGGCGCTCGGCCTCCCGTTCCTCACACTCGCGCTCGCGCCTGCGAGCCCACGGACGTTGCTCCCCGACGCCGTCGCGACCCGGCTCCCAGCGGGCGAACCGCTCACCGTCCGCGGCGAACTCTCGCGTGACGTCCTCGCGCTGGCGCTCGCGGTGGGCACGCTCGCCGTCGCGGGACTGTGGGTCCTGCCGTTCTGGCTGGGCACCGCCTCGACGCGCTCGATCGCGTTCTTCCCCGACCGGGCCGACCTCGGCAGCCTCCTCGTCGTCCACGGTGCGTTCCTGCTCGCGTTCGGTCCCTACCTCGCGCGCCGCGCCGGGAGCGGACTCGAGCGTCCCTGGCTCGTGGCGGTGGCGGTCCTCGCGTTCGCGCTCGCCGCCGTCCTCGCGAACGCCGCCGCAGTCGCGCTGTTCCTCCCGCTCATCGTGGGCGGCTGGCTGCTGTTGCGGGCTCGTCGGGACGTCGGCTTCGAGACGCTCCTGATGCTCGCGGGCGCGGGCATCGCGCTCATCGTGGAGTTCGCGTACGTGCTCGAACCGCAGTACGGCGCCGGCAACCGGCTCAACACCGTCTTCAAGACGTACATGCAGGTGTGGGTGCTGTGGGCGCCCGCCGCAGGGGTCGCGCTGGCGCGTCTCGCCGACGCCGGCCGCTCGTCGCTCTCGACGCCGAACGCCGCGACGTGGCGGGGACTCGGCCGTGTGCTCGCGGCGCTGCTCGTGTTCTCGACGGCGCTGTACGCGGGCTTCGCTGTCCCACAGCACGTCAACCGGGGGTCCCCCACGTCGAACGCGGTGGGGCCGACCCTCGACGCGACGGCGTTCCTCGAAGTCAGCCATCCGGGTGAGGCCGAGGCCATCCGGCGCATCGACCGCATGGAGGGCCGCCCCCACATCGTCACCGCCGCGCCCGCCGGCTACTACTGGCGGCCGAGCGAGGGGAAGGGGGCGAGCGCCCCCGCCAGCCTGACCGGGATGCCGACCGTCGCCGGCTGGTTCCACGAGGCGCAGTACCGGACCCCCGAGGCGTACCAGCAGCGCGTCGTCGACACCCGGACCATCTACACCGCCGCCGATCCCGCCGCCCAGCGCGCACTCCTGGCCGAGTACGACGTCGAGTACGTCTACGTCGGGCCCGCCGAGCGCCAGCGGTACGGCACCATCACGATACAGCGCGTCGACGGCGTCAGCGTCGAGGGCCAGTACGGCGACGTGGTGCTGCTCGAAGTCGACCAGTCGGCGCTGTAGTCAGTCGGCCGGCTCGACCCGATGGTCGAAGCCGTCGACCACCTCGACGATGCGCTCGGCGAGGTCGTCGAGCGTCCCGGCGTCTCCCTTCACGAAGAAGTCGGCTGCGCCGTGGTCGCGGACGGTCTCCTCAGCCTCTGCCCGCCCCGTGAAGACGATGACCGGCAGGTCCGGGAACGACTCGCGCATGATCTCGAGGAACTCGACGCCGCCGGGCGATGCCAGCGAATAGTCGCAGACGACGACGTCGAACGCCTCCGGCGCCGCCTGGAGCCGGTCGAGCGCGTCTCCCCCCGTCGTCACGCTCGTCAGCCGTATCTCGACGTCGCGGCGATCGAGATACGCTACGAGGAGCTGCAGTATCGCTGAATCGTCGTCGACGTGCAGAACGCCGAGCTCGGTCCTCCCCACCATAGCCCCGGTTGGACGTACCAGGCTAAAACTGTCGCGGGCGTTCTCTCCGCGTGAAATTCCCCGGTTCAGACGGCGAGTTCGCCCTTCGCCTTGATGACGGTGACCGCGCCAGCGTCGACCGCTTCGACGTCGAGGTGCATCGGGATGAAGTCCCGTCGGTCGAACGCTTCGCGCTCGTCCGCGCTCCCAACGGTACACCAGAGCTGAACCTCGTCCGGGCCGTGCCAGTCACCCTGCCGGCTGATGCCGAAGCAGACGTACTCCTCGCCGTCCACCTCGATGACCGCGTCCTTGCGGATGCCGGGGTCCCCGTGGATGATGAGTCGCTTCATGCAGCCTGCTTCGGAAACCCGCCCATTAAGCGCTTCGAAGGGGGGCAGCCGCTCGCGGCCCCAATCCCGACCGTCGCGAGCGGGGTGCGCGCGGCCGCCACGAGCATCGCATCGCGGTCAGTCGTCGTCCACGGTGGGCGATTCGACGAACTCGAAGCAAGCGCCGCCCTCTGGTGACTCACGGACGGAGACGGCCCAGCCGTGTGCCTGTGCGAGGCTCCGGACGATGTTCAGCCCGAAGCCGGTGCCGTCGGCGGTGGTCACACCCGCGTCGAACACGCGCTCGCGGAGTTCGGGCGGAATGCCGGGGCCGTCGTCGCCGACGTAGAACCCGTGGGGGGTGTCGCCCACGGTGACGGTCACGTCGGGGCCGACGTGTTCGACCGCGTTGCGCAGGAGGTTCTCCAGTATCCGCTGGAATCGCCTCGGGTCCGCGTCGACCGTGCGGTCGGTCTCGATGCGGAGTGTCGCCCCATCGGTCGCTACGGAGTTCCACGCTCCCTGCACGGCGGCCGACAGCGACACCGGCTCCGTGCTATCGACGGTCGTTCCCTGTCGGGCCGTCGTCAGCACGTCGTCGATGAGCCGTGCCATCCGTTCGTGGGCGGTCGCGATGTTCTCGAGGTAGACGGAGTCGTGCTCCTCGCGGGCCAACTGGAGGTAGCCCTCGGCGACCGCAAGCGGGTTCCGGAGGTCGTGGCTGAGGACGCTCGCGAACTCCTCGAGCTGTTCGTTCTGCGCCCGGAGTTGCCACTCCGTCCGTTCGCGGGCCGTGACGTCACGACCGATGCCACAGAGGCCCACGACGGTTCCCTCCGAGTCGGTCAGTCGCCGGCCGTGGAGGTCGAGCCGAACGTTGCTCCCGTCGGCGAGCACGGCGGTCACCTCGACGGTTCCCTCTCCCTCCTCGAGGATCGTGTCGATGGTCGTCTCGACCTTCTCGCGGTCCGTCTCCTCTACGAACTCCCACGGGCGCATCCCGGCGATTTCGGCGTCGGAGTAGCCCCAGAGGTCGTTGAACCGGCGGTTCCACTGGACCATCCGGCCGTCGGTGTCGATGACGTAGAACACGTCGTCGAGGGCGTCGAGGGCATCGTCGACGAACCGCCGCTGTTCGCGGAGCTGTGTTCGGGCGTCGACCTGTTCGCTGGCGGTCGCAATCGCCGCCAGCAGTCGGGTGGTCAGCGTGCTCCCCTCAGCGGGCTTCACCAGGTAGTCCGAGACCCCCGCGCCGATGGCTTCGCTGGCGAGTGCCTCGTCGCCATCGGCCGTGTAGAGCACGAACGGGAGCTCCGGCGCGTTCGCCCGGAGGTGCCGGAACAGCGCCAGTCCGTCCGTCTCGGGGAAGCGGTAGTCGCTGAGGACGCAGTCGGCCCCCTCACGAGTGACGAGCCCGAGGACGGCGGCGGGGTCGGTCGTCGCCTCGACCGTGAACCGACTGTCGGCCGCCAGCACCGACACCGTTCGGTCGAGCGCCTTGCGGTCCGCGTCGACGCACACCACCCGTGCGTGCTGGTCGGTCGTCATCTGCCCCCTACCTCGAAACCTATCGGTACCCAATCAGCATGAACTCTGTGGGACGCGTCGACGCGCATTCCCCACCGGGGTCGGTCCGTCCTCATCGCCACGTCCGTGCCAATGCACCCCGTCGGGCTCCAATCGATATGAATCGTGTGGCGATTCCCGCTGCCGAGTGTCACGGGCTCAGTCGGCGGTGAGCTCATCGACCGCCATCGCTTCGAATCCGCGTTCGAGGTCGGCGAGGAGGTCGGCGACAGCCTCGCGCGCTCGCTGCCGTGGCGGCCACGGTGCGCGTTCCGTCGTCGACGACGCTCGACTGCCGCTACCCTGCCCGCGTCGAGGAGGCGTGAAACCAAACGCGTTTTAACGGGGGACGCGTTAGCCTCGCGTAACAACCATGCAGATGCCACGCCGGTTCAACACGTACTGCCCGCACTGCAAGACCCACCACGAGCACGAGGTGGAGAAAGTTCGACGGGGTCGCTCGTCGGGGACGAAGTGGGACGCTCGCCGCACCCGCCGCTCGAAGGCGGTCATCGGGAACGCCGGTCGCTTCTCGAAGGTGCCCGGTGGCGACAAGCCCACCAAGAAGACGAACCTGAAGTACCGCTGTGCCGACTGCGGCAAGGCCCACCTCCGCGAGGGATGGCGCGCCGGTCGACTGGAGTTCCAGGAATAATGGCAGGGAGCTTCCTCCTCGTCAAGTGCCCGGACTGCGAGAACGAACAGACCGTCTTCCAGAAGGCCTCCACCGAGGTCGCCTGCGCGGTGTGCGGTCACACGCTCGCCCGGCCGACCGGTGGCATCGCCGCCGTCGAGGGCGAGGTCGTCGACGTCGTCGAGGACCGCACCGTCGACCCGCTGGCGTAACGCCGGCGCTTCTCTCCCGGTTTCCCCACCCGATAGCTTCGCGTCTCCGCACACCGCGGCACACCGACCGGACGGGCTTTTGAGTGCCCCCTTCGTAGGGCGACCATGCACATCGCCATCGCGGGCGCCGGGCTCGGCGGACTGGTCGCCGCCGCTCGGCTCGCCGAGGCCGGCCACGACGTGACGGTGTTCGAGGAGCGCGACACCGTCGGTGGGCGCGTCCGTTCGGTCCACGAGGGGGGCTTCGTCTTCGACCGCGGCTACCAGGTGTTGTTCACCGGGTATCCGGCGGTCCAGCGCGAACTCGACCTCGACGCGCTCGACCTCGGCGAGTTCGTCGCCGGGGCGACGCTCGCTCGCCCGAATCACCGGTCGACGCTCGCCGACCCCTTCCGTGCCCCCTCGACGCTCGTCGACACCGTTCTCAATCCGGACATCCAGGTCCGCGACAAACTCGGGACGTTCCGCCTCCAGCGAGAACTCTCCGGGCGCGACCCCGAGACCATCCTCGACGGCCCCACCGCCGACCAAACCATCGAGCAGTATCTCGCCGACCAGGGGTTCTCGCGGGCGTACGCCGAACGGTTCGTCGCGCCGTTCTACGGCGGTATCACGCTCGACCGCTCGCTCGGCACCTCGGCGGCGGTGTTCGAGTACACCTACAAGATGCTCTCGGAGGGAGCCATCGGGCTGCCAGCCGAGGGGATGGGGGCGATTCCCGAACAGCTCGCGGCACGAGCCGAGCGAGCGGGCGCGAGCATCGAACGCGGCACGCGCGTCTCGGTGGTCGACGGCCACGACGACGGTGCGAGCCTCACCGTCGACGGCGAGACCGTCGACGCGGACGCCGCAGTCGTCGCCACCGACCCCAAGACCGCCGGGGAGCTGACGGGCGTTTCGACTCCGACCGAGGCCAAGGCGTGCGTCACCCAGCACTTCGCGCTTCCCGACCACCGGAACCTGCGGACCGACCGGCGCATCGTTCTCAACAGCGCGGACGACCGACCGAACACGGTGTCGCCGTCGTCCGCGGCCCAACCGACGTACGCACCGGATGGCCAGCAGTTGCTGGTGGCGAACTTCCTCGGGACGCAAGCAGAGAGCGACGAGGAGCTCGCAGAGGAGGTCCGCGACGCGCTCGGCTCGTGGTACCCCGAAACGCGGTTCGACGACCTCGAACTGCTCCACACCGACCGCGTCGAGTTCGCGCAGTTCCCGCAGCCCCCGGGCTTCCGCGAGGACCTGCCCGCGCCCACCGCACCCGAGGGGAACGTCGTCCTCGCGGGCGACTACACCCGGTGGTGTTCGATCCAGGGCGCGATGGAGTCGGGGCGCGTGGCCGCCGAGGAAGTCGAGCGGCTGTAGCCGCTACAGCATCCGGCGGAACTCGCCCAGCGGGGGGAACTCGACGACTTCGTTGGCGTCGTCGTCCCACACCAGCGGTCGAAAGGCGTCGGCGTCGCGCACCAGCGGCGTCTGGAAGTCCTGTGCGGACATGTGGTTCACCTCGACGCCGGCAGCGAGTTTCGTGAAGCTCGGGAGCACGAGCACGTCCGCGCCGCGGTACGCGCCCGGCCCCCAGAGGTAGCAGGGGCGGCGCCGCCCCTCGATGCTGATCGTCGGGTGGTCGTGGCCGACGACGTAGCCCTCGGCCGCGGACTCGGGCGGTCGGTGTCCGTGACACACGACCCACTCGCCCGCGCGGACCTCGTCGTCGGTCGGGCCCTTCCACACCGAGCCGAGCATGGTGTCGTGGTTGCCGGGCGTGACGACCAGTCCCGTTCCGGCGGCGGCGGCGTGTCGTTCGAGCGTCTCGACGCTCTCGACGACACCCCGGGGAAGCGACGAGAACGAGTGGAGGAGGTCGCCCGCGAGCACGGTCCGCTCGGGCTCGAACCGGTCGAGGAGGGCGGCGAACCGCTCGGTGATGTCCTCGTGTTCGCCCAGCCGCAGCTCCACGTTCGAGGTGGCGTCCTTCCCGAGGTGCAGGTCCGCACAGACGAGCGTCGACGCCTCGGGGAGGTAGACGGCCCGGTCGTGGAGCTCGAACGCCATCGCCTCCGGATAGTCACTCGGCGGGGAAAGGCGTGCCGGGAGCCGATTCGCCGACGGCGGGGACAGGGGGTTTATACAGCCACCGGGCCTGCCACCGGTATGGTCGACGTTCTCGAGAACAAGCGGGCCGCGACGACCTTCCGCGTGCTCGCCGAGATCGCCGAGCGGGGCCCCGCGGTCAACCAGGGGGAGATCGCAGAGGCCGTCGGCGTCACCTCACAGGCGGTCTCGGAGTACATCCGCGAACTCGACGAGCGGGGGTTCGTCGAGAAGGAGGCGCGGTCGCGCTACCAGGTCACCAAGGAGGGGGTCGACTGGCTGTTCCAGCAGGCCGCCGACGTCCGTCGGTTCGCCGACCACGTCACCGAGGACGTGCTCGGGTCGATGCAGGAGGACGCCGCTGTCGCCACCGCCACCGTCGCGGAGGGCGAGACCGTCTCACTTTCCATCGAGGAGGGCTTGCTCCACGCGACGCCCGGTGACGAGGGGCCGGCGACCGGCGTCGCGACCACCGACGCCGACGCGGGCGACGTGGTCGGCGTCACCGGGTTCGCGGGCGTCATCGACCTCGACCCCGGCTCGGTGACGGTGTATCAGGTGCCGCCGGTCCGTTCCGGTGGGCGGGTCGACGAGGCCGCGCTCCTGACGGCGGCCGACGGGACGGACCTCGTCGCCGCAGACGGCGTCGAAGCGGTCGTCGCGCTCCGCGACGCAGGGGTCGAACCGGACGTGACCTTTGCGGCGGGCGAGGTGGCCGCCGACGCCGCGAGCCGCGGGCTCGATGTCGTTGTGGTCGTCACCTCCGACCTCGCGGGGCGCGTGACCGACGCGCTGCGGGACGCGGGGCTCGCGTACGAGGTCGCCGACCTCTGACGAGCCGTCAACCGTATGAACGGTTATCGTCTCGGGCGTCGTAGTGTGGAGGATGTCCCCGAACGAGCGCCCAGAGACGCGCACCGCGGCGGACCGGACGTCGGTGCTGGTTCTGCCGGACGACCGAATCTTGAGCTACGCGACCTACGGCGCCAGCGACGGCCCGACGCTGTTCTTCCTCAACGGCACGCCCGGGTCGCGGCTCATGAGCGACGAGTTCGACGGCGCGATGCTCGCTGCGGGGGTCCGCGTCATCGTCCCAGACCGGCCGGGAATGGGTCACTCGACGTTCCAGCCCGGCCGCCGCGTCGTCGACTTCGCGGACGACGTCGACGCGCTCGCTGACGACCTCGGCCTCGAGCGGTTCCCCGTCGTCGGCATCTCCGGTGGCGGGCCGTTCGCGCTGGCGTGTGGTGCTCGGCTCACCGACCGGGTGACGCGCATCGGGCTCGTCTGCTCGCTCGCCCCGCGCCGCCCCCTCGGCCCTCGGCCAGGTGCGAGTGTCCTCGATAGGGTGCGGTTCCGGTCGCGGGGGCTCTACCCGGTGAACCTCGCCGAGGCGATCGTCCAGTGGATAGTCACTTCCGAGCGTGGGCTGGAGCGCGTCGCCGAGTCCCTCCCTGCGCCCGACCGCGAGACGCTCCGCGACGACGAGTTCCGCGAGCGCGCGTCGGCGTCGATGCGTGAGGCGTTCCGGTCGGGCATCCGCGGCGTCGCGACCGAGACACACATCCTCAACGGTGACTGGGGGTTCGACCTCCACGAAGTCACCTGTCCGGTCGACGTGTGGCACGGCGTCCTCGACGAGGAGGTGCCACTCCGACACGGGGAGTATCTGGCAGCACAGTTGCCGGACGCGACGCTCCACGTGCTCGACGACGAGGCACACTTCTCGATGATGCTCCGGCTCGACGAGGTGTTCCCGGCCGCGCTTGGCGACCCAACCGGGGCCGCGGACGACTGGCGCTCGA
The DNA here is from genome assembly GCF_024362405.1 of Halorarius litoreus. Taxonomy (GTDB): domain Archaea; phylum Halobacteriota; class Halobacteria; order Halobacteriales; family Haloarculaceae; genus Halorarius; species Halorarius litoreus. The sequence goes on along the minus strand of NZ_CP101454.1, from coordinate 3,913,298 downwards.
CCGCGTAGCTACCGCAACGGGATGTCGGCGTCAGAGCGTTTCGCGGCCTGCCGGACGGCCTCGTAGTACGTCGCGGCGTCCGCCTCGTAGACGAACGTCGCCAGCTCTTCGAACCCGAAGTCCTGGGCGGCGAACTGCGCGCCCATGTAGTTCGCTGGGTCGTCGAGCTCGCCGCTCTCCAGTACGTCACGCAACTGCTCGACGACCACATCGGTGATTTCGACGCGCACACTCGTCGTACCACGCCGGCGGGTTTGTGTCCTGCGGTCCCGGCCCTCAGGCGCGGGCGTGTTTCTGTGCCGTCGTGTACGCCTCGCGGACCTGCCGGAACTCGTCGGTATCGCCGCCGTGGTCGGGGTGGACCTCCTTCACCTTCTCGCGGTAGGCGGCTTTCACCTCGCGCTCGCTCGCCCCCGACGGAAGCCCGAGCACCGAGAAGGCAGCCTCCCGGGGGTCGATGTCCGTCTCCTCCTCGTCGCCGAACTCGACCTCGGGGGTGTCGAACGGCAGCCGATACCCCAGATTGACGCCCGGCATCTCGTGTTCACAGAGGACGGCGTAGGTCGGTGATCGCTCGATACGGTAGTACGCACGGGCGTCGAACGTGATGGCGACGTCGCGTTTCGGGAGGTAGAAGGCGACCTCCTGGCCTTCGACGAAGTGGTCCTCGGCGAACGCCTCGCCGATGGCCGAGAGGTACTGGCGAATCTCGGTGCGACGCCGGGCGTCGCCGTCGACGATCTCGGCCGTCTTGCGTGGCTGCGTCGGAAACAGGTGGACGCCGACCGCGAACACTCCGGCGACGCCGATGCTGGCCAGCATCCCCAGCCCGACACCGAGAACGAGCCACCGAGGAAGCTCGGTCAGCACCTCCGGAAGCACAGTCTCAGTTGGGGAACTGCGCATAAGAATCTCTCGGGCGGGGCACGTGCTGCGGGTATCTGACGGGCCGAGCCCCCCGTAGACGGGCAGTTCCGGGTGTTCTTGCCCGTACTGACGTGTGTTGACACGGGCCTTTGGACGATGTTGTCAGAACCCTTTGTAGCGTGCTGTACCCCGACCACGATAGCGCGGGGCACTGCTCCGCGAGCACGCATGACTCCCTTCGACGACGCATCCATCTCCCGGCGCGACTTCGTCCGCCTGTCCGCGGCGACCGGTGCGGCGCTGTCGCTGCCCGGCAACGCGACCGCGAACGCCGACGTCACGGCGTTCGACGCCGAGTATCGCTACGTCCAGAACCACACTCCCCTCGACTACAGCGTCCCGACACTGATCCGGGTCTCCGACGCCGCCGGGCTCGATGCCGTCCGTGCGGCTACGTCCGCGGAGGTCCTGACCACCGAGACGCCCGAGCCGGCGGCGTACGCGAAGCTGACGACCGCACAGGCCGTCACCGTCGCGGAGCTCCCGACCGCGGAGAACCTCTCGTTCTCGCCGGGGTCGAACCCGTTCTGGCGGCTCGGCTACTACCCGCTGGGGGTGTTCCCCGAGGCGACGCGCTCGGTCGACTTCATCTCCTACGAGCAGTTGACCGACGGGCTCGCCCAACTGGAGGCCCAGTATCCGAGCCGGGTTCGGGTCCAGTCCATCGGGAAGTCACCGGGCCACACCAACAACCTCACCGACCGCAACGACCCGAAGGACATCTTCGTCGCGGAGGTGACGAACTACGACAGCGACGCCTCCTTCGAGGAGAAGGAGAAGATCTTCTACTCGTGTTCGCTCCACGGCCTCGAACGCGCCGGGGCGGAGGCCGGCGCCCGCATCATCGAGAACATCGCTCGCGGCGACGACAAGGCGGGCTCGATTCCCGACCTGCTCGACGACGCCGTCTTCATCTTCGGGTTCACGAACCCCGACGGCTGGGCGGTACGCAACCCACAGTACGACTCCGGCTGGCAGACCGGAGGCCCAGGCGCGTCGCACCCACGCGCGCCGGCCGCGCCGCTCTACGAGCGTGGCAACGCCGAAATCTACGACACGAACCGCCAGTACCCCACCGTGGGGTACATCACGACCGCTCACAACCCCGGCGAGCCCGAGGCGGCGCCCGACTACATCCGCGAGAAGGTGCCCGACGCGCTCGCCATCGTCGAGCACTTCCGCGGGTACGAGAACCTGAACTACGGCGCGGACCTCCACGGCGGCCCGATATTCTCCGACTTCGTGCTCGGGCTCATCAGCCAGGACCAGTACACGCTGGAGGAGGCCCACGAGGTGTACGCGATGTGCGAGGTCATCAAGGAGAACCTCGACGGGGCGCTCTCGGAGTGGCAGACCATCGGCGACGCCACCGAACCCATCAGAGCCGAGTTCGGGAACCCGCAGGGGCTCTACGGCGGGGCCCTCCCCGACGACGGCTTCGACTACGCGACCATCTACGACACAATCGACTACACCGTGAGCGGGGCGATGCTCGACTGGATGGCCCACCCCGAGGAACTCGGCGGGCTCGGGATGACGACGCTCGACTTCGAGATGTCGTTCTCGCACATGGCCGGCGGGAACGTCTTCAACCCCGAACTCCTGCGGATGGAGGTCATCGGCTACCGGGAAGCCATCCGCACCATCTCGGACTTCGCGGTGCGGAACTCCGACACGCCGACGACCGCCGACGAGTTCGACACGACCGTCGACACCAAGGTCGAGACCGGGAGCGAGAGCGACGGCGAGCGCGTCGCGTACGTGACGCCGACGGACATCGACATCGTCGACGGCGAGGTCGGTGCGAGCGGCGACCCGCTCACGCGCTCCGCTGACGACCTGGAGTTCGCCAGCGACACCGCCGAGGTCGACTCGTTCACCCGGAGCGGCACCATCGGTCCCGGCGCGACCGGCGCCGAGACCACCGTCGAAGAGCCGTTCCACACCGACGACCTCGACGGGAACCCGTTCGCCGTCGACGCCTCGCTCTCGTGGACGCCGCCGGGCCAGGACCTCGAGTTCTACCTGCAGGACCCCGACGGCAAGCAGATCGGCGGCGCGGCGACCGCGAGTAACCCCGAGACCATCAGCGCCCCGCTGGAGAAGGAGGGAACCTACACGTTCATCGCGGAGACGTACGCGAACGTCGCGGCCCAGTACACGATCGAGGCGTCGTTCACCGGCGAGTCGAGTGGCTCGGGGAGCGGTTCGGAGACCGAGACCGCCTTCTACAGGCAGTCGACGACCGTCACCGAGCAGGGGACGACGACGGCAACCCAGGAGATCCCCGAAGGCCTCCACAGCATGCAGGTCCACACGCACGCCCACAGCGCGGTCATGGACCTCGAACTCGTCTCGCCGTCGGGCGACGTCGTCCGTTCGTTCGAGGGCATCACCGAGAAGCGCGTCGGCGGGAAGTGCTGTGGCTTCCCCGAGTGGGACGTCGCCGAACCCGAGGCCGGCGAGTGGACGCTCCGGCTGACGAACCTCCGGGCCGACGCTTCGGAAGTCGAGGTCATGTTCGGGACGCTCTCGTCGGGAGCGAACCCGGACCCGGAGGCCGCACTCGGCTACAGTCAGCGCGACTACGAGGTGACGCCGTTCCAGTTCTTCGCCGACTACGACGCCGCGGTGCGTGACGCCGGCGAACTCGTTCCCGTCTCGGTCGCCGAGGTCGCCGACGGCGGACTCGACGGCTTCGACCACGCCGTCGTCATCCACGACTTCGTCGGAGCCGAGGGTCGCATCAGCGGGGACGCGACCGCCCCCGACTACGTCGCCGCGCTCGACGAGTTCGTCGACGCCGGGAACAACCTCGTGGTGACCGACACGGGCGTCAACCTCCTGCGCGCCCTGGACAACGACCTCGTCGCCGACGGGCAGTTCGCCGACGGCGACGTCCAGACGGTGTTCCAGGAGGTCGCCCGCTACACCGAGAAGGATCTCTCCCACCCGCTTCTGACCGATGTGCGGCCCATCCAGAACCAGCTGTGGAAGGTCGCGCCGCTCGGCTACAAGGTGAACGGCGAGGCGCCGAACCATCTCGTGAACGAGACGGCGTTCACGACAGGGCCGGCGGTCTCGTCGGTCGCCGGCCGCACGGACGGACAGGTCGCCACGGGATCGCTCACGCCGTCGAGCGACTCGGGGACCGGCATCCACGTCGTCGGGTCGCTGCTGCCGCCGGCGAGTCAGTCGAACCTCCACCCGTTCGGCGTGCTCGACTACACGGTGTCGTTCCTCGGGTACCTCGTGTTCACGAGTGCGCTCGGCTTCCAGCAGGTCCGCACCGTCGGGGACGAGGAGTTCACGTTCGGGCGTGGCGACGACTGGAGCGTCGACACGGCTCCCACGACGGTCTCGGCGACGCGAACCGGTGACGACGGCACCGTCCTCACCACTGGGCAGACGTACCAGGCGACGGTCGAGGTGTCGGCCGACGGGGCGACCGAGGTCCGCGACACCGTCCCCGACGGCTGGACGGTCGTCGGGACCAGCGAGGGCAGCGTCGACGATTCGGGTGAGGCCACGTACGTCGTCGCCGACGCTACCGACGGGAGCGGGACGGTCGACTACTTCGCGGAGGCGCCCGACTCGACGGGCCAGTACACGTTCGGACCGGCGGCCGCGAAGGTCGACGGCAACTGGCTCACGGCGAGCGGGTCGACGAAGACCGTCACGGTCGTCGGCGCGAGCCAGAACACGGCCAGCGACACCGGGGCGACTGCTGACGGCACGACCAACGACGGGGCCGACGACGCGACCGGTAGTGTCCTCGGTGGCGAACTGCCGGGCGGTCGGCTGTAAGCCGGCTGGCGCCTGGTAATCGCCGAGCTACGCTTCAGTATCTCGTTACTACTCTCTCCTCCTTCCCGCTCCTCCAGCGAGCAACGAGTAACTCGGCCGTACTCTCGACCCTCGTCGAGTAACGTGGTTTCACCGGGGGTAGGAGATGTATAACGAAGATGCAGACACACGCGGGTGAGCATATGGGCCAGACACCCATGACTGGGCGATATCAGCGTCGACAGCCACCGACCACGATCGCGTGCGACGGCGGGATGTGGGGTGGTAGCCAATGACTGCCAGTCGGTCACCCTCGGTGCCTGAGGTGCGGCGACAGGTCGAGGACGCCCACCGACAGCTCCGGCGCGCGGAGCGTGCGCTTGCCGAGGAGTATCCGGACGTCGCCGAGCTGACGGCCGATCTCGTGGCGGAGACCGAGGCGCTGGCCGAAGTGCTCGATGCGACCGAGGAGGGGGACGACCGCTGGGACGAGCCGTCGACAGAGGTGCCCCAACGATGACAGCGGCGGTCACCACTCGCGAGCCGGACCACGACTGGCCGTGTCCGGTGTGCGAGGCGACGCTCGTGGAGGGGCAGGGGCTGTTCGCGTGCACCGACTGCGGCTGGTCGGGGACCGTCACGCGGGCCACCCGTGGGCTCCGCTGGACGACGAACTGGGACTAACCGATGTAGCGGAGGTCGTCGTCGCTCGGCGTCGGCCCCTGCTCCATCTCCTGCATCTTCGCGATGACTTCCTCCATCTCTTCGGCGCGGTCCGCGAGCGAGCCGTAGCCCACGTCGAACGCGAGCAGGTCGCCCAGCACGTCGAGCACGGCCTGTGCGCTCTTCGGGTCGACGAGGTAGCCCGAGGTCTCGCCCATCAGGCAGGCGGCGTCGAGGCCGCGTCGCTCGCCGAGGCCGAGGACGAGCCCCGAGACGCCGACGATCCCGCCGGCGGGTTCGTCCTCGCGGAACTCGACGCCCAGGCCCTCCAGTTCCTCGATGAGGGCGTCGGTCGTTGCGGCACCGAGCACCGAGTACTCCTCGATGAGTTCGCCGGTCGGGACCCCACCGAGGGCGAACGCGCGCTCACACCCGTACTCCTCCGCGATGTCGAGCAGGCGGTCGGTGAGATGGTAGTGCCCGGGGCCGTCGCCGGCCTGATGGTCGCCCGTGAGTACCAGTAGGTCGGTCGGCTCCTCGCCGTCGATGTGGACCGCGTGGAACGCCGCGGAGGCGAGCGTCGTCCGACCGTTTTCTACCGACACCTGCGGCGGGAAGTGCGTCGAGTAGAGTCGGGCGACGAGTTCGCCGTCGAACTCCTCGACGAGGTGTTCGGCCGCGAGCTTCCCGACGTGCCCGACGCCCGGCAGCCCCTCGATGAGGATGGGGTCGTCGAGGTCGGGGTCGGCGTACTCCTCGATGTCGAACTCGTTCATGGAGCGTGTTGGGTCGCTCCCGACTTAAGTGCGGTTCGGTCCGGTCGAGCCGTGAGGTCGCTCAGGCCTCGATACAGCGGTCCGTCCTCGGCACACAGACCTGTCGGGTGCGGCCCGTCGCTCGCCGCCGTCGGAGCCGCCGGCGTACCAAGCGTGCGGCCGTGACGGCCACGAACGTGGCACTCCCGGCCATCGCGGTGGCCGCCGGCGAGCTGACCACGACCAGGCCGACCACGAAGGCCGCGAACAGCAGCAGCGCCCCCGCGAGCGTCCGCCCGGGGCTGTACGTCGGTCGAGGGCCGAGCGAGTTGCCCGGCCCGGTTCGGCTTCCTCGCATCACAGGTGTAACTGGGGGCGCGACCGCCATAATGCTAATCTGAATGATATTTTTGTAACGCAGCTTACTGAACTGCGCTTGAGGAACCGCGTTCGGTTCGGGCGCGAGAAAGACTACTGGTCGCGTCGTCGCCGCCGGGCCCGCCGCCGGTACTCGCCGTACCGGTCCTCGGGGTTGAACGGGGCGGGCGCGCTGTTCGCCGTCGCCGCGCCGCAGTCGGGGCAGGTGTCGCCGAGCGTGTACACCGGCCGCTCGTGGGCCGTCTCCCACTCGCTGCAGACGCGGATGTCGGAGTGCATCTACTCGTCGTCGGTCTTCCGCTCGCGGTGGAAGTCGGCGGTGCCGCCGGCGGCCTCGATGGCCTCCTGGGCGCGCTCCGCGCTCGCTTCGAGCTGCGACTCCGCAGTCTTGTAGTTCGGTGCCTGCACGCGGATGCGGTACTCCGGCGCGCCGACGTACGTCACGGTCAGGTCGACCTCGTCGGGAACCTCGCCGTTGCCGCCGGCGGCTTCGAGCGCCTCCCGCACGTCCTCGACGCCGTTGGGGTTCGGCGAGCGGAGGTCGATGTAGCCCGTGACGGTGACGTACGGGACCGAGACGTTCTCGCGGGCGGTGTCGACGAGCGCCTCGATTTCGTCGTCGGTGAGGTCGGTGCCCTCGAGCGCTTCGGGCCCGTGGATGGCCGCGGCCTCGAACCCTTCGTACAGCGATTCGTACTCCGCGAGCAGCTCGTTCGCCACGCTGGAGAACTTCTCGTCGGTGATGTCGTCACCGAACGCGAGTTCCATCCACTTGTCGGCTTTCTGCTCGTTCTTCCACTCCTGGATCTTGTCCGAGCGCTGGTGGTCGTTGACGTCCTTGATGGAGAGGTCGACCTGCTGGCTCGACTCGTCGACTTCGAGCACCTTGCAGACGACCACTTGGCCGACGTTGACGTGGTCGCGGATGTTCTTGATCCACCCACTCGCCACCTCGGAGACGTGCGCGAGCCCACGCTTGTCCTCGTACTCGAGGAGGTCCACGAACACACCGAAATCCGCGATTTCGTCGACCTCGCCGACGACCAACTCGCCCGGCTCTGGCCAACCGCTGTATTTCATGTCCGTGTCTAACTCCGTGGCGGTGTTAAAGCGTTCGCAACCGCGGCTAGGCGTGGACGGTGGTGTTGGAAGTGGGACAGCGAACCAGCCCGTGAACACCTCGAAAGCCCCGACGGGCTGGGCTCGGTGCGGGCCGCGCGCTCCTCGGGGACTCGCTTCACTCGTCCCCTGCGGTGCTCACGGCTCCGCGCCTTCGCCCAGCCCGTCGCCCCTTTCAGTCCCACCCGCGTCGCTCCTCCGGCTAACCGATGCGGGTGGGACTGAAAGGGGCCGGTCTCTACGCGAACCCCGGCGACGCAAACACTGGAGCGAACGGAGTGAGCGAAGCGCGCAGCGAGCCGCGGGAGCGTAGAAACCGGGGGCTTTCGAGGTGGCGTTGACTGTGCTGTCTTCAGAACCATTCTCTGCTAGTCCACCTAGCCGAAATGGACAGAGGTAACTCCCGGCCGGCCTACATCCGCGTCATGCAGACGACCGCGGCGTTCGCCGGGCTTTCGTGTACGGACTGTGGCGAGACGTTCGACGCCGAGGAGGTGCCGGGTCGGTGCCCCGACTGCGGCGGCATTCTCGACCCCGACTACGACTACGACGCGCTCGACCTCACGCGCGACGGATTCGAGGGCGACGGCGTGTGGCGCTACGAGGCGCTGCTCCCGTTCCCGCGGTCGGTCGCAGTGACGATGGACGAGGGGGGAACGCCGCTCGTCGAGGCGCCGACCCTCGCGGAGGAACTGGGCGTCGGTCGCGTGCTCATCAAGGACGAGGGTCGCAACCCCACAGGGACGTTCAAGGACCGCGGCCAGGCGCTCGCGGTCACCGCGGCGAAGCTCCACGGGGCGACCGACGTGGCGCTCGCCACTGCTGGAAATGCGGGGCAGGCCGCGAGCGCCTATGCGGCACGGGCGGGCCTCGACTCACACGTGTTCGTCCCCTCCCGTGCGTCGTTCATCAACAAGGCGATGATCAACGTCCACGGCGGCGAGATGAAGGTCGTCGAGGGGCGCATCGGTGATGCGGGCGCGGCGTTCGAAGACGCCATCGAAAACGAGGACTGGCACCCGGTCCAGACGTTCGTCACGCCGTATCGCCACGAGGGGAAGAAGACGATGCTGTACGAGATCGTCGAACAGCTCGACTGGGAGGTGCCCGACCACGTCGTCTACCCGACGGGTGGCGGCGTCGGCCTCGTCGGGATGCACAAGGGGGCGAGAGAGATCCGCGACCTCGGCCTCACGGACGACCTCCCGGCGATGTGGGCCGCGCAGTCCGACGGCTGTGCGCCCATCGTGAAGGCGTTCGAGGAGGGGAAGGACGTCCACGAGGTGTGGGAGGTTCCGGACACCATCTGTGGCGGTATCGAGATTCCCGACCCCGGCGCCTCACCGCTCATCCTCGAGGCGCTGCGCGAGTCCGACGGGGGGGCCGTCGCCACCAACGACTCGGACATCCTCGACTCCGCCGTCACGGTCGCCCAGCACGAGGGCATCGAGATGGGCGTCACCTGTGCGGCCGCGGCGTCGGGCGCGTGGAGTCTCGCACAGGACGGTGCCTTCAGCGAGGACGACACCGTCGTCCTGCTGAACACGGGCGCGGGGAGCAAGGACGCCGACGTGATTCGGAGCCACCTGATGTCGAAGGGTATCTAGCCCTCTCACCCACCCGGACAATGCACGAATCGTGTGGACAATTGCCACCACGCAACGGTTTTCACCCGACGGTCCTCACTCCCGGACCGTGCTGACCACCCTGACCACCCTCCTCGTCGGCGTCGTGTTCGGGCTGGCGCTCGCGGCGCCGCCGGGGCCGATGAACGCCATCATCGCCGAGGAGTCCGTCCTCCGCGGGTGGACTGCGGGGTTCCGCGCGGGACTCGGCGCGGCCACTGCCGACTTCGTCTTCTTCGTGCTGGCGTACGTCGGCGTCGTCGCATTCGTCGCCGAGGTGACGCTCCTGAAGGGAGCGATGGTGCTCGTCGGGGGTGTTCTGATGCTGTACTTCGCGTACGGCGCGGCGACCGACGCGCAGACGACGTTCACGGCCTCGGACGCGGCCGAGGGAGAGAGTAAGGGCTTTCGAAAGGCGTTCGTCCTCGCGCTGACGAACCCCTACCAGATCCTGTTCTGGCTCACGGTCGGCGTCGGCCTGCTCGAACCGGGCACCGTCGACGCGCTGTCGTACGCGAGCGAGGCGCTCGCCGGCCTGCTCGTCGTCGAGACGGGCTCGCCCGCGCTGCTCGTCGGGCTGTTCGGTGGCATCGGCGTCTGGATAACGGGATTCCCGGCGGCGCTCAACGCGGCGAAAACGCGCGTGGACGGCCTCGCACCTGCCGTGGCCTACGGCTCCGCGGCGGTGCTGGCCGGCTTCGGGGTGTACTTCCTCTACGACGCGGTGACGACGCTCGCCTGAGTCAGAGCTCCCGGTCGGGATCGAGCTCCTCCATCTCGGCGATCTCGCCCTCGAGCCACTCCTTGAACCATCGGACGCGCTTGATGCGCTGGTGGGCCATCGACTCGGCGGTGTCGCTCACCACGCGAGAGACGGCGTCCTCACCGCGTTCGAGCACCCGGCCGACCATCTCGTTGGCGTCCATGTGGGTGCGCGCCTCGTAGCCCATCCGCAGCAGCATCAGCGTCGTCCCGTTCGCCCCGACCTTGTCCAGCAGGTCGGCCTCCATCAGACACCGCGCCTCTAAGGGCACGTCCTGGAGGTCGCCCTGATAGGAGTGGTCGCGGACCGCCTGACACACCTGGTCGACGAACGACGGCGGGTAGTCACCGTGGCTCTCGAGGAACTCACGGGCCACCCGTGCGCCCTCCTCGGCGTGGACGTCCTGGTCGGCTTCGAGCTTGGCGATGTCGTGGAACAGCGCCGCGACGCGGGTCACGTCCGCGTTCGCGCCCTCGCGTTCGGCGATGCGCGTCGCCAGGTCGGTCACGTTGAGGATGTGGTTGAAGCGGTACTCGGCGGAGTGCCACGGATACCAGCGCATCCGCCCGCCCTCCTCCTCGTTCTCGACGCTCGCGGCGAGGTAGTCGTGAACGAACTGCTTCATCTCCTCGAACTGTTCCTCGGAGACGGGGTTCTCCCTGATCTCAACACCCATATCGGGCCCCCCGAAAGTCGCGTCCGTTAATCATCTTACAGTAAAAAACGCGGTTTCGTCTCTTTAGGCTTACGACAGGCTCTAAGTTCGACTGCCCCTTTTTTCCAGACATGACCGAGCCGTTGTATCTCGACGCGGACCCGCCGCAGACGTTCACTGCGACGGTGGTCCGCAGCCTCGACGACCGGGTCGTCCTCGACCGGACGGGCTTTTACCCCGAGGGTGGGGGCCAGCCCGCCGACCACGGCACGCTCGCGACCGACGACTGCGAGTGGGCCGTCACCGACGTCCAGAAGCGCGACACCATCTATCACCACGTCGCGGACCCACCCGCGGAGGGGACGACAGTGACCGGAACGGTCGACTGGAATCGACGACGGGCCCACAGCCGCTACCACACGGCCCAGCACCTCCTCTCGGCCGTCCTGCTCGACGAGTACGACGCGCCGACGAGTGGGAACCAGCTGTACGCCGACCGCGCGCGCATCGACGTGACCCACGACCGGTTCGACGACGCGACCCTCGCGGCCATCGAGACGCGACTGAACGACCTCGTGGACGCCGGGCTCGACGTCTCGTGGTACACGATGGACCGCGAGCGCGCGGCAGCCGAACTCGACCCCGAGCGCACCCGACTCGACCTCCTGCCCGACTCCATCACCGAGCTCCGTCTCGTCGAAATCGCCGACGGCGACGGCGGGATTCTCGACCGGACCGCCTGTGCCGGCACGCACGTCGCCTCGACGGCCGATATCGGTATGGTCAGCATCGAGGGCCGGGAGACCGCCGGCAAGGGCCGCGAGCGCATCCGGTTCACGCTCGCGGAGCCATGAACGTCAGACAGGTCCTCCCGCCGGACGCCATCCCGAGCGTCGACGACCCCGCGCTCGTCACCGCGTACGAGGGAGCCCCCGACGACGAGGTCATCGTGGTCAACCTCGACGGCGACGCACGGGCGTATCCCGTCCGCTACCTCCACTACCACGAGATCGTCAACGACTCGTTCGGCTCCCGGCACGTCGCCGTCACGTGGTGTCCGCTGTGCGGGAGCGCGGTCGTCTACGACCGCACGGTCGACGGCCGAGTCCTCGAGTTCGGCGTCTCCGGCAAGCTCGCGGACGACGACCTCGTGATGTACGACCGCGAGACAGAAAGCGAGTGGAAGCAGTCGCTCGGGAGGGCCATCGCCGGCCCCCTCTCGGGAAACCGAACTCGACGTCCTGCCGGCGGCGATGACTACCTGGCGTGCGTTCCGAGCGGCCCACCCCGACGGCCGGGTGCTCGCACCGCCCGGCGGCGAGAGCGAGGTCGCTTCGGACAGCGACGACCCCGCACCGGTCGACTACGACACCGGCCCCTACGACCGCTACTTCGAGATGGCGGGGTTCGGACTGGACGCCCACCGCGGCGGCGACTCCCGTGCGTGGGGCCGCGACGACCTCGACCCGAAGACCGTCGTGCTGGGTGTCGAACGCGACGGCGATGCCTTCGGCTTCCCGCTTCCCGAGGTCGAGGCTGCGGGCGGCGCGGTCACGTCGACCGTCGGTGACAGCGAGGTACTCGTGGTGGCGGGCGACGCGGGGCTCCACGCCTTCGAGCGACCGGCTGGCGATATCGACGCGGTCACCGGGGTGGACCTGACAGCCGGGACCGACGCTGACGGCCAGCGCCTCACGCGGCTTCCGGCACGGCGGCTGTTCGCGTTCGCGTGGCAGGACGACCACGGGAGCGACTCGTTCTGGTTCGCGTTGTGACTGTCGGCCATCGGGATTGTTGCAGTGCCCTGCGCAGTTTTTTGAGGGGGCGCGTCGTTGGTGTCGTGTATGCAGGTTCGTGAAGCCACTCGTGACGACGCCGACGCCATTCGTGCTGTCGCGCGCTCGTCGATGCAGGCGTCCTACTCGCTGAGTCCGCAGGCCATCCGTGGAGCCGTGAAGAACTGGTACGCCGACGAGCCGCTCGCGGAGAAGCTCGAGGACGACCAGCTGCTCTTGCGGGTCATCGAGTTCGAGAACGAGGGCATCGTCGGGTTCTCCGAGAGCGTCCTGCTTGACGAGTCCGGTGACATCCTCTGGCTCCACGTCGACCCGATGTTCCGGGGCGAGGGGCTCGGCGCCAAGCTGTACGAGTTGACGCACGAGACGCTCGCCGAGCACGGCGCCACCGAACTTCGGGGTCGCGTACTCGCCGACAACGCCGAAGGGAACGAGTTCTACGAGCACCACGGCCTCCACCTCATCGGTGAGGACACCGTCGAGATCGACGGCAAGGAGTACGTCGAGAACATCTACTCGGAGCAGGACCCCAAGGCGCCACACGTCGTCAAGGCGGACGGCAAGGAACTGTACGTGCTGACGACCGACTCCGACCGCGGCTCGAAGGGGGCGTTCCACTCCGTCTACACCGACGCCGAGGGGACGAACAAGTACGGCTACTTCTGTTCGAACTGCGACACGCTCATCACCTCGATGGACTCGATGGGGCGGATGGAGTGTGACGAGTGCGGCAACGTCCGCAAGCCCACGCGCTGGGATTCGGCGCACATGTAGGCTCGCGCGGTCGACTCACGCCGCAGCGTTTCGCCGCACCGCATCGACCGTCACCGCCCACGCGAGCGCCGCCAGTCCCACGTCGCGGGCGACGATGTCACCGAACAGTCCCGCCGTCAGCCACACTACCGTGAGGTACCCCACCGTCGCGGAGAGCGACACCGCCGCGACGAACGCCGCGACCGCCGTGTAGCGGTCGACGACGAGTGCGAGGCCGAAGGCGAGTTCGAGCCAGCCGTTCGCCAACATGAACGTCGTCGGCGAGACGACGATGAGCGGTTCGAGCCAGTCGACGACGTAGACGGTCCACGCCCCCGGGTCGAGCAGCTTGTGCGCGCCCGCCAACAGGACCATCAGCCCCAGCCCGACCCGCGCGACCGTCCCGGGTGCCGGCGTCCGCGCTGCGAGCGACTCCACGGCGCGACCGAACTCGTCGACTGCCATCGGCCGGTTTTGGCACCGCACGTACATATCCCCACCGGGAAGCAGGTCACTCAGCGCCGCTCGCCGGAGTCGTCGCCCCGCGCGTCGATGGCCGTCCGCAGCGCCCTGACCTCGTCGAGTACCGCGCGCCACTGCTCGACGCTCCCCGGAATCTCGTCGCCCGTCGCGCGGTCGACGAGCTCGCGGACGGACTGCGGGTCGTCGATGCGGTAGAAGTCGACGTCGTTCCCGCCGGCGATCTCGAGCCGGACGGTCCCGTAGCCGAACAGCGTGCCGGTGATACCCTGTGAGAAACTGCTGTTCTGCACCTTCGAGAGCGACGACTGGACGACGCGCCGGCCGAGAACGCCCGTCTTCGCGTACACCGCGCGATCGGTGACGAGGAACTCGGTGTTCGTCACCTCCAGGTACGCGTAGCCGGGGACGGCGAGTGCCACCGGCGCGGCGAGCAGTATCGGGAGGTACTCGAGTATCCACGCGACGTACGCGACGACGGCGACTCCGACGAGCCCTGCGACCACGGCCGGGATGATGGTCGTCAGCCGGGGGCTCCCCGACCAGACGATCTCCTCGTCGGGGTCGAGCGTGAGCCAGTCGCGCGACGCCGAGGGCTCACTGCGTTCGGCCTCGCGGCTCACGGCGCCCTCCCGTCGCCGTTCCCTCGACCCGAGGCCGCACTGCGTTTGGCCTCGCGGCTCATTCGTTCTGAGACTCGACGGCGGCCCGAATCGCTCGCAACTCCTCGACGATGTCGTCGAGCACCGCGGCCTTGTCCTCGGGAGCCTCGCGTTTCCCACCCTTCACACGACGGTTGATGAGTTCCTGGACCGCCTTCGGGTCGGGGACGGACTGGAACGCCATCTCGACGCCCGCGCCGCCTGCGGTCGAGATGTCGATGTTCCCGTAGCCGAACTGTCGGCCGAAGAACCCCTGCGAGTACGAGGTGTTCTGGACCTTCTCGAAGTCGACGCGCTGGACGCTCCGCGAGAGGATGCCGCTCTTGCGGTAGAGCGCGTCGGTCGTCACGACGTACTCGGTGTTCTCGCGGGTGAGATACGACGCGACGATGATGAGGATGCCGACGAGGACGATGGAGAGCGGGATGCCGACCACGAGCGCCGGAATCAAACTGCTCTCGTGGGGCTTGCCCGACCAGACGAGGTCCTCGTCGTCGTCGAGCGTCAGCCAGTCGAACTCGGTTGGAGAGTCGGTAGATGCCACGGCCGACCCACACGGCCGACGCCCAAGAACGTTACTCGGGCCGCTTCAGCGAGAGGGCGGTACGGTCGAACTCGCAGACGAGGGTGTCCTCACCCTCGTCCTCGATTTTGAACGCCTCGACGTGCATCGTGACGATGCCGCGCTCCCCGTCCGAGGTCTCGCGTTTGTCCGTGACGGTCGACTGCGCGTAGATGGTGTCGCCGTGGAACACGGGGTTCGGGTGCTCGACGTTGTCGTACGAGAGGTTCGCGACGATGGTTCCATCTGTTGTATCCGGGATGGACAGGCCGACGGCGAGACTCATCGTGTAGAGCCCGTTGACGAGCTGTTCCCCGAACTGCGTCTCGGCAGCGAACTCCGCGTCGAGGTGGAGCGGCTGCTGGTTCATCGTCATATCGCAGAACTGCTGGTTGTCCGCCTCGCTCACCGTGCGGCGCTTCGCGTGCTCGATGGTCCCGCCGACCTCGAACTCCTCGTAGTAGCGTCCGGCCATGCGCGTTCCACAGTGGTCGACGGCAAAAACGTGCCGCTCGGGCGGGATTCGAACGCCCGACCGCTGGTGTCGAGTGATTGAAACCCCCCGCGACCGAGACGCCGATATGCCACGCCGTAGCCTCCTCTTCTCGCCCGGCGACCAGCCCGAACTGATGCGCAAAGCCCCCGGTGCCGGCGCGGACACCATCGTCTTCGACCTCGAGGACGCCGTCGCCCCCGACGCGAAGGACGTGGGCCGCGAAGCAGTCCACGAGGTCATCACTGACCCCGAATTCGACCCGGGCTGCGAGGTCGGCGTCCGCGTCAACCCGGACCCGGCGCTCGCCGCGGCGGACCTCGACGTGGTCGTCGACGATGACGCCAGGCTCGACGCCGTGATGCTCGCGAAGGCCGATTCGCGGGCGAGCGTCGAGACGCTCGTCGGACTCCTCGACGAGCGCGGCGCGACCGAGGTGCCGGTCATCGCGCTCTGTGAGTCCGCCGCGGGCGTGCTTCACGCCGAAGAAATCGCCGCGCACCCGCGCGTGTCAGCCGTCGCGTTCGGGGCCGAAGACCTCTCAGCGGACATCGGTGCGACCCGTACCGAAGAGGGGACCGAGGTGCTGTACGCTCGCGAGCACGTGGTTCTCGCCGCGGCAGCCGCCGACGTGGCGGCCATCGACACCGTGTTCACCGACTTCGGCGATTCGGCTGGGCTCGCCGCCGACACCGAGTTCGCGCTCGAACTCGGCTACGACGGGAAGATGTGTATCCACCCGGCGCAGGTGCCGATCGTGAACGACGCGTTCACCCCCGAGGCGGAACGGGTGGCGTGGGCTCGGAAGGTGCTGGAGGCGGCCGCGGACGCCGAATCCGAAGACGTCGGCGTCTTCGAGGTGGACGGCGAGATGGTCGACGCGCCGCTCGTCGCGCAGGCGGAACTCGTCCGCGAACGCGCGCGTGTCGCGGGTATTTGGTAATTAATCACAATGGGCGTCTCCTAATTCGATTCCTTGATATTAGTCCGACAGCCTTTTGCGGGAACCCAACGACTCCCCGGGCATGTCCGAGGACGTGAACCCCTTCGAGAGTCTGCAGGAGCAGATCGACGATGCGGCGGCGTATCTCGACGTCCCCGAGGACGTCCTCACCCGCCTCAAGAACCCCGAGCGCGTGCTGGAGACGAACCTCACCATCGAGATGGACGACGGCTCGCTCCAGACGTTCCGCGCCTACCGCTCGCAGTTCAACGGTGACCGCGGCCCGTACAAGGGAGGGATCCGCTACCACCCGGGTGTCACCCGCGACGAGGTGAAGGCACTGTCGGGCTGGATGGTCTACAAGTGCGCCACCGTCGACATCCCCTACGGCGGCGGCAAAGGTGGTATCGTCGTCGACCCGCGCGAACTCTCCGACGGCGAACTCGAACGGCTCACCCGCTCGTTCGCGAAGGAACTCCGGCCCATCATCGGCGAGGACCAGGACATCCCCGCCCCCGACGTCAACACCGGCCAGCGGGAGATGAACTGGATCAAGGACACCTACGAGACGCTGGAGAACACGACGGCACCGGGCGTCATCACCGGGAAGGCCATCGAGTCCGGCGGGAGCGAGGGGCGGGTCGAGGCGACCGGTCGCTCGACGATGCTCACGGCGCGTGAGGCGTTCGACTACCTCGACAAGGACATCGAGGGAGCGACCGTCGCTGTCCAGGGGTTCGGGAACGCCGGCTCGGTCGCGGCGCAACTGACCCAGGAGGATCTCGGCGGGAAGATCGTCGCCGCATCCGACTCCTCCGGGGCCGTCTACAACCCCGACGGCTTCGACGTGGCGGCGCTCAAGGAGTTCAAGACCCGGACCGGCTCGCTCACGGGCTACGAGAACGCTACCGAGGAGTTCACGAACGAGGACCTGCTCACCCTCGACGTCGACCTGCTCATCCCCGCAGCACTCGAGAACGCCATCGACGGCGACCTCGCCCGCGACGTGCAGGCGGACGTCATCGTCGAAGCCGCGAACGGCCCGCTCACGCCCGACGCCGACGACGTGCTCACCGAGCGTGACGTCCACGTGTTCCCCGACATCCTCGCGAACGCCGGTGGCGTGACGGTGTCGTACTTCGAGTGGGTCCAGAACCGCCAGCGGTTCTACTGGCCCGAGTCGCGCGTCAACGACGAGCTCGAACGACACATCGTCGAGGCGTTCGAGGGGCTCGTCGACGCCTACGAGACGAACGACCTGCCGAACTACCGGACGGCCGCGTACGTCGTCGCCATCGAGCGCGTCGTGAAGGCGTACGACGAGGCTGGCACCTGGCCCTAACTCACACGCACGCTGGACATACCAGAAGGGTTCTTATCCTCCGGTGAGGAGGGGCGGACGATGACCGACGGCTCCCGTCTCGACGACCGCGTCGTCCAGGTCGTCGCCGCCATCGTGGCGCTCGGCCTGCTCGCCCGGTTCGCTCTCCTCGGCACTCGCGTCGCACACTTCGACGAGGCCCGTGTCGCGTGGTGGACGCTCCACTTCGCCGAGACCGGCCAGTTCCACTACCGCTCTATCATCCACGGCCCGTTCATCCAGCACGTCGACCAGTGGCTGTTCGGCCTCCTCGGTGCGACCGACTTCGCCTCGCGCGTCCCCGTCGCGCTCGTCGGCGCGCTCCTCCCCGCGACGGCGCTCTGGTTCCGCCACCGCCTCTCCGACACCGAGGTCGCTGCGATGGCGCTGTTCCTCGCGGCCAACCCCATCCTCCTCTACTACGCGCGCTTCATGCGCTCGTCGCTGCTGGTCGCGGCGTTCTGTTTCGTCGCGTTCGCCGCGTTCGTTCGCTTCTACGACGGCTTCGGCGTCCAGTACGCCTACGCAGGCGTCGGGTTCCTCGGCCTCGGCTTCGCCGCGAAGGAGAACGCCATCGTCTACGTGCTCTGCTGGCTGGGTGCAGCGGCGCTCGTCATCCACCACAAGCTCTACCGCCACGAGGACCACGACTCCGGTCGTGACTGGCTCCACGGGGCGTTCGTCACCGTCCGCCACCGCCTCGTCGGCCCGGAGGGCGACCGGCTCGGCCGGTCGGCGGGCCACCTCCTCGGGACGCTGTTCCTGTTCGTCGTCGTCGTCGGCTTCTTCTACGCTCCGAGACAGGGCGTCACCAGTCCGGGTGCGCTCGCCATCTCGACGTCGCATCCACAGTACCAGCAGATCGTCGACACCTGCCGGCAGACCGGTCTCTGGTCGTCGCTGTTCTCGGGACAGGTCGGGTCGCTCACCCGCTGTACGGGCCTGACCGTCGAGCAGGGCTACGCCTACTGGTTCGGCGGCTCCGGCGAGACCACGCTGGAGACGTACGGGACGCGGCTCGGCCGGTTCCTCGGGACGACGGCAACGTACGCCGGCCCACTACTTGCGCTCTCGGTGGTCGGGTTCGTGGTCGAACACTACAGCGCCGAACCCCGTCACTTCGTCCTCGGGGCGGGCTACTGGGGGTTCGCCAGCGTCGTCGGCTACCCCCTCGGGACGGACATCTGGGCGGCGTGGATCATCGTCAACGCGCTCGTTCCCCTCACGGTTCCGGCCGCAGTCGGGCTCTCGCTCATCGTCGACGCCGGGCGGGACGCCCTCGCCAGCGACGACCGGGTCAGCGTCGGCGCTGTCGCCGTCCTCCTGTTGCTCGTGGGCGCCCAGGTCGCGAGCGCCGGTGTGACGGCGGTGTACCTCCAGCCGACGGACCCGGACAACCGGCTCGTACAGTTCGCCCAGCCGCAACAGGAGATGCGTCCCGCCGTCGAGGAGGTGGTTGCGGTGAGCGCTCGCAACGAGGGGACGGACGCGCTGTTCTACGGCGGGAGCGACTTCGTCGACATGGACCAGTCGGCCGAGCGTACCCCCGCGTGTATCAACTGGTTCCGGACGCTGCCGTGGGCGTGGTATCTCGACGCCAACGACGTCTCTGTGACGTGTTCGAACGGGTCGAGTGAACTCCCCGAGACGCTCCCGCCCGTAGTCGTCGCGCAGGCCGACTGCACACTCGAACGGAGCATCGACTGTCGGCGCCAGCCCGAGGCGCTCGAAGCCCCCGACCGCATCCGCGAGCGCATCCCCGACTCCTACGAGCGCCACGGCTTCCTCCACCGCACGACCGGCGGGAGCTTCTTCGACGGCATCGTCGTCTACGTGGACAGCGAGGCATGAGGCTCGCGACGGCCGACCGGACGCTCCGGCGCGTCGTCGCCGTCACGCTCGCTGCACTCGTCGCCCGCCTCGCGTTCCTCGGGTCGCGGGTCGCACACTTCGACGAGGGTCGGGTGGGGTACTGGACGCTGGAGTACGCCCGCACCGGCGAGTACACCTATCGGGCGGTGCTCCACGGGCCGCTGCTCCAGCACGTCAACCGCCACCTGTTCGACCTGCTGGGGCCGACAGACTTCGCGATGCGACTGTTCCCTGCAGTCGTGACCGGCCTGCTCCCGCTCTCGGTCGTGCTGTTCCGTGCCCGGCTCTCGAACCGAGAGCTGACGGCGCTCGCGCTCCTGCTCGCGTTCGAGCCACTCCTGCTCTACTACGGTCGGTTCTCCCGGAGTGACCCGCTCGTCGGTGCCTTCGCGTTCGTCGCGTTCGGGCTGGTCGTCCGTGCCATCGACGCCGAGCGCGCGGGGTATCTCGTGCCCGCACTCGGGTTCCTCGGACTCGGCCTCGGGGCGAAGGAGAACGCGCTGCTGTATCCGGTGGCGTGGCTCGGCGCGGGCCTCTTCCTGCTCGACCACCGGCTGCTCGGGAGCGACGACCGACTCGCGACGCTTCGGGAGAGCGGACGAACCGTCGCCCGGGGGGTCCGGCGCGGACTCCCGATGGCTGTCGGTGGGCTCCTGCTCGCGTTCGTGGTGCTGTTCGTGATGTACGCGCCGCGAACGCCCGGTCCGGAGCCCGGCATCGGTGCCCTCGGTTCGAATCCCGCAGCTCTCCCCGCCCTGCTCGACGCCGCGTTCGTCCAGAGTGGGCGCCGGCTGGCGGAGCTGTGGCTCGCGCCGAACAGCCAGTTCAAACTGGAGTTCAGCTACGTCGTCGTCGCCGGCGCGCTGTTGAAGTCGTTGCTCGTCCCCGCCGCGCCCGTGACCCTGCTCGGCGTCGGGGGGTTCCTCGCGGACCGCTACCGAAGTGCGCCCCGTGACCTCGTCCAGTTCGCCGGCGCCTGGGCGCTGTTCTCGCTGGTGGGCTATCCCGCTGTGGCGGACGTCCCGGCCTCGTGGCTCGGCGTCCACATCCTCCTCCCGCTCGTGATTCCGGCGGCCGTCGCGCTCGCTGCGACCTACGAGGTCGCCCGCTCGCACGACGCGCTCGTGGGGCGCGTCGCCACCGTGACGCTCGTACTCGTTGCCGCCAGCGTCGCGGGGGTCGCTGGCTACACCAGCTACGTGAACCCTGATGGCTCACACGAACTCGCGCAGTACTCACAGCCGCACGGTGACTTCTCGGGGCTCAGAGACGACCCGGACGAGCTCCTCGTCTACGGGGCCGCGTTCGTCGACGGTGATACGACAGCCCCACGACGACCGCCGTGTGTCGCGTGGTTCGAGACCCTCCCCCTCGGCTGGTACACCGAGCGGGCGAACACGACGGTCACCTGCGCGGCCAACGCCTCCGAGCTCCCCGACCAGCTCCCCCCGGTGGTCGTCGCGCCCGCCGCTGCCAGCGATGGCGAACTCGGCTCGCGGACCGCGGGGTGGGAGGTCTCTCGGGTCAACCTCCGGCAGGGAGCCGAGCCGGCGATTGTCCTCGTCGACCCCGACCGCACGGACTGAGCCCATCCCGAAACGTTGACTCTCCCGTCGCCGGAACCCCCGATATGCACCTCACCTCTCCCGGCCCGACCGTGGGCGTCGTGGGCGGCGGCCAGCTCGGACGGATGCTCGGCGAGGCCGCCGGCCCGCTCGGCGTCCAGGTTGTCGTCTCGGACCCGACACCCGACTGCCCCGCCTCACCGGTGGTCGAGGACCAGGTCGTCGGCGACTTCGACGACTACGAGACCGTCCTCGAACTCGCCGAGCGAGCGGACGTCCTGACGTACGAAATCGAACTCGCGGACCCCGACGCGCTCGAACGCGCGAGCGAGGAGACCGGCACGCCGGTCCACCCCGACCCCGACACGCTCCGGACGATCCAGGACAAACTCGTCCAGAACCGGATGCTCGACGCGGCTGGAATTCCACTTCCGGAGTTCCGGCAGATCGACGACGCCGACGACCTCCGTGACGCGGGCGAGGAACTCGGCTGGCCCGTGATGCTCAAGGCGCGCCAGGGTGGCTACGACGGCCGGGGGAACGTCCCCGTCGAATCGCCCGACGAAGCGGAAGCCAAACTCGAAGAGGTCGGCGCGGGCGACTCTGGGGCGCTCGCGGAGGCGATGGTCGACTTCGAGCGCGAACTCTCGGTGGTCGGTGTGCGGGGCGACGGTGAGACGGACGCGTTCCCCGTCACCGAGACCGTCCACGAGGAGGAGATCATGCGCGAGACGGTGAACCCCGCGCGGACGAGCGAGGCGGTGCAGGACCGTGCCCACGAGGTAGCCCTCGCCGTGCTAGACGAACTCTCCGGGCGTGGCGTCTACGGCATCGAGCTGTTCGAGCGCGACGGCGAGATTCTGGTCAACGAAATCGCCCCCCGTCCGCACAACTCCGGTCACTGGACCATCGAGGGCGCGTACACCTCGCAGTTCGCCAATCACGTCCGGGGTGTGCTCGGCTGGCCGCTCGGCTCCTGTGAGCGACGGTGCCCGACCGTCACCGCCAACATCCTCGGCGACGTCGACGAGCCACGGCGTGCGAAACTCGCGGGCGTCGAAGACGTCCTCGCGGCGGACCGGACGAACCTCCACTGGTACGGCAAGCGGGAGGTTCGCCCACTGCGAAAGATGGGCCACGTCACTGTCCTCGCGGGCGACGACGAGGACGAGCAGGCGCTCTTGGAGCGAACCCGCGGGATTCGTAACCGCCTGACGTTCGAGTGAGATTCAGCGACGGTGCGCCGTCACCCGAACGGCCCGCAGCCTCACGCTTCTGCCGACTCGGCCCCGCAGTCCACGACGAACATCGCCGCCGCACCTATCGGCGCCCCGCTGGGCGTTCGTGTCGTCACCACGTAGACGCCGTCGGGTAGGTCCCTCAGGTCTCGGCGCTGACGGGGCGGGACGACGAACGCTTCGTCGACCATCTCGCCAGTGACGTTAACCCGGACCGGTGCGTCGTTAGCGTTCCTGACGGCGAGTTCGCCCCCGTCTGCGGTACAGCGGACCTGCCGTTCGACCGGCAGGAGGTCGAGTTCCGATGGCTCACAGTTCGCAGTCAGGCGCACTCTTCCGACCTCGCCGCTGTCGTCGAAGGTGCCGACGACGTACTCGCCGTTCGGGAGGTCGGGGAACTGCAGGGTCTCACCGGGGTCGACCGAGACGGATTCCGAGAACCCGCTCGGCCCGCGGATCTCGACGCGGACGGGGTCGTCGTTGGGGTTACGGACCTTGAGCAGTGCGCCCGCCGACCGGCAAGTGAGTTCGGTCAAGACCTGCTCGAACACCGGTTCCGGCGGTTCGCAGTCCGCGGTGAGGCGCTCGCGGCCGACTTCGTCGTCACCATCGAAGGTGCCGACGACGTACTCGCCGTTCGGAAGGTCGGGGAACTGCAGGGTCTCACCGGGGTCGACCGAGACGGACTCGGAGAAATCGCTGGGGCCACGGATCTCGACGCGAACCGGATTCTGATTCGGGTTTCTGACCTTCAATAGTGCGCCCGCCGACCGGCAGGTGAGTTCGGTCAGGACCGCCTCCGGTTCTGGTTCGGGTGTCGCACAGTCGACCCGCACCCGCTCGCGACCGACTTCCGCTCCGTCGTCGAACGTACCCACGACGTAGTCGCCGTTCGGGAGGTCGGGGAACTGGAGCGTCTCTCTCGACTCGATGGTGGTCGATTCCGAGAAGCCGTCCGGACCACGGATTTCGACGCGAACTGGCTGTTCGTTGGTGTTTCGAACTTTGAGGAGCGCGCCGTCGTCTCGACAGGTCACTTCGGTGCGCACGGGGGCAGGTTCGGGCTCCGGCGTCGCGCAGTCGGCGGTGAGTCGGTCGCGCCCGACTTCCTCACCGCCCGCGAACGACCCAACCACGTAGTCGCCGTTGGGCAGTTCGTCGAACTGCTCCGTCTCGCCCGCGTCGAGGGTGACCGACTCGCGGAACCCGTCTGGCCCGCGAATCTCGACGCGGATCGGGTCGTCGTTCGGGTTTCTGACCTTCAGAAGTGCGCCGTCGTCACGGCAGGTCAGCTCCGTGAGCGCGGGCTGGGGCCGCTCGCAGTCGACGGTGAACCGCTCGCGGCCGAGTTCGCGGTCGCCGTCGAACACCTGGAGGACGTAGTCGCCGTCGTCGAGCTCGTCGAACCGTTCGGTCTCGCCGGGTGAGAGCGTCTCGGACTCACGGTAGCCGTCCGGGCCGCGAAGCGTCACACGGACGGGGTCGTCGTTGGCATTGCGGACGCGCAGTTCGCCGCCGTCGTCGCGACAGGCGAGTTCCGTTCGCACGCGGTCGAACGTCGGCGTCTCGCAGTCGACGGTCACCGTCTGGCGACCGATGCGATAGTCGTTCCCGCGGCTGTCGGCGCGGGTCGTCACGGTGTAGTCGCCGTCGTCGAGTTCGTCGACCCGCTCCGTCTCGCCGGGCGAGAGCGTCACCGATACCGAGTAGCCGTTCGGGCCACGAACCTCCACCCGAACCGACTCGTCGTTCGGGTTGTGGACGCGCAGTTCGCCGCCGTCGTCGCGGCAGGTCAGGTCGGCGTCGACCCGCTCGGTCGGACAGGCGACGCGAACGCGCTCGGTGGCCGTCGTTCGGCCGTCGCGCCGCACGGTTCGGACCGTGTAGCGGCCGTCGTCGAGGTCGTCGAACGACTCGGCCTCGTCCGGGTCGAGGGTGACCCGTTCCTCGTAGCCGTTCGGCCCGTCCACGACGACGCGAACGGTGTCGTCGTTCTCGTTGCGGACCGTCAGCGTCGCACCGTCGTCCGAACATCGGACCCGAGTGTCGACCGGGTCGACGTCGGGCTCGGGGGTGGGCGTCGGTGTCGGCGTGGCCGGGCACTTCCCGAAGACGAGGTAGGCGGCGCCGGAGTCGGTCCCGCCCGCATCGGCGCGGGGTGCGCCGACGAGGAGGTCCTCGTCGCCATCTCCGGTCGAGTCGTTCGCACCGGCGACGGCCCACCCCGAGCGGTCGCTGTCGTTCACCCCGAGGAACCGCGCCCCGGCGGTCGAGAGGCTCCGCTCGCCGGTCGGGCCGTCGCCGTACACCAGATACGTCGCGCCCGCGTCGGGACCCGTGCTGTTGTTGTACGGCGCACCGACGAGCACGTCGTCCACGCCGTCACAGGTGACGTCTCCGGAACCCGCGGCCGCGACTGCCCAGCCTGCTCGGTCGTGCTCCCCCACGCCGGTGAGCGTCACGTCCGCCGCGGAGAGGCGGCGGTCGCCGTCGAGCGGTCCGTGGACGATGTAGGCAGCGCCGGCGTCACTGCGTGTCGTCACGTCCCCGTCGGCGTCAGTGACGTGCCGGTCGGCGAACGGTGCGCCGACGACCACGTCGGTGATGCCGTCGTCGTTCGGGTCGCCGGCCGAGGCTACCGCTCGACCCGCCTGGTCGCCCGGCGCCGCCCCTTCGAGGATGACACCCGAGGTGACGGGCACGCGCCCCGACTCGTCGGTACCGAGGACGTACACCGCACCGCTGTTTGTCCCGTTGGAGTCGTTCCGCGGTGCCCCGACGAGCAGTTCGGGTCGCTCGTCGCCGCTGACGTTGCCCGCGGCGGCGACGGCGAAGCCCGCGACATCGCCACGGGCCGCACCGACGTAGGTGGTCGTCGCGGCGTCGCCGAGGCTGTCACCGTCCGCGGCCAGGGGGTCGGCGAGCAGGTAGGCCGCACCCGCGTTCGGTGCGGTGCTGTCGTTCCCCGGAGCGCCGACCAGCAGGGCAGCGCCGGAGCCCTCGGCGAGCGGGTCGAACTCGGTTCCCACCGCGGCGAGGCTGTAGCCGGCGACGTCGCCCCGTCCGGCACCGAGGACAGATGCGGTCGCCGCCGTCGGCAGCGAGACGGTTCCGTCGAGGTCGTCGCCGCTGACGAGGTAGACGCGCCCGGCGTCCCGGCCGGCGGTGTCGTTCAGCGGGGCGCCGACGGCGACATCGCCGGTTCCGTCGTCGTCGAAGTCACCGACGGCCAGCGCGTAGCCGGCCTGGTCGCCGCGCGCGCCGACGAGCGTGGCGTCCGCGTCGCTGGCGTTCAACTGCCCCTCGTCGAACGGGCCGAAGAAGACGTACACGACGCCACTGTTCTCTCCGTTTCGGTCCGCTGTCGGTGCGCCGACCAGTACGTCGTTCGTGCCGTCGCCGTTCACGTCGACGCCGCCGGCGAGGGCAGTACCCGCGCCCTCGAACGCGTCGCCCGCGAAGGTGAGGTTCGCCTCGTCGAGGTCGATATCGCCCGCTGCGGTGCCGCCGGCTTGGGTCCCCGCGACCGACGGTGCCGCCGTGGTGGACGGGGCGGGGCCGTCAGCGAACACGGCGGCGACCGCGACGCTGCTCGTGACCGTCAGCAGCGCCACCACGACGACGGTCACCGTGGCCACGCTGCTGCGTGAAGTCGGAGCCATGCTCCGGAGATATAGGTGCCAGCAGTTTGGTTATAGACGCGCTGAGTCATCGTCGCCGCTCGGTGCGTGAACAAAGCCCGGATTACCGCTCCCTCTCGGCCGGGTAAAAGGTCGGACTATCGACCGGGACCGTCGGGAACCCTCGGCTTTCTCGACGGCGTTGTGACCGTCTCACCGGGCTTACTCTCGGGCGAACCACAACCGCAAAGCCCCCGTCGCACAGTGTGAGGCACATGGCCGAATCCGTCGACGCGCTCATCGACGACCTGCACCGCGAAGCCAAGCGCGACCGCAACCCGAAAGACCAGCCCGAGGTGGGCATCGTGATGGGGTCGGACTCCGACCTCGACACGATGTTCGGGGCGTACGAGGCCCTGACGGAACTCGGATTCGAGGAGGTCACGGACTACGACGACCCGCCCGAGGCCCGGTTCACGTTCGAGACGTACGTCGTGAGTGCCCACCGGACGCCCGACCTGATGTACGCCTACGGTGAGACAGCGCACGACCGCGGGGTCGACGTCATCATCGCCGGCGCGGGCGGCAAGAGCGCCGACCTCCCGAACATGACCGCGAGCATCGCCTATCCGCTCCCGGTCATCGGCGTCCCGGTGCAGGAGAAGTCCGTGGACAGCGTCATCGGGATGCCCACCGGCGCGCCCATCACGGCCGTCGACGCGGGCAAGTCGTTCAACGCGGCGCTCTCGGCGGTCCAGATTCTCGCTCGGCAGTACGAGGAACTGGAGGAGCGCCTGGTCGAGTACCACGAGGCGCTCCAGCAGGGCGTCGGCGAGGACTCTCGGGGGCTCCACGAGCTGGGAACGCCCGCGTATCGCGAACGGATGGAGTAAGGTGGTGTGGCCGGCGGGCCGTACAGTAAGTGGCGGCAAGGTGCGTCGAACCGCCCGCGTGCGCCCCTCCGCGCAAGAATCAACCCTTATGTACCCGGCTTCCGAAGCCTAGTTTGATACAGACAAGATGAGCAATCCGTGGATAGCTATTGGGGCGCTGACGCTGGTGGCGATCATAATCCCGATCTCGATGATCGCGATCTCGTCGCTGCTGCGTCCGACCGTCCCGGAGCAAGGGAAAACCGCCGTCTACGAGTCCGGGGAAGTCCCCACGGGCGACACGCGCATTCGTTTCAACATCCAGTACTACATGGTGGCGCTGTTGTTCGTGATCTTCGACATCGAGACCGTCCTCATCTTCCCGTGGACGGTCATCTACCGGGACGCCGTCCAGCAGTTCGGGATGGGGCAGGCGCTCCTCCCGATGCTGGTGTTCATCGGCGTGC
Organism: Halorarius litoreus; assembly: GCF_024362405.1. Classification (GTDB taxonomy): domain Archaea; phylum Halobacteriota; class Halobacteria; order Halobacteriales; family Haloarculaceae; genus Halorarius; species Halorarius litoreus. Next base: position 3,885,944 of record NZ_CP101454.1, on the reverse strand, counting down.
TGGTGGTCGGACTCGCGTGGGCGTGGCGCAACGGCGCGGTTCGGTGGGTCAAATCGCCGCGTGCGACGGCGCCGGAACAGCGGGCTGAGTAACTATGAGTAGCGACAACGAGATTCAATCGACGCAGGAAGCCCGGATGGGCGAAGGCGTCGACAGTCGATTCAACTCGAAGCTGCGTGAGGCGTTCGGCTCCTCGCCGTTCATCCTCACGAAGTTCGACAAGTTCATGAACTGGGTGCGTGGCTCCTCGATGTTCATGCTGCAGTTCGGTATCGCCTGCTGCAGCATCGAGATGATGCACACGTACGCCGTCAAACACGACCTCGACCGGTTCGGCGCGGGCGTCCCCCGTGCCTCGCCGCGACAGGCCGACGTCATCATCGTCCCGGGGACCATCGTCTCCAAGTTCGCCCCGCGGATGAAGCGCGTCTACGACCAGATGCCCGAGCCGAAGTTCGTCGTCGGCATGGGCTCGTGTACCATCTCGGGCGGCCCGTTCCACGAGGGGTACAACGTCATCAAGGGCGCCGAGGAGGTCATCCCGGTGGACATCCACGTCCCCGGTTGCCCGCCGCGCCCCGAAGCGCTGGTCTACGGCATCGCGAAGCTCCAGGAGCGCATCGCGAACGGCGAGACCGCTCCGGTCACCGTGAAACCGTACGAACTCGAACAGTTCGGCGACCTCGAGCAGGACGAACTCGTCCAGCACCTCGCCGACCAGATCGACGAGGAGGACCTCGTCATGCGGTACAACTGGGCTGAGTCACCATGAGCTTGGAAGAACCCGAACCCACGGAGACAAGCCTGGTCGGCGTCGAGGACGGCGAAGTCGACTACGACGCGCTCGAAGCGCTCCTCGGCGACCACGTCATCGGTCGCGAGGAACACGTCAACGCCGAGGCGTTCGTCGTCCGCCCCGACGAGGTGCAGGACGCGCTGTTCCTGCTCCGCGACGAGGCCGGTTTCGACCACCTCTCGTGCGTGACGGCACAGGAGTACGAGGACCGCTACGAGACCATCTACCACCTGACGAAGTTCGACGCACGCACGCAGGAAGTGGGCGTCGTCGTCCCCACGTCGAAGGATGAGCCAGTCTCGCAGTCCGCGGACGCGGTCTACCGGACGGCAGACTGGCACGAGCGGGAGGCGTACGACCTCGTCGGCATCGAGTACGAGGACCACCCGGACCTCAAGCGCATCCTCCTGCCCGAGACGTGGCAGGGGCACCCGCTCTCGCTCGACTACGACCAGGAGCAGCCGCAGGTCGTCGACTTCCGGCAGCACGCGAACCCGCTGCAGGAGGACCACCGCAGCGGCGAGCAGTCGGACACGATGTTCGTCAACATCGGGCCGCACCACCCCGCCACGCACGGCGTGCTCCACCTGAAGACGACGCTCGACGGCGAGCAGGTCGCCGACGTCGAGAGCGACATCGGCTATCTGCATCGGTGTGAGGAGCAGATGTGCCAGCAGGGCACCTACCGCCACCAGATCATGCCGTACCCGGACCGATGGGACTACATCTCGGCGGGCATCCTCAACGAGTGGGCGTACGCCCGCGCGGCCGAGGACATGGCCGACATCGAGGTGCCGGAGTACGCGCAGGTCATCCGGACGATGTCCGCCGAACTGTGCCGCATTGCGAGTCACATGCTCGCGGTCGGGACGTTCGCGCTCGACGTCTACGGCGACTTCACGGCCATCTTCATGTACGCGACGCGCGACCGCGAGGTCGTACAGAACATCCTCGAGGACCTCACCGGTCAGCGGCTGATGTTCAACTACCTCCGGCTGGGTGGCGTCGCGTGGGACCTCCCCGAGCCCCGCGAGGAGTTCTTCGAGAAGACACGCGACTTCCTCGACGAGCTCCCGAGCCGGCTCGAGGAGTACCACGACATGATCACGTCGAACGAGATCTTCCAGATGCGGTGTGTCAACACCGGCGTGCTGGAGCCCGACCTCGCCAAGAGCTACGGCGCGACCGGTCCCGTGGCGCGTGGGTCGGGCATCGACTACGACCTCCGACGCGACGACCCGTACGGCTACTACGACGAACTCGACTGGGACGTCGTCACGGAGGACGGCTGTGACAACTACAGCCGCGTCCTCGTCCGCATGCAGGAGGTCGAAGAGAGTGCGAAGATCATCGACCAGTGTATCGACCTGCTCGAGGACTGGCCCGAGGAGGACCGCACGATTCAGTCGAACGTGCCCCGGACGCTGAAGCCCGAAGCGGACACGGAAATCTACCGGGCGGTCGAGGGCGCGAAGGGCGAACTCGGCATCTACATGCGCGCGGACGGCACGGACAAGCCGGCGCGGTTCAAGATCCGGTCGCCGTGCTTCTCGAACCTGCAGACGCTGCCCGAGATGAGCCAGGGCGAGTACATCCCCGACCTCATCGCCTCGCTCGGCAGCCTCGACATCGTACTCGGTGAGGTGGACCGCTGATGGTGCAGGAGAACGCCACCAACGCGACTGCCGCAGGCGGCGGCCAGCTTCCCGACACCATCGCGGGCGCCCTCGGCCTCGGCAGCGGCCCGCTCGCCGACTTCGTCGGCGGGCTCATCGGCGCAGCGCTCATCGTGACGTTCCTGCTGACCCTCGTCGCCGTCTCCGGCATCTGGGGGAAGCGAAAGATCACCGCCGCGTTCACCGACCGCATCGCCGTGAACAGAGTCGGCCCGTTCGGCCTGCTCATCATCGTGGCCGACGCGGTCCGGCTCCTCTCGAAGGAGCTCATCGTCCCCGACGGCGTCGACCGTCCCGCGTGGGACCTCGCGCCGCTCGTGATGGCGTCGTCTGCCTTGCTGGGCTTCGCCGTCATCCCCATGGGTAACGGCATCCACCTCGCGGACCCCGAGGCGGGGCTCGCGTACGTGTTCGCCGTCGCCTCCATCGCCTCGGTCGGCCTCATCATGGCCGGCTACGCGTCGAACAACAAGTTCTCGTTCCTCGGCGGGCTGCGCGCGGTCGCCCAGAACCTCGCGTACGAGATTCCGCTCGTCATCACCGCCGCCTCCGTAGTCATCTTCGCCGGCACGCTCCAGATGAGCGAGATCGTCGCGGCACAGGCCGAGCCGCTCGCAGTCGGGCTCAAGAGCTGGTACGCGTTCGTGAACCCGTTCGCGTTCCTGCTGTTCATGGTCGCGAACCTCGCGGAGGTCGGCCGGAACCCGTTCGACATCCCGGAGGCGCCGACCGAGATCGTTGCTGGCTGGCAGACCGAGTACTCCTCGGTCTACTTCGTGCTGGCGTACCTCTCGGAGTTCATCCACATCTTCCTCGGTGCGGCCATCATCACGACCCTGTTCCTGGGTGGCCCGACGAGCCCGTTCGTCGGCGTCGAGATCCTGCCCGGGTTCGTCTGGTTCGTCATCAAGATCGTGGCCATCTACCTGTTCACGCAGTGGGCGCGGTCGGCCATCCCCCGCGTCCGCATCGACCAGCTCATCGAGATCGGCTGGAAGGGGATGCTGGTGCTATCGTTCGCCAACCTCGTGCTCACGGCCGTTATCGTGGGGGTGATCGTCTGATATGATCGGACTACTGAAATCCATGGCGACGACGATGAAGCACGCGCTCGACGGAACCACGTTCACGGTCGAGTACCCGGAGGAGGCCCCCGAGGTCTCCCCGCGGTTCCGTGGCGTCCACAAGTTCTCACAGGAGCGGTGCATCTGGTGCCGCCAGTGTGAGAACGTCTGTCCGAACGACACGATTCAGATCGTCACGGACGACCAGCGCAACGGCGAGCAGTACAACCTCCACATCGGGCAGTGCATCTACTGCCGGCTCTGTGAGGAGGTCTGCCCCGTCGACGCCATCCTGCTCACCCAGAACTTCGAGTTCACGGGTGACACGAAGGACGACCTCGCGTACAACATGGAGCAGCTGAAGAACGTGCCGTGGTACAAGGACATCGACCCGCTCGCGTCCCGCGAGCCCGACCGCGGTGCGTGGATCGGCGAGGGCGAGGGCGAAGTCGACTATCAGTGAGCATACGGCTCGCGTAGCGAGCCGTTTCCCCGCCCAAGGGAAGCGAGGGCGGCCTTTTTCATCCACGTTTTTGTCGTGAGCGGTTTCGAAGCGAGCGGAGTGAGCGAGAAATCCCGAACGACAAAAAGGTGGGGTCGCGAGGACATCGACCCGCTCGCGTCCCGCGAGCCCGACCGCGGTGCGTGGATCGGCGAGGGCGAGGGCGAAGTCGACTATCAGTAGACACCACCTTTTTCGGCTCCTTCGCTCGCGTTCGGGGAGCGCTCGCTCACTCGGACAATACTCTGCATTGCTGGACTGGAGGACCAGCGCCCGGGCTACTCTCCACTGTTCGCTGGTGCGTCATCGGGGTCCGTCCCGAGTGTCGTCGCGCCCGTCGGGAACGCGGTGAACTCGTTGCCGCCGAGCAGGTCGCCGAGGACGACGTTGGCGAACTGGACTACGAGCACCAGCAGTAGCGGGCCGAGGAACAGCCCGTACCAGCCGAACAGCACCGCGCCGAGGACGTACGCGAACAGGACGGCCCCCTCGTGGAGTGTCTGTCCGGAGATGTACGGACGGAGTACCGACTGCGGAAGGAGGTCGAGGAAGAGGAACGCGACGACGAGGAAGCCGAGCGGGTAGACGAGCAGGCCGGTGTCCGTCTGGACGGCCCGGTAAACCAGCAGTGCCGTCGCCGGGAGGTAGACGAGCTTCCCGACGACGAGTGGAACGAAGGTGGCGAGACCCGTGAGGACTGCCAGCAGCGTCGGGAAGGGAAGCGTGACGGCCGCCGGGGCGAGGAGGTTGTAGCCGTTGAACGCGAGGACGGCGGCGACCGTCACGCCGAGCACCGTCAGGACGTTGCCGAAGTAGACGACCTCGAGGTCGGCGTCCGTGGCCGCGAGCCAGGCGTGGGCGGCGGTGTCCCGGCCCCCGACCTCGGCGCGGTACCACGCCTCCAGCCGGTGGCCGTCGCGGTAGAGGAAGAAGGCGAACGCGAGCGCGAGCGTCAGGTGGAGCAGGACGTTCGACACCGCACCGAGCGTCCCCACCGCGACGTCGACACCCTGCTCGAACTGCGGGATGGCCGTGAGCCGGTCGACTGCCGCCTGTGGGTTCTGGAGGATCGACGTGAGCGAGGACTCGTCTCCGAGCAGCCGCGTGAGGACCTGATTCACGGCGTCCGAGCCCGCGACGGCACCGAACTCGCGGATGGCGACTGCCCCCGTGTACGCCAGCAGCGCGAGTACGGGGACGACGATACAGAGCAGCGTGAGCCCGGCCGCCGCACCCCGGGAATCGAGGCGGCGTCGGAGCCGCCGGTTGATCGGTCGCGCGCCGTAGTACACGAACACGCCGAGAACGAAGGTGCCGACGAACGAGTACACGAAGAAGCCGACGGTCGCGAGTAATGCGGTGGCGACGAACCACCAGCCGGCACGGCGTGTCTCGCCGCTTGGGAGGGCTGTGGCCATGTGTCGCCGGTTTAGGCGAGTGCTCCTTGTAACTGTTCCCCGACGACACCAATTGGTGGCTAGAGCGGTAAGCCCCCCAGTTTACCTCACCAAGCGCGCCCCCGCGTGCGGGAACACAAAGAAAGCTTCAAACCGAAGCCGACAGAGTTTGAGGTAATGGCTGTAGCACCGGTCGAACTAGCGGCGTTCTTGCTGTTTGCGCTCATCACCGTGGGCAGCAGCCTGGGCGTCGTCCTGGTCCGTGACGTCTGGCACAGCGCACTCCTGCTCGGGGTGGCGTTGACCAGCGTCGCGGTCCACTACGTAATGTTGCGAGCCGAGTTCCTCGCGGCGATGCAGATCCTCGTCTACGTGGGCGGGGTTCTCATCCTCATCACGTTCGCCGTGATGCTCGTCCGCGAGCAAGATGACCACGAGGTGATGGTGCGATGACGACGCGTCCTCGCCTCTACAAGGGTGGCAAGGCCACGGGCATCGCCGCGCTGGCGCTGTTCGTCGTCCTCGTCGCCGTCTTCCTGACGGCCGACTTCGGCGAGATGGCCGGGTTCGGTGGTGTCGACGGCATCACCGCGACCATCGGCTACGCGATGTTCAACCTGGACGCCGGGACGCTCCCGTCGGAAGGGTTCCTCATCGCGTTCGAGATCATCGACGTCGTCCTCATCGCCGCGCTGGCGGCGGCCGTGATGCTCGCCCGCCGCGAGGGCGAGTCCGGCGGTTTCCTGCCGCTCACGGACGGAGGAAAAGACGAGGACCGGAAGGGGGGTGACCGCTAGATGGCGGTTCCCGTCCAGTACTACCTCGTGCTCTCGGCCGCGGTGTTCTGTATCGGCCTGTTCGGCATCCTCACCCGTCGGAACGCGCTGTTGTTCCTGATGTCGGTCGAGCTGATGCTGAACGCAGCGAACATCAACTTCGTCGCGTTCTCGTTCTATCACGGTAACCTCACCGGACAGGTGTTCAGCCTGTTCACGATGGCGATCGCCGCCGCCGAGGTCGCCGTCGGTATCGGCATCATCCTGGTGCTGTACCGCAACTTCGAGGACGTGGACGTGACGAAGGCGACGACTCTGAGGTGGTAAGATGGCAGAGATAACCCAATTCGCACCCGCAATCGCGTTCCTGCCGTTCGTATCGTTCGTGGTCGCGCTGTTCTTCGGCGACTACCTGCCGAAGAAGGGCGCCATCGCTGGCATCGTCGCGACCGCCGCCTCCCTCGTGCTCTCGCTGGTGATGATGGTGAACGTCTTCACCGGGCATTCCAGCCAGGAGACGCTGTACACGTGGGTCGGCGGCAGCGAGGTGCCGTTCGAGCTGACGTTCGGCGTCCTGCTCGACCCGCTCTCGACGCTGATGCTCGTCATCGTCTCGACCATCGCCCTGCTCGTCCACGTGTTCTCGATGGGCTACATGAACGACGAGGGCGAGAAAGGGCTCCCCCGCTACTACGCCGAACTGGGGCTGTTCACCGCGAGCATGCTCGCGTTCGTCTTCTCGGACAACCTCCTGATGGCGTTCATGTTCTTCGAGCTGGTCGGCCTCTGTTCGTACCTGCTCATCGGCTTCTGGTTCCGCGAGGCGGGCCCGCCGTCCGCGGCGAAGAAGGCGTTCCTGGTGACGCGCTTCGGTGACTACTTCTTCCTCATCGGCGTCGTCGCCGTGTTCGCGACGTTCGGGACGGCCGCCTTTGGTGGGCCTGGCGTCGAGAACTCCTTCCCGCACATCGCGGAGCAGGCACTCAACGGCGAGGCCACCGTGACCACGTTCTTCGGGCTCGACCCGCAGGCGTGGTTCACGGTCATCGGCCTGCTCGTGCTGGGTGGTGTGATGGGCAAGTCCGCGCAGTTCCCGTTCCACACGTGGCTGCCGGACGCGATGGAAGGTCCGACTCCTGTTTCGGCACTTATCCACGCCGCGACGATGGTCGCCGCCGGTGTCTACCTCGTCGCCCGGATGTACGGCTTCTACGCGCTCTCGCCGACGGCCCTCGCCGTCATCGCGTTCGTGGGTGGGTTCACCGCCCTGTTCGCGGCGACGATGGGCGTCGTCAAGCGCGAGATCAAGCAGGTGCTCGCGTACTCCACCATCTCCCAGTACGGCTACATCATGCTCGCGCTGGGCGGCGGTGGCTACGTCGCGGGCGTCTTCCACCTCACCACGCACGCGTTCTTCAAGGCGCTGCTGTTCCTCGGCGCGGGGTCGGTCATCATCGCGATGCACCACAACGAGGACATGTGGGACATGGGCGGGCTCAAGGACAAGATGCCCGTCACCTACTACGCGTTCCTCTCGGGGTCGCTCGCGCTCGCGGGCATCGTTCCGTTCTCCGGCTTCTGGTCGAAGGACGAGGTACTCTACGAGACGCTGGTTCACGGCCTCGGCGGCTCGCCGCTCCTCCTGGGAGCGTACGCGATGGGCCTGCTCGCGGTGTTCTTCACCGGCTTCTACACGTTCCGGATGGTGCTTCTCACCTTCCACGGTGAGCCGCGGTCGGACACGGCGAAGGATCCGCACGGCGTCCGCTGGAACGTGAAGCTGCCGCTCGTGATTCTCGGCGTGCTGGCGGCGGTCATCGGCGTCATCAACCTCGTGCCGGTCCACAAGGTTGTTCCTGCCGTCCCCGAGTTCCTCCACGACTGGCTGTTCCACGGCCCGGAGGGGCTCAACGGCGAGCACTACGAGGAACTGCTCCACGAGTTCGCCGGCTACACGGCGAACGCGACGTTCGCGGGCAGCGAGGTCGTCTCGCTGCTCGTCTCCGCGGCGCTCTCGCTCGGGCTGGCACTCGCCGGAGCGGGTCTCGCGCTCTCGCTGTACCGTGGTCCGGACCCGGTGGAGCACACGGACAAACTCGGTTCGGTCAAGACCTTGCTGTTCAACAACTACTACCAGGACGAGTATCAGGTGTGGCTCGCGGAGGGGTTCACGGTTCCCCTCGCCAACGCGGCGAACACGTTCGACCAGCGCGTCATCGACGACGTCGTGAACTTCGTCTCCAGCGTGAGCCTGTTCTCGGGTGACCGGCTCCGGCGCGTCCAGACCGGTGTCGTCTCGAACTACGCGACGCTGCTGACGTTGGGGCTCGTGCTCCTGCTTGTCGGCTTCGGCGTCTTCCAGGGGTGGTTCGCATGATGATCGAGATTCTGCTCGCGCTCTGTCTGCTCGGCGCAGGCATCGTGTTCTTCCTCCCGGACAAGTACGCCGGGAAGGCAGCACTCGGCATCTCGCTGCTTCCGCTCGCGGTCTCGCTGTACATGTACGCCGTCTTCGACGGTGCGGGCAACGCCTTCCTCGGCGGCCCCGGCAGCACCATCGCGTTCGAGTCGTCGGCCGAATGGGTCACGCTCGGTCCGTACGACCTCTCGTGGCACGTCGGCCTCGACGGCATCTCGATGCCGCTCGTCGTGCTGTCGACGCTGCTCACGACGCTCGCTATCCTCGCGTCGTGGACCCCCATCGACGAGCGTGAGGCCCAGTTCTACGGCCTCATGCTGTTCATGGAGGCGATGCTCATCGGCGTGTTCGGCGCGCTCGACTTCTTCGTCTGGTTCATCTTCTGGGAGGGCGTCCTCGTCCCGATGTACTTCCTCATCGGCGTCTGGGGCGGCGCTCGCCGGAAGTACGCCGCCATCAAGTTCTTCGTCTACACGAACATCGCCTCGCTGGTGATGTTCATCGGGTTCTTCGGGCTCGTGTTCGGGCTCGGCGACTCCATCAGTTCGCTCGACATGCCCGTCATCGCACAGGCGTTGCGCGCGGGCGAACTCGGTGGCCTCGGGGTCATCGGCCCCGACTTGCTCGCCGTCCTCGCGTTCTTCGCGATGTTCATCGGATTCGCGGTGAAGGTCCCGGTCGTTCCGTTCCACACGTGGCTGCCGGACGCCCACGTCGAGGCTCCCACGCCGGCGTCGGTGATGCTGGCCGGGGTGCTGTTGAAGATGGGGACGTACGCACTGCTGCGGTTCAACTTCACGATGCTACCGGAGGTCGCCCAGCAGTACGCGGTGCTCATCGCGGCGTTTGCCGTCGTCTCGGTCATCTACGGCGCGATGCTCGCACTCGCACAGGAGGACCTCAAGCGCATCGTCGCCTACTCGTCGGTGTCGTCGATGGGCTACGTCATCCTCGGGCTCGTCGCCTACACCGTCTACGGCGTCGGTGGCGCGACGTTCCAGATGATCTCGCACGGCCTCATCTCGGGGCTGCTGTTCGCGTGTGTCGGCGTCATCTACAACACGACGCACACGCGGATGGTCGGCGACATGTCGGGGCTCGCGGACAAGATGCCCGTCACCGTCGGTGCGTTCCTCGCGGGCTCGTTCGCCTACATGGGACTCCCACTGATGGCCGGCTTCGCGGCGGAGTTCTTCGTGTTCGTCGGCTCGTTCGGCGCCGGCTTCGCGGGCGCACCGCTGTTCACGGCCGCGGCGATGTTCGGCATCGTCATCGTCGCCGGCTACCTGCTGTTCGCGATGCAGCGGACCCTCTTCGGGGCGTTCCGCTCGGAGACGGACTACGACGTCGTGCGCGCGGACCTCCACGACGTGGTGCCGCTCATCGTGCTGCTCGTGTTCATCATCGCGCTGGGCTCGTTCCCGAACGACCTGGCGTTCAACATGATCCAGGACGCCGTCGCCCCGGTCCTGCCTGACTCGGTCGCGGCGCTCGGAGGTGCACCATAGATGGCTATCACTCCAGACTGGGCGGCCACCGCGCCGACGCTCGTGCTCGGCGCCACCGCGCTCGCCCTCTTCGTGTTCGACAGCATCGACCCCGATTCGAGCAACAACCCGGTGCTGGCGGGCATCGCGTTCGTCGGCTCGCTCGCCGCGATGGGCGTCTCGGGGATGTACCTCGCCGCGGGCGTCGGCGACCCGGCTGTCGTCCTCTACGGGGGACAGCTCGTCGTCGACGGGATGGCGCTGTTCTTCAGCTTCATCTTCACGAGCGTCACCGCGCTCGTGACCCTGGCGAGCTACGACTACCTCGAGGACCTCGACTACCAGGCCGAGTACTACATGCTCGTCCTGCTCGCCGCGACCGGCATGACGCTGATGGCCTCCGCGGGCTCGCTCGCGGTCGGCTTCGTCGCGCTCGAACTCGCCAGCCTCCCGTCGTACGCGCTGGTCGCGTTCCTGAAGAAGAACCGTGGCTCGGTCGAGTCCGGGCTCAAGTACTTCCTCATCGGCGCGCTGTCGTCGGCGATCTTCGCCTACGGCATCTCGCTGGTGTACGGCGTCTCCGGCTCGATGCTGCTGGAGGACGTCGCCGCGGGCGTCGCGGACACCGGCCTCGCCGGCATCCTCGGCGTCGGCGTGCTGATGGTCCTGGGTGGATTCGCGTTCAAGACCGCCTCCGTCCCGTTCCACTTCTGGGCGCCGGAGGCCTACGAGGGCGCGCCCGCGCCCATCTCGGCGTTCCTCTCGAGTGCGTCGAAGGCCGCCGGGTTCGCACTCGCGTTCCGCGTGATGGTCGTCGCGTTCCCCATCGGGGACGTCGTCGGCGCCATCGACTGGGTGCTCGCGGTGCAGGTGCTCGCCGTCGTCACGATGACGCTCGGTAACTTCGCCGCCGCCACCCAGGAGAACGTCAAGCGGATGCTCGCCTACTCGTCGGTGGGCCACGCCGGCTACGTCCTCATCGGACTCGCCGCGCTCACCGGCGCCGGAAACGAGAACATCGTCCTCGGCGCGGGGATGATTCACCTGCTCGTCTACGGCTTCATGAACACGGGCGCGTTCCTGTTCATCGCCCTCGCCGAGTACTGGGGCGTCGGCCGCACCTTCGAGGACTACAACGGCCTCGCGAAGAAGGCTCCCGTGGCCTGCGTCGCGATGACCGTCTTCATGTTCTCGCTCGCCGGCCTCCCGGTCGGTGGCGGGTTCCTCTCGAAGTACTACCTGTTCGCCGGCGCCGTTGGCGCGGGCGTCTGGTGGCTCGCACTCGTCGGCGCGATAAACAGCGCGCTGTCGCTGTTCTACTACAGCCGCGTCGTCAAGGCGATGTGGATCGAAGAGCCCACTGGCGACGTGCAGGTCACCAGCTACCCGACCGGGCTGTACGTGGCGGTCGTGGCCGCGGCGGTCGCGACGGTCGCGCTGCTGCCCGCGCTCGGCTTCTTCTCGGGGACGGCGTTCGACGCCGCGGCCGCGCTGTTCTGAGCGGGACCCCGTTTCCGTCGTCCACTCTCGGCTAGCGGAGGCTTTTAGCCCGTGCGGGGGGAACCGAAGGTATGTCCCGGCTCGTCCTCGGGTGCGGGTCGGTCGGTCGTCGCCTCGTTATCTCCGGGGGGAACGACCCTGCCCTCGTCGTCACGACCGACGAGCACCGCGTCGAGACCCTCCGCTCGGACGCCATCACCGCGACGCTCGGCGACCCGACCGACCCCGCGACGCTCGCGGACGTCCCCTTCACGCCGGATACTGTAATCGTCGGCAGCGACGACCCCGCGACGAACATCGCTGCGGCCCGACTCGCCCGTGAGACGTACCCCGACGCCTTCCTGCTCGCGTTCGCGGGGCACAGCCCGGTGGACGCCGACATCGAGGCGCTCGAATCGACGGCCGACACGGTCGTCGACCCCCGCAACGCGCTCGCCGACTTCCTGTCCGCGAGCGTCGGCGAGGAAGGGCTCCGTACCCGGCGGCTCCGACGTGTCATCCGCAGCATCGACGGGCCGCTCGCCGTCGTCGCCCACGACAACCCCGACCCGGACGCCATCGCGAGTGCGATCGCCCTCGAAGAGATCGCCGAACGGGCCGGAACACCGGCCGAAGCGTGCTACTTCGGCGACATCAACCACCAGGAGAACCGGGCGCTGGTGAACCTCCTCGAGTTCGACCTGCGACATCTCTCTGACGAGGCGTCGCTTGACGAGTTCGGTGGGGTCGCGCTCGTCGACCACTCGCGACCGGGCGTCAACGACCAGCTCCCCGAGGACACGCGCATCGACATCGTCATCGACCACCACCCGCCGCGCGCGCCAGTGGAGGCGCGGTTCGTCGACCTCCGGTCGGACGTGGGCGCGACGTCGACGCTCCTCACCGGCTATCTCCAGACGCTCGGCATGGAGCCGTCGCCCGCGGTCGCGACCGGTCTCCTGTTCGGTATTCACGTCGACACCAACGACTTCTCCCGGGAGGTGTCGACCGCCGACTTCGAGGCGGCCGCCTACCTCATGCCGTTCGTCGACGGCGCCACCCTGGAGCGCATCGAGTCACCGAGCGTCAGCCCCGAGACGTTCGACATCATCGGGCGAGCCATCACCGACCGCGAGACCCGTGGCTCGGTCGTCCTGTCGTACGTCGGGCAGATCGGTGACCGCGACGCGCTTGCGCAGGCGGCCGACCGCCTGCTCGGGATGGACGGAATAAACACCACGCTCGTCTACGGCTCGCGCGACGACATCATCTACGCTTCCGCCCGGTCTCGGGGTGGGGAGATAGACATCGGCGAGACGCTTCGTGAGGCGTTCGGGCAGATCGGCAGCGCCGGCGGCCACGCCGACATGGCCGGCGCACAGATTCCCGTGGGGGCACTCGTCGAGGAGGGCGAGGAGAACCCCGAACAGCGCATCAGCGAGGTCGTCACCGACCGGTTCTTCGAGACGCTCGACGTCGGTCCGAACACGGCGGCGACGGCGGTGTACGCGAACACGCGCTATCTCGGCGAACAGGGGCCAGCACCGTCACTCTCGAAGGACGAGACCGAGGACTGACGTCCGTGGCACCCTCGATGGGGCCTCGGCGAGCGCGGGCTTTTTGCCCCGGCGCTCCAGAGGGAGCATAATGTCGCAAGGTGCGCTCGACGGGAAGCCACAAGTCCGTGACTACATGACGCAGGACGTGGCGACCGTCTCCCCCGACGACACGGTCGAGGACGTGGCTCGCCGCATCGCGGAGTCCCAGGAGGCGCACTCCGGATTCCCGGTGTGTGATGGCCGGCGCGTCGAGGGGTTCATCTCCGCGCGCGACCTGCTGCTCGCGGACGACAACGAGCCCATCTTCAAGGTGATGACCGACGACCTCATCGTCGCGCACCCGGAGATGAAAATCACGGACGCAGCGCGCGTCATCCTCCGGTCGGGCATCCAGCGGCTCCCCGTCGTCGACGATGCGGGCAACCTCGTCGGCATCATCTCGAACGCCGACGTGATCCGCTCGCAGATCGAGCGCGCTACGCCCGACAAGGTGGACAAGCTGAAGCGGACGCTCCAGAACATCCACGAGGTCGGTGCGACCGAGGAGCGGCGCACGGTCAAGTTGGCGAACCTCACGCCCACGCAGAGCAAGGTGTACACCGACGAGCTCGAGGGGCGCTCCTACGAGCTGGAGAACGGCCTCGCCGAGCCGCTCGTCGTCATCGACAACAACGGCGAACTCCTCCTCGCGGACGGCCACCACCGGGTGAAAGCGGCCTCACAGCTCGGCATCGAGGAGATGGACGCGTACGTCATCGTCCTCGACGAGCCCGTCGAACTCGGGATGGCCGAGACCGCACGCAAGGAGAACCTGGACTCGATCGGGGACATCAAGGAGGTCGACTACGCACACCACCCGCTCGTCGAGACGACGAAGCGGCTCCAGAAGGACGACCGGTAGCGCTCTTCGCCCCTGAGACCACCGAACCGTTAATGGCTGGGCGGCGAGAATTGCGGGGCATGTACGACGACGAGGACCTCGACGCGATTCGCGAGGCCCACGAGGAGTGGGAGGACGACACGCTCGCCGACTACCTCGAACACGGCGAGCGAAAGGACGAGTTCGTCACCGTCTCGAACCACGAGGTGGACAGGCTCTACACGCCCGAGGACGTCGCCGATATCGACTACGAGGCGGACCTCGGGTTCCCCGGCGAGGAGCCCTACACGCGGGGTGCGTACCCGACGATGTACCGCGGGCGGACGTGGACGATGCGGCAGTTCGCCGGCTTCGGCACCGCAGAAGAGACGAACGAGCGGTTCCACTACCTCGTCGACGAGGGGCAGACCGGCCTCTCGACCGCGTTCGACATGCCCTCGTTGATGGGGCTCGACTCCGACGACCCGATGAGCCTCGGGGAGGTCGGCAAAGAGGGTGTGGCGGTCGACACCCTCCGCGACATGGAGATCCTCTTCGACGGTATCGACATCGGCGAGGTCTCTACCTCCTTCACCATCAACCCCTCCGCCGCGGTCATCTACGCGATGTACGTCGCGCTGGCAGACCAGCAGGGCGTGCCCCGCGAGCAGGTTCGCGGCACCCTGCAGAACGACATGCTGAAGGAGTTCATCGCCCAGAAGGAGTGGGTGATTCCCCCGGAGCCGAGCCTCGACATCGTCACGGATACCGTCGAGTTCGCCGTCGAGGAGACGCCGAAGTTCCACCCAATCTCCATCTCGGGCTACCACATCCGTGAGGCCGGCTCGACCGCCGCACAGGAGGCCGCGTTCACCCTCGCCGACGGCTTCGCGTACGTCGAAGACGCGATGGACCGCGGGCTCGACGTCGACGAGTTCGCCCCCCTGCTGTCGTTCTTCTTCAACTCGCACAACTCGCTGTTCGAAGAGGTCGCGAAGTTCCGGGCCGCCCGCCGCATCTACGCCCGCGTGATGGACGAGTGGTACGACGCGGAGAAACCCGAATCGAAGCGGCTGAAGTTCCACACGCAGACGGCGGGCCAGTCACTCACCGCGCAGCAGCCGCTGAACAACATCGTTCGCACCACCATCCAGGCGCTGGCGGGCGTTCTGGGTGGCACGCAGAGTCTCCACACGAACAGCTACGACGAGGCGCTCGCACTCCCCTCCGAAGAAGCCGTTCGCGTCGCGCTCCGCACCCAGCAAATAATCGCCGAGGAGTCCGGGGCCGCGGACATCGTCGATCCGCTCGGTGGCTCGTTCGCGGTGGAGACGCTCACCGACGAGATGGAAGAGGAAATCATGAGGTACATCGAGGAGATCAGGGAACTCGGTGACGGCTCCGTCCGCAACGGTGTCCTCGAGGGTATCGACCAGGGCTACTTCCACCGCGAGATTCAGGAAGCGAGCTACAACTACCAGAAACGCGTCGACGAGGGCAAAGAGACGGTCGTCGGCGTGAACAAGTACAGCATCGACCAGGACACCTCCGTCGACCTCCTGAAGGTCGACGAGGCGAGCGAGCAGACGCAGCTCGACCGGCTCAAACAGGTCAAGGAAGAGCGCGACGACGGCGAGGTGGAGGCGACGCTCGACGCGCTCGACGAAGCCATCGAGACCGACGAGAACGTGATGCCGTACATCGTGGACGCGGTCAAGGCGTACGTCACGATGGGCGAGATCATGGACGTCTTCGAGAAACACTACGGCCAGTACCAGGAGAAGATCGGGCTCGCGTAGCCGGCGAATCTCGATGAGCCGCCCCGAACCGTTCTACAGCAAGTCTCGTCGACGGAAGTAGAGGAGCCCGAACACGGGCGCAGCGACCGTCCACGCAAACAGCACCAGCGCAGCGAACCAGTGGGCCGTCGCCGCGGTCTGGATGGTCTCGTCGGGGCGAGTCAACAGCGGGTGGAACTCCACCTCGGCGAACAGCGTCGTCAGCTTGACGTAGGCGTTGATGGGGTTGACCCGGCCGACCCAGAAGAACCACTCGGGGCGGGGGTAGGGGTCCTGCACCTGTGCCAAGAGGAGCGACTGGGCGGCCGGCCAGCCCGCTCGCAGCACCGCGAACACGGCGATGACCACCGCGACCGCCCGGTTCGAGCTGTCGGCGTACGCGCTGGCGGTGAGACCGATGCCGACGAACAGCAGGGCGTACGGAATCGTCACTACTCCGAGCCCAAGCATTCCGAGCAGCGAGCCGTTCTCGAAGGTGAACTGCACGACCACGCCGGCCAGCGCGAGCCCCACGACGAGCGGGACGCAGACCACTGCGGCCCGTGCGAGGAACTTCCCGACGTACGCGTCGTCACGGGAGTTGGGGAGCCCGAGCAGGAACCGCACGGACCCCGTCTCCCGCTCGCCGACGAGCGCGGCGTAGCTTCCCAGCAGCCCGACGAGCGGAACGACGAGCGAGAGCCCGCTGCCGACCCCGACGATGGCGGTGTCCATCGGCGGTCGGAGGTCGTTCACGCGGCCGGGGTCCTGCACCAGTTGTACCAGCACTACCGCGATGACGGTGAACGCGAGGACGCCCCCGGCGATCTGCTTCGGCGTGCCGAAGAACACCAGCGCGACGATGGCGCCGACGATGAGCAGGCCGCCGACGCCCGCGACGGCCACGAGGTCGGCCGCGAGCGCGAACAGCCCGACGCCGACGACGGTGACGAGCGCGAGGATGGCCGCGACGGCCGTTCCGGTCCGCGAACGGTAGACGCTCGTCAGGTCGCGGCGGAACACGTCGCGGTACGTCACGGTCGCCCACCCGTGTACCGCGAGAACACGTCGTCGAGCGAGGCCTCGTGGACCGTGAAGTCCCGGTAGACGCCCGCCCGTTCGGCCGTGGTCAACACCTGAAGCTTCGTTGCGCCGTCGCCGTCGCAGGTCACCTCGACGGTGCTATCGTGCGCGGAAACATCGCGCACCCCGTCGAGCGTTCGGAGGTCGGCAAGGAGCGTGTCGGGCGTCGCCGAGACGTCTAGGCTGACGGTCGTTCCAGCGCCTAGTTCCTCTCGTAGGGCGTCGACGCCACCGACGGCGGCGAGCTGGCCGTCGAGGAGGATGCCGATACGGTCGGCCACCGCCTCGACCTGTTCGAGGATGTGGCTGGAGAAGAACACGGTCGCGCCGCGCGCTGCCTCCTCGTGGACGACCTCTCTGAGGGTGCGCGCGCCGTTCGGGTCTAGGCCGGTGGAGGGTTCGTCTAGCACGAGCAGGTCCGGGTCACCGACGAGCGCGACGGCGATGGCCATCCGCTGGCGCATTCCCTTCGAGTAGCCGCCGGCACGGCGGTCCGCGGCGTCCGAGAGGTCGACCCGCGCGAGTAGCTCGTCGGGGTCATCGTCCGCGTCCTTGGTGTCGATGGCGTGTTCGACGTGCTCTCGTCCGGTGAGATTCGGGTAGGCGCCGTAGCCTTCGAGCAACAGGCCTGCGCGGCGGCGGATGGCGACCGACCCGTGGTTGGCGTCGTGGCCGAACACCTCGATACGTCCGGCAGAGGGCTTGGTGAAGTCGAGCATCGCGTTGATTGTCGTCGACTTGCCCGCGCCGTTCGGGCCGAGGAAGCCGAACACTTCGCCCTGCTCGACCGACAGCGAGAGGTCGTCGACGGCGACGACGTCGCCGAACCGTTTACTGAACGAGTCTATCTCGATTGCTGACATCGGGAACCGTCTCGATGCCCGGCCAGCCGCGGAATAAGTTTTCTCACCGGACGGCGGTAGCTCTATGGGGGGTGCGACTGTCAGTTCCACGCAGGGTTTACCATGGCCGAGGAGACCGACGTGGAACTAGAAGCACGGCTCACCGAACAGGACTACTTCCGGCCGCCGGCGAAGTTCGTCGGGCAGGCGAACGCGAGCGACCCGGCGATCTACGACGAGGTCGGGGAGTTCCCCGAGGGGTTCGAGCGGTACGCCGAACTGCTCGACTGGGACGAACGCTGGGACGAGGTGTTCGACGGGTCGAACCCGCCGTTCTTCGAGTGGTTCGTTGACGGGAAGCTCAACGCCTCGTACAACTGCGTCGACCGACACCTCGACGAGCGGAAGAACCAGACCGCGCTGCTCTGGGAGGGGTCGGAGGGCGAACAGGAGAACATCACGTACCAGGACCTCTACCGCGAGGTCAACGAGATGGCAGCCGCGCTCCGCGCGCAGGGTGTCGAGGAGGACGACGTGGTCACCATCCACCTGCCGATGGTGCCCGCGCTCCCCATCACCATGCTGGCGTGTGCCCGTATCGGCGCCCCGCACTCCGTGGTGTTCGCCGGCTTCTCCGCACAGGCACTGGCCGAGCGGGTCGACAGCGCCGACTCCGACTACGTCGTCACCATCGACGGCTACTACCGGCGCGGCGAGTTCCTCGAGCACATCGAGAAGACCGACGAGGCGCTCGACCAGATGGACCGCGACCCGCAGGTGCTCTACTGGACGCGCCACGACGAGCCCACAGGTGACGTGAGCGACGACTACACGAACGTCGAGTACCTCCTGGAGGACCACCGTCGGGAGCGGGTGAAGCCGGTCTCGCGCGACGCCGAGGACCCGCTGTTCCTGATGTACACCTCCGGGACGACCGGGAAACCGAAGGGGTGTCAACACCGCACCGGTGGCTACCTCGCGTACGCGGCGGCGACCTCGAAGTACGTCCTCGACATCAAACCCGAGGACACCTACTGGTGTGCCGCCGACATCGGGTGGATCACCGGTCACTCGTACATCGTCTACGGGCCGCTCGCGCTCGGGACCACGTCGGTCATGTACGAGGACACGCCCGACTACCCACACAAGGGGCGCATCTGGGAGATCGCCGAGAAGTACGACGTGGACATCTTCCACACCTCGCCGACTGCCGTCCGGATGTTCATGAAGTGGGGCGAGCAGTACCCCGAGGAGTACGACTTCGACTTCCGGCACATGACGACGGTGGGTGAACCCATCCAGCCGGAGGCGTGGCTGTGGTACTACAAACACATCGGCGACGAGGACGCGGTCATCGTCGACACGTGGTGGCAGACCGAGACGGGTGGCCACCTCATCACGAACCTGCCGGCGCTCGAGGACATGAAGCCCGGCAGCGCCGGGAAGGCCGCACCGGGTATCGAACCCGCCCTCGTCGACGACCGGGGCGAGGAACTCGAACCGGCGAGCGGGAAGGCCGGCAATCTCATCATCAAGAACCCGTGGCCGTCGATGCTCCAGACGGTGTACGGCAACGACGAGCGGTTCATCTCGACGTACTGGGCAGACTTCTCCGACACCGACTCCGACGACTGGCGCGACTGGAACTACAAGGCTGGCGACGGTGCGGTGCAGGCGAAAGACGGCTACTGGCGCATCCTCGGCCGGCTGGACGACGTGATGAACGTCGCCGGGCACCGGCTCGGCACGATGGAGCTCGAGTCGGCGGTCTCGGAGGTCGAGAAGGTCGCGGAGGCTGCGGTCGCCGCCCGCGAGGACGCCGAGAAGGGCGAGGTGCCCGATGTCTACGTCGTCCTCCGCGAGGGGATCGAACCGAGCGACGCGGTGAAACAGGAGATCGTCGAGGCGGTCGAACGCGAGATCGGGAAGTTCGCGCGTCCCTCGAACGTCATCTTCGTCGACGACCTCCCCAAGACCCGCTCGGGGAAGATCATGCGCCGTCTCCTCGAGAACATCTCGAACGGCGAGGAACTGGGGAACACGACGACGCTCAGAGACCCCTCGGTCCCCGAGCGCATCCGCGAGCAGGTGCAGAGCGACTGACGCGATTCCCTCCACGATTCCGTTTCCTCTGTCTGGCGTGCTCACCCGTGGTCCGGCCGTACAGGGTGAACTGTTAACAGACCTCGAGTCCAACCGGGGCGTATGTACCGACCACTCCTCGTGACGGAGTTCCTCGACCGCGCACGACGACACTACGGCGACCAGGAGGCCGTGCTGGCGACCGACGGGACCCGATACACCTACGACGACCTCGGCAAGCGGGCCGACGGGTTCTCGGCCGCCCTCCAGGAACGGGGTATCGAGAAGGGTGATCGCGTGGCGGTGCTCGACCCCAACACCCACTACCACCTCGAAGCCGCCTACGGCAGCATGCAGGTGGGTGCGGTCCACACACCGCTGAACTATCGGCTGACTCCCGACGACTTCGCGTACATCCTGACGGACGCGGGCGTCGACGCCATCTACGCGGACTTCGCGTACGCCGAGAAGATCGAGGCGGTCCGCGACGAGGTGCCGACCGAGACGTTCATCACCAACGACACCTCGGCGGTCGACGGCGACTGGGAGTCGTTCGACGACCTCGTCGCCGACGCAGACGAGTACGACCGCCCGGAGATGGCCGAGGACGACATCATCACCATCAACTACACCTCCGGAACGACGGGCGACCCGAAGGGCGTGAGCCGGACCCATCGATGTGAGACGATTCACGCGTACCTCGTCGTCGCCCACCAGCACCTCACCGACGCCGACACGTATCTGTGGACGCTTCCGATGTTCCACGCGAACGGCTGGGGCCACATCTTCGCGGTGACGGGTATCGGCGCGCGGCACGTCTACACGCGGGGCATCGATGCCGAGTGGATATTCGAGACCGTCGTCGCCGAGGACGTCTCGTACCTGTGTGCTGCGCCGACCGTCCTGAACATGTTGCTCGACTACTACCAGGGGGGTGTCGAGACGCGCGGTGACGTGCCGGTGCGGTGTGCCACGGCTGGCTCCGCGCCGCCGGAGGCGACCATCCGCACGGTCGAGGAAGACTTCGGCTGGGAGCTGTTACACGTCTACGGGGCGACGGAGACGGGCCCGCTCGTCACGACCTCCGATGCGCAGCGACTACTCACCGACGACAACCGTTTCAGCATCAAGAAGCGGCAGGGGTTGGGCTGGCTCGGCACCGAGATTCGGGTCGTCGACGAGGACGGTAACGACGTCCCCCGCGACGACGACACGCTCGGTGAGGTCGTCGTGCGCGGCAACCAGGTGATGGAGCGGTACTGGAACAAGCCCGAGGCGACCGAGGAGGCGTTCAACGCTCGGGTCGAGGGCTACTATCACATGGGCGACATCGCCACCGTCGACGAGCACGGGATGATCTCCATCCAGGACCGCAAGAAGGACATCATCATCTCCGGCGGTGAGAACATCTCCTCGATCGAAGTCGAGGACGCGCTGTACGAGCACGAGGCGGTCGCCGCGGCCGCAGTCATCCCTGCGCCGTCGGACACGTACGGTGAGACGGTGAAAGCCTTCGTCGTGCCTGCGAACGGCGACCCCGAGGACCCTGGTGTCACCGCCGAGGAACTCGAACAGTTCACCGGTGAGAAGCTCGCCTCCTACAAGAAGGTGCGACGGGTCGAGTTCGTCTCGGAGCTCCCGACCACGGCGACCGGCAAGGTCCAGAAGTACGAACTTCGCAAGCGAGAGTGGGAGGACGAGGAGCGGATGGTCGGGCAGGGTTAGTCGGTCTGTCCGACCACGAGCGCCGGCCGGTCGGTCCCGAGGATGACCTGTTGCGCACCGTTCTTGAGCTGGAGCTTTCCAGCGGGCGACCGGCGGCGAC
This sequence comes from Halorarius litoreus, assembly GCF_024362405.1. GTDB lineage: Archaea > Halobacteriota > Halobacteria > Halobacteriales > Haloarculaceae > Halorarius > Halorarius litoreus. Next base: position 3,864,320 of record NZ_CP101454.1, on the reverse strand, counting down.
CGCCGACGCAGATGCAGTCCACGTCCGCGTCGTCGGCCACGTCGAGGACCGCCTGCGACGGGTCCGCGTCGACGACGACGGCCACCACATCGACCCCTGCTGTCCGCAAGCGGTCGAGGACGCTGGCGACCGCCGGAACGCTCGTCGGGTCGAGGTCGGGGTCGTCGCTGGCGTGAACGACCGTCACCACGACGGCGTCGGGGGCCTGTGGGAGGTCGATTACCGCGTCGGCTTTCGCCGCGGCCTGCTCGTCGTCCGGGCCGATGCCCATCGCGACGTGGTACATGCCGCCCCCTATTGTCTCTAACTGGTAATAAATTCCGATTGAGGGTATCTGGTCGACGTATCGCGGCTCACTCGGCGTACCGAGCGGAGACGAAGACGACGAGCAGCAGTAGTACTCCGAGCAGGGTTCCGATGGTCGCGGCGCCGTACACGGCCATCCCGACTGGTGTCGGCGGTAGCTGGACGACGCCGAACAGCTCCGGGTCGAGCCCTTGGGGGCCGATGACGCCGATGACGAAGCCGATGAACGCCGTCAGCAGGACGACGATGACGTACAGGCTGACGACGAGTCGCGGGCCACCCGTCCGTGTCGCGTCCGCGTTGCTCACATTCGAACTCGGGGCTCGCGGACGATTAGCCTTTTGAACTCGAACCCCTAACCTCGAGTATGACCGAGAAGGAGGCGCTGTTCGGGGTGCTCGCAGGCATCGCGGCGATGATGTTCATCACCGGTATCGTCCTCGTCATCACGTCGGTGTAACTCAGTCGGCCGCCTGCCCGCCGTCGATGGGAATCGTGTGGCCGGTGATGTACGAGGCGTCGTCCGAGCAGAGGAACGCGACCGCACCGGCCATCTCCTCTGGGTCGGCGATGCGGTCCATCGGCACGTCCCGCATCGCCGACGCGTCGAAGTCGGCCCGGAGCGTGCGTATCGTCAGTCGGAGCAGTTCGATCGCGGTTCGTATCCGGCCTCGCACCGAGGACGAGGTGCTGCCCACGATTCCCGACTGGATGTTCGTCCTCGTCGGCCCGGGGGCGATGCCGTTGACGCGAACCCCGTGTTTCGCGTTCTCGAGTGCGACCGACTTTGTCAGGCCGACGACGCCGTGCTTGCTGGCCGAGTAACTGGAGAGCCCACCCATCCCGACCAGGCCTGCCTCGGAGGCCGTGTTGACGATCGCGCCCCCGCCCTGTTGCTTCATCACGGGGAGCTCAGCCTTCATGCACGTCCAGACCCCCTTCAGGTTGACGTCCATCAGTCTGTCCCACTTCGCCTCGTCTATTTCGGTCGTCGACTCGAAACCGGTGAGGATGCCCGCGTTGTTGTGTGCGAAGTCGAGGCTCCCGTAGGTTTCGACCGCGACATCGACCATTCGCTGGACCGACGCGAGGTCGGAGACGTCGACCTCGACGAACGTCGCGTTCCCTCCCGCGTCCTCGATTCGGTCGACCGTCTCACGACCGGTTTCCTGGACGACATCGGCGACGACGACGTTCGCTCCCTCCTCGGCGAATCGGAGTGCGGACGCGCGGCCGATACCGGAGCCTGCCCCGGTCACCACTGCTGTCTTCCCGGCCAATCCCTTCATACGGTCCTGTCGACGAATTGGTGAATGAGCCTTTCGGTGGGGCGCGAGGATGGCTCACGGCTACCGCTCACCCCTCGAAGCAAGCAGAAAACGAATCGGAACCGGAGTTACTCGTCGTCGACGCGGCGGATGGCGGGCTCGACGCCGCCGTCCGTCGCCACGTCCTCGTCACCGCCGTCTGCGAGCGCGATGTCGTCCTCGAGCTGGCTTTCGAACCACTGGAACTCGCGGGAGTGCTGGCCGGTCTCCTTGAGGTCCCACGGGTCGCCGTCCTGCACGCTCGGGCCCTCGATGTACGACTGAACCATGTTCCAGACCCAGATCATCTGGCCGAACATGATGAGGAACGCGCCGACCGTCGCGATCTGGTGGAGCGTCGTCACCTGTGCGAGCGGCGCGATGGCCGCGTCGAACTCGTAGGTGGCGTACCGACGCGGCATCCCCAGATACCCGAGGATGAGCATCGCCATGAACGTCACGACGACGCCCACCTCGCTCAGCCAGAAGTGCCACTTCGCGAGCGTGCGCTGGTACATCTTCCCGGTGACGATGGGGAACCAGAAGTAGATCGCGCCGAAGCCGGCGAAGGCGATCATCCCCATGACGATCCAGTGGAAGTGACCCACGACGTAGTAGGTGTCGTGGAGCACGAGGTCGATCGGAATCGCCGCGAGGAAGACACCGGTGATGCCGCCGATGACGAAGTTGGCGACGAAGCCGACGCAGAACAGCATCGGTGCGGTGAGCCGCACACGGCCGTTCCACATCGTCGTGATCCAGTTGAACGTCTTCACTGCGGATGGTATCGCAATCGCGAGTGAGACGGCCATGAACGACGCCCGGACGCGCGGGTCGATACCCGTGGAGAACATGTGGTGCGCCCACACGCCGAAGCTCAGGACCCCGATGGCGAGCGTGGAGTAGATGACGAACTTGTAGCCGAACAGCTTCCGCCCGGAGAACTTCGGCAGAATCCACGAGACGAGCCCCATCGGCGGGAGCACGAGGATGTACACCTCGGGGTGGCCGAAGAACCAGAAGAGGTGTTGCCAGAGGATGGGCGAGCCGCCCTCGACGGCGAAGAACGTCGTCGCGAAGTTCCGGTCGAGCAGCAGCATGATGAGCGCCGACCCCAGCAGCGGGAACGCGAACAGGATGAGCGCCGACTGGGTGAGGATGGTCCACGAGAAGATGTCGAGGTTCGCCCAGTTGACGTCGTCACCGCGCTCGGTGAAGATGGTCGCGATGAAGTTGATGGCGCCCATGGTGGCCGAAACCCCCGAGAGGTGGAGCCCCAGCAGCATCAGGTCCACGCCGGGGTTCGCCTGCTCGGCGGAGAGCGGCGTGTACATCGTCCACGAGGTCTGTGCGGGCGCGACCGACGAGATGATGGGGTTGATGAAGAACCCGGCCCAGATGAGGAGGGCGGCGGGCGGCAGCAACCAGAACGCGATGGCGTTGATGCGCGGGAACGCCATGTCGTCGGCCCCGATGAGCAGCGGGACGAAGTAGTTCGAGAACGCGGCGATGATGGGCGTCCCGAACAGGAACAGCATGGTGATGCCGTGACTCGTCAGAAGCGAGTTGTAGAACGGCTGTTGCATGATGTCCGTGCCGGGCGCGACCAGTTCGACGCGCATGAGCATGACGGCCAGGCCACCCCAGACGAAGGCGATGACCGCGTAGAGGCCGTACATGATGCCGATGTCCTTGTGGTCGACGGTGGTGAGCCAGCGAGTGAGGCCCTCGGGCTTGTGCCCGTGGCCGGTCTCGCCGGCGTAGCCGAGGCCACCGCCGGCGAGCGGCGTGTAGGTGCGCCAGTTCTCCATGCGGGAGAGGGCGGCGAACACTGCCACCAGGAAGACTCCCATGAGAACCGTGAGCGCAAGCTGTTCTCCTGCCATGGTTCGCACTGAGGACTGGTGGGTTAGAAAGGTTGTGTTCCCGGTCCGATTCGGCGGCGAATCATGCCGCCTTCTACCGAACGTGTCGCACCGCTCGCAGCCAGTTCACGCGAGAAAACTCCGGCCGTGTTTACTCGGCCGCTGCGGTCGGCTCCTCGGTCGCCGACGACTCGGCGTGTTCAGCCGCCTCCCCTTCGAGTTCGTCTTCTGCCTCGGAGATGGCTTTCCCCGAGTAGTACGTCAGCGCGGTGAGCGCGACGAGCATCACGATCATGATGGACATCTGGAGCGCGGTCGCCACGGGGTCCGAGCCGAACGGGTTCAGGACGACGAACACACCGACGAAGAAGAGCATGATTCCGAGCGGAATCATGTTCACGGTGAGGTCCAGGAGCGTCTCCCGGTCGAACGTGCGCGATGACATTGGTGGTGAGTTTGGATACGGTCGGTAAGAGGTTACTGGTTCGCGGTCGCGAGGTCCGGCTCGACCACGGCGAACGCCCCGCTGGCGACGAGCGCGATGACGCCTGCCGCCGCGATGGAGAACCCTCGCAGGACGATGGTGCCCGGTGCGTCGAGCGCGCCCATCCACGCGGCCGCGGTCCCGGCGTCGATCTGCGTCGAGACGACCCAGATTCCGACGACGACGAGGAGCCCGCCGAGCCCGCCGAGCAGTTTCCACGGGCGCTCGGCGTAGCCCGCCTCGGTCACGATGCCGGCGACGCTCCCGACGAACAACAGCAGGCCGGCGACCGCCACCGGGTACAGTCCCATGAACACCCCCACTTCGCCCACCGCCAGTCCGAGTGCGACGAACAGCGGCCACGGGCTGGCCTTGTCGGCCGTACTCACGGCCGGTGCGTCGGCGTCCTCTGTCATTGGTCGGCGGTTAGGGTTCGCCGGCCAAAGACCCGTCGGTGTCGGCCCGCTCCGAGGGGTTTATCGGCTCCACGGACGGCCTCCGAGTATGAAGGCGACCGCGAAAGCCCACCCCATCCAGGGGCTCGTGAAGTACCACGGGATGCGCGATTCGGAACTGCGATTCCCCTACCACGACTCCATCAGCGTCTGTACCGCACCGTCGCACTCGAAGACGACCGCCGAGTTCGACCCCGACCTCGCGGCGGACGAACTGGTCATCGACGGCGAGCCCGTCGAGGGCCGCGGCCGCGAGCGCGTCGTGCAGGTCATCGACCACGTCCGCGAGCTCGCGGGCGTCGACCACCACGTCCGGTTCGAGTCCGAGAACGACTTCCCGACGAACATCGGCTTCGGCTCCTCGTCGTCGGGGTTCGCCGCCGCGGCGGTCGCGCTCTGTGAAGCTGCCGACCTCGACCTGACCCACCCGGAGATGTCGGCGGTCGCCCGCCGTGGCTCGTCCTCGGCGGCGCGTGCGGTCACGGGCGCGTTCTCCCAGCTCGACGCCGGGATGAACGACGAGGACTGCCGCTCCCACCGCATCGAGACCTCGCTCGAAGAGGACCTCCGCATCGTCGCCGCGGAGGTCCCGGCGTTCAAACACACCGAACAGGCCCACGCGGAAGCCGAGGACTCCCACATGTTCCAGGCGCGGCTCGCGCACATCCACCAGCAGATCTCTGATATGCGAGAGGCCCTCCGCGTGGGGGACTTCGACGCTGCGTTCGACCTCGCGGAGAAGGACTCGCTGTCGCTCGCCGCGACGACGATGACCGGGCCGGCCGCGTGGGTCTACTGGCAGCCCGAAACCCTCGAAGTGTTCGAGACGGTTCGTGCCCTCCGCGAGGACGGGATTCCAGCCTACTACTCGACGGACACGGGCGCGTCGGTGTACGTCAATACCACCGTCGACCACGTCGACCGCGTCGAGGACGCCATCTCCGATATCGTCCCCACGCGCGTCTGGGAGGTCGGCGGCCCCGCACAGGTCTTGGACGAGACGGAGGCGCTTTTCTAACCGCGAGTTACACCTCGCACGACTCGACCAATCGCTCGCGCGACGGCTCGGCAGCCAGCCCCTCCGCCTTCCGAGGACTCAAACGCCGTCCGTCCCTATCACGACCATGCACGTCGCCGTACTCGGCGCGGGGTACGCAGGGCTGACGGCCGTTCGCCGACTGGAGCGCGCGCTGCCCGAGGACGTCGAACTCACGCTCGTCGACGAGGACGACTACCATCTCGTCCAGCACGAACTCCACCGACTCGTCCGGTACCCCGACCTCGCGGACGTCATTCAGGTGCCGCTGGCGGACGTGGTCGACCGCGCGACGGTCGTGACCGACCGGGTCGAAGCGGTCGATACCGCCACGGGCACTGTCGACCTCGCGAGCGGCGACACAATCGAGTACGACTATGCCGCGGTCTGTCTCGGCGCCCAGCCCGCCTACTACGGACTGTCGGGCGTCGCGGAACACGCCACGCCGCTCAAACGGGTCGAACACGCCGGCGAGATCCGCTCACAGTTCCTCGCGAACGAGGGCGGCACCGTCGTCGTCGGGGGTGCCGGACTCTCCGGGGTACAGGTCGCGGGCGAACTCGCGGCGACCGCCGACGCCGAGGGGTTCGACACCGACGTCGTCCTGCTCGAACAGTTCGACGAGGTTGCCCCGGGGTTCGGCCGGGCGTTCCAGTCGGCCGTCCACGAGGAACTGGAGGCCCGCGAGGTGACCGTCCGGACGGGAACCTCGGTCACGGGGGCCGACGCCGACGCCATCGACCTCGGCTCCGGCGAGCGACTCGAATACGACGGGTTCGTCTGGACCGGCGGCATCACCGGCCCCGCATCGCTCGGCGGCGAGCGGACACCGACGCGGGCCGACCTCCGCGTCGAGAACGGGACGTTCGTCGTCGGCGACGCGGCGAAGGTGGTCGACGGTGACGGCGAAGCGGTTCCGGCGACCGCACAGGCGGCGACTCGGGAGGCTGGCGTCGCCGCGCGGAACATCGCGCGACTGGTCGCCCACGACCGCGACGACCCCGAGGGTTTTCTCCCGAAACTCGACCGCTACACCTTCGAGTCGCGGGGCTGGGTCGTGTCGGTCGGTGACGGTGCAGTCGCGCAGGTCGGCCCGAAAATCCTCCGCGGGAGCGCAGCCCGCGCGGCGAAGGCGTCGATCGGGGCGGCACACCTCTCGTCGGTGGGGGCCGTGACGAACGCCTCCGAACTGGTTCGCGAAGAGCTGTTCTAACCTCAGACGTTCGGGATGCCAATCGCCGAGAAGTCGGCGTAGCCGGCGCTCGCGAGGATGCTGAGCACGACGAGCGCGGCGATCCACGCAATCAGCGCGATACCGCCGGCGGTGAGCCAGCCCGTCCGGTAGCGCCACTTGATGACCAGCAGGTACGCGAGGAACGTCAGCACCGGTCCGATGAGGGGGATCCCGCCCACCAGCCCGCCGACGACCGCCCAGACGATGGCCCCGATGCCGGCGGTGACGACGGCGTGGCCGTAGTCGCGCGACTTCGCCAGCAGCGCCGCACCGACGTAGATGCCGATGCCGCCGATGAACAGGCTGACAAGCAGGACGACGAGGTTGTCCGTGAGCGCCATGGGGGAGTGGACTCCGCCGAACCGATAAAGCGTTGTGGCCCTCAGATGCGCTCGACCAGTTCCCGCACCCGGGATTCCGCGACCGGGTTCGTCACCTCGCCGCCGCGTTTGAACGCCGTCCCGACGATGACCGCGTCGGCCACGTCGAGACTTTCGGCGACGGTCTCCGGCGTCACGCCGCTCCCGACGACGAGCGGCGCGTCCGCGGCAGCACAGACGGGAGCCACCCGTTCGAGTGCCGAGCGGTCGGTTCGCTCGCCGGTGCCCGCCCCCGAGACGACCAGTCCGTCCGCACGGCCCCGCTCCAGTGTCTCGCGGGCCTCCTCGGTGAGCGGTCGCACGGCGAGTGGCGCGGAGTGTTTGACGGCCACGTCCGCGAGGATGTCGACGTCGGCGTCGAGGCGGTCGCGGAGCCGGAGCGTCTCGTGTGCCTGCCCCTCGACGATACCCTGATCGGTCAGTCGCACGCCGGTGTGGACGTTCACGCGGACGAACGCGGCGCCGGTGGCGGCGGCGATGGAGACAGCGGCCGCGGCGTCGTTGCGGAGGACGTTGACGCCGACCGGCACGTCCACGGCGTCGGTGACGGCGCCGACGAGCGCGGTCATGTCCGCGACGACGTGTTTCGGAACTGAGTCCGGGTAGAACGGGGCGTCGCCGAAGTTCTCGATCACGAGCGCGTCGACGCCCCCCGCGACGAGCGTCTCGGCGTCGGCGAGCGCGCGGGTCCGGAGGGCGGCCCGGTCGCCGTCGAACCCCGGCGCGCCGGGGAGCGGCGGGAGGTGGACCATCCCTGCGACGGTGAACTCCATACCCGGTGTCGGAGGCGGGGTCACAAGAACTGGGGGGTCGGCCGCGGCAACGTTTTACTCCCCGCTCGCGTCGTGCTAGCATGACTGACTCGACGGGCACCGACGTTCCGGGCGACGTCGCATCGACGCCCGCCGCAGCCGAGGTGTTCGCCGCCGTCGGCAACGAGACGCGACTCGCCATCCTCCGGGCGCTGTGGGACGCCGAGGAGCGGCCGGTGTCGTTCACCGACCTCCGGCGGACGGTCGGTATCGAGGACAGCGCGCAGTTCAACTACCACCTCCGCCAGCTCACCGGCCGGTTCGTCCGGAAGACCGACGAGGGGTACGACCTCCGGTTCGCCGGCCGGGAGATGGTCCGCGCGGTCGTCATCGGGACGTTCACCGAGGACCCGACGCTCGACGCGTTCGAGACGGGCGGGGCGTACGTCGACTGTGGCGGCGGGCTGCAGGCCAGCTACACCGAGGAGCTGGTCCACATCGAGTGTGGCGACTGTGGCCGACTCCACAGCCGGCTTCCGTTCCCCGCGAGCGGGCTACGCGACCGCTCGCCGGAGGAACTGCTCGCCGCGTACGACCGCCGCGTCCGCCACGACTACGCGCTGACGGTCGACGGCGTCTGTCCCGCCTGTAGCGGGCGGATGGAGACGCAGTTCGACCCCTCCTTCCTCGTCGGCGTCGGCGAGGGTACGGCCGACGAGTGCAGCATCCCCCCGGAGTTCGGGGTCGAACACACCTACACGCAGTGTGACACCGCGCTGCGGGCGGCCGTCGGGATGTGTCTGCTCGACGCGCCGGTCGTCGGTGCGTTCTACCGCGACAACGGCGTCGATGTCTCCGCGGTGCCGTACTGGGAGCTGCCGTGGGCGATGGGCGAGGACACGACGCTCGTCACGGACGAGCCGCTCCGCGTCGCCGTCGCGGTCGAGGACGACCGGCTCCGCGTGGTCGTCGACGAGTCGCTCGCCGTGGTCGAGGCGACGCCAGTCGAGTGAGTCTCCGGCCCGCGCTCACTCAGCGTCGACTGCCCCGCCGAGCACCTTCGCCGCGACGAGTACCGGGTCCCACACCGGGCTGAACGGCGGTGCGTAGCCGAGGTCGAGCCGTTCCAGTTCATCGACCGTGAGCCCCGCGTCCAGCGCCGTCGCCACGGTGTCGATGCGCTTTGCGGCCCGGTCTGCCCCGACGACTGCGGCCCCGAGGACCTGTCCTGTCTCACGGTCGGCGGTCATCGTCACGGTCATCTCGGCCGCGCCGGGATAGTAGCCGGAGCGCGACGAGCCCTCGATGGTCCGCGAGACGGGGTCGAAGCCGGCGTCGCGGGCCCGCGCTTCGTCCACGATGCCGGCGCGACCGGCGCCGAGGTCGAACGCCTTGACGACGGCCGTCCCCGCGATATCACCCGTCGGCGTGGGCTCGCCCGCCACGGTCTGGCCGATGGCTCGCCCTGCACGGTTCGCTGTGAGGCCGAGCGGGACCCACGCTGGCTCGCCTGTGACTGCGTGCCGGTCCTCGGCACAGTCACCGGCCGCGTACACCGACTCGCGGTTCGTCCGGCCGTACTCGTCGGTGGCGATTGCCCCCGACTCCCCGAGGTCGACGCCCGCCTCGGCGGCGAACTCGACGTTCGGCCGGATGCCGACGCCGACGACCACGAGGCCCACGTCGACCGACTCCTCCCCGTAGCGGACGCGCTCCACTCGGTCGTCTCCCTCGATGGCATCGACCTCGGTCGCGGTGTGTACGTCGACACCCTGTCGGTCGAGTTCCTCGGCCACTGCCTCGCCGACGGCGTCGCCGAACGGTGGGAGGAGCTGGTCGGGTCGCTGGAACAGGTGGATGTCCAGCCCATGGGCCGAGAGCGCCTCGGCCATCTCGACGCCGACGTACCCGCCACCGACGATGGCGGCTCGCTCGGGGGGTTCGAGGTCGGTGTAGTGGGCCACGAGGTCGGCGTCGACCCGCTCGTCTCGCACGACCGCGGGGTCCTCGGGTGACGCGAGGTACGCCCGGATGGCCGCCGCCGAGTCCATGTGGTGGAGGGTGAACGCGCCGTCGAGGTCGAGGCCGTCGAACGGCCCGGTGAGCGCCCGAGCGCCCGTCCCGAGCAGCAGGTCGCCGTACGCTTGCTCGAACGTGCCGTCGGGTCCCTCGACGGTCACCGTCTTCGCGTCGGGGTCGAGGCCGACGACCTCGTGTTCCCGGCGGAGGTCGATGCCACGGTCGGCAATCTCCTCGGGCGTCAGCGAGGTGAGGTCGCCGAGGGTGTCGACTTTCCCTTCGATGTAGTACGGCATCCCGCAGTGGGCGTACGACACCCATCGCCCCCGCTCGAAGACGATCACCTCGCGGTCCGGCTGCTCGCGTTTGCACTTGCTCGCAGCACTCAGCCCCGCGGCGTCTCCACCGACGACGACGAACGGTTCGCTCATCGCCGGGCGTTCGAGGGCCGGCACCAAAACGTTCCGGCGAGTGTGCGCCGGCGTCCGAGAACCGTGGCTACTCGACGGCGATGCGGTGGCCGGTCGAGGCTGGCTCGGCTTTCGGCACGGTCACCGTCAACACGCCGTGCTTCATCGTCGCCGTGACGGCGTCGGGGTCGACCACGTCGGGCAGTTTCACCTGCCGGCGGGCCGACCGGTGGCTCCGCTCACGTCGGAGGTAGTGTTCGTCCTCTTGTTCGTCGGCGGTGTCGTGCTCCGCGTCGATGTAGAGCGTTTGGTCCGTAACGCGGACGGTCACGTCTCCCTTCTCGTAGCCCGGGAGGTCGACGGTGACGAGATACTCGTCGTCGTGTTCAACGAGGTCGAGACTCGGGGCGGCGGTCGTCGACCAGTCGGAGAGCCCCTGCGGCCACGTCTCCGCGGTGTCCTCGAACTGCTCGCTCATCCGCTCGAACAGGGCGCTCAACTCGTCGAATGGGTTTCGTGCCATACGCGAGTCAGTCCGCCGTCCCCTCGCTTTGTTACACAGTCAGTATCGACGGTCGGCGGCCAGTAATCAGTGCCTCCACGACCAGTGCGGGCGGTAAGCCGTGCTTTCGTGTCCGTTGGCTCGGGTCAGGCGGCCGCTTGCGTCGGCTCGTCGTCGGCCGTGTCGTCGCCGTCGGCTGCCAGCGACTCCGCTCGCGCCTTCAGCGCCCGGTTGACTCCCTCGAAGTTAGCCTCCGTGTCGCCACCCACGAGCCAGAGTATCGGGCGGACGAGGACCCCGGAGAACTGCTCGGACTGGACGAACCGCGTGCCGCCGTCGTCGAGTGGGTCGATCTCGAAGCGGTGTTCGCCGTCGAACAGCCCGCGGACGAAGAGGTGGCCGAGCCAGCGGAGTTCGCGGTTCGGCACCGTCCGGCGAACCTCGGGGGTGAACGTGGGCGACCGGCCAGCCTCGGGCCCCGGCGAGACCCGGAGCGTCGTCCCCTCGACGGCCTCGCCCTCGATTCGGGTGTAGTCGTTCCACTCGGGGTACGAAGCGAAGTCGGTAAGGACGCGCCAGACCACCTCGGGCGGCGCGTCGATGTCGATACTGGTGTGGAGTTCGTGCATGCGACAGTAACGGCGGCTGAGAGCTTCAACACCGCGTGTGCAGTGATGGCGCGGGACTCGCCGCAACTCGCCACCGTCGCTCGGTCAGTCCCGGGAACTGAGAACCAGCCTCTCGATTAGTCCCCTGTCGGTCCGAAGGTCGAACCACACGCGGGGGGAGCCCCGTGGTCACACACTATGCACGACTGGACCATCGTCGTCTGCGTCAAACAGGTCCCTGACGCGGACGAGGTATCTATCGACCCGGAGACGGGGACCTTGAACCGCGCCGCGGCGGCCGCGGTGCTGAACAAACCGGACTGGAACGCGGTCGAGGCGGCCCTCGAGCTCAGCGATGCGGTCGGCGGGACGGTGACGGCGCTCACGATGGGCCCACCGACGGCCACTGAGGTGCTGGCGACCGCCGTCGGCCTCGGCTGTGACGACGGCGTCCTCCTGACCGACCGGGCGTTCGCCGGCTCGGACACCTGGCCGACGAGCCGCGCACTGGCAGCGGCCGCCGACAAACTCGACGCCGACGTGGTCATCTGCGGAGAGGAGTCGACTGACTCCTCGACGGGACAGGTGCCGCCCGGCATCGCCGCACACAACGACTGGTCACAGCTCACGTACGTGACCGACCTTGACCCCAACCCCGAGGACGGCGAACTGGTCGCCACCCGGGATGTAGAGGGTGGTCACGAGGTCGTCGCGGCGACGCTCCCGACCGTCGTGGCGTTCGCGTTCGGCGAGAACCACCCGCGAACCGCGGGTCTCCACCGGAAGATCTACGCCGAGACCGAGTTCGAGCCACGGCAGTGGTCGGCGGCCGACCTCGGTATCGAGGACGAGGTCGGACTCGACGCCTCGCCCACCTCGGTCGGTGGGATGGACACGGCGAGTCCGGTCGACCGGGAGAAGCAACAGTTCGACAGCGTCGACGCACTGTACGACGCGCTCGTCGAGCAGGAGGTGGTCTGAGTGACGGACATCGACGTGACCGAGTACAGCGACGTCTGGGTGTTCGTCGAGCAGCACGAGGGCCACGCCGAGCGCGTCGCGTGGGAACTGCTCGCCGAGGGTCGACGCCTCGCCGACGCGAAGGACGAGAAGCTCGTCGCCCTCGTGTTCGGTGAGGACTGTCGAGCCGTCGCAGAGGAAGCCGTCGCCCGGGGTGCCGACCGGGTTCTCTGGGCGGACGACCCGGTGTTCGAGCCGTACCGCGCGGACCCTTACGGCGAACAGTTCCGCGCCCTCGTCGCCGACCGCAAGCCGGACATCGTTCTCATCGGTGGGACACACACCGGCCGCGACTTCGCCGGCCGGGTCGCCGTTCCGGTTCACGCTGGCCTGACCGCCGACTGTACCGAACTCGACGTGGACGACGAGGGGCTCCTGCTCGCTCGCCGGCCTACCTTCGGCGGCGACGCGATGGCGACCATCAAATGCGTGAACCATCGCCCACAGATGGCGACCGTTCGGGCCGGCGTGTTCGACCCTGCGCCCACCGACCCCGAACGCGAGGGTGAGATCGAGCCGGTCGAGGTCGTCGTCGACGAGTCGATGACGAAATCGCGCGTCCTCGAACGCGTCGTCGGCGACGTGACCGACATCACCGACGCCGATATCGTCGTCGCCGGTGGCGCCGGGACCGACGGCGACTTCGGTCCCATCCAGGAGCTCGCGGACGCGCTCGGCGGCGAGGTCGCCGCCACCCGTGCGGCCGTCGACGAGGGCTGGGTCGAGCCGTCGAGACAGGTCGGACAGACCGGGAAGACCGTCCGCCCGACGCTCTACATCGCGGCCGGCATCAGCGGCGCCATCCAGCACCTCGAAGGCATGAACGGCTCCGAGGTGGTCGTCGCCATCAACACCGACCCGAACGCCCCCATCTTCGACCACGCCGACTACGGCATCGTCGGCGACCTCTTCGAGGTCCTGCCCGAACTGACGGCGATGGTTCGCGGCGACCAGGAGGTGATTGTATGACCACGACAGCCACGACCGAGACACCCAACTACGACGGCGCGTTCGACGCCATCGTCGTCGGCGCAGGGCTCGCCGGGAGCGCTGCCGCGCTGACGATGGCTCGCGAAGGGCTCGACGTCATCATGCTCGAACGCGGGCCAGCACCGGGCACGAAGAACGTGTTCGGCGGCGTGCTCTACACGCCGACGGTCCGAGCGCTGACGGAGTTCGACAGCGCACCGCTCGAACGCTTCGTCGCTGGGAAGCGATTCAGCGTCCTCTCCGACGAGGGCGACGAGACCGCGATTTCGATGCGCCCCGACGCGTGGCGCGAGGACCCCCACAACGACTCGTTCACCGTCCTGCGTGGGGATTTCGACAAGTGGTTCGCCGACCAGGCGGTCTCTGCCGGGGCGACGCTCATCACCGAGACCACCGTAACCGGACTCGTCCGCGATGGTGGGCGCATCGTCGGCGTCGAGACCGACCGGCCCGACGGGACGCTCCGCGCGCCCGTCGTCGTCCTTGCGGAGGGGGCGAACTCGCTCGTCACCGAGGGCGCGTCGCTCAAACCACGCCCCGAGCGTGAGGACGTGGCGGTCTCCGCGAAGGAGGTCCGCAAGTTCGACACGTCCGTCATCGAAGACCGGTTCCGGCTCGCCGACGACGCCGGCGCGGCGTACACCTACTTCGGTGACGGCGCGGTGCCCGGCGCCGTCGGTGGCGGGTTCATCTACACGAACAAGCGGACAGTGAGTATCGGCGTCGTCTACCGCATCGCAGACGTGGCCGCCGGTATCACGCCCGAACAGGCGCTCAACCGCTTCAAGTCGCATCCCGCGGTCGCCCCGCTCGTCCGTGGCGGGACGCTCGTCGAGTACAGCGCCCACGCCATCCCCGAGGGGGGTGCCGACGCGATGCCTGATCTCGTCCACGACGGGGCGGTCGTCATCGGTGACGCCGCGGGCCTCGTGCTCAACAGCGGCGTCCACCTCGAAGGGACGAACATGGCCGTCGAGAGCGGTCACCTCGCGGGGCTGGCTATCGCTCGCGCCGCGGACGACCACCGGAGCGACCGGGAGGCGCTCGCCCGCTACCCCGAGTGGCTGGAGGAGTCGTTCGTCGTCGAGAACCTGCGTCGGTACGGCTGGTTCCAGGACGCGGTCGCAGCCGACCGCGACTTCCTGTTCGGTGACCTGCCGACGGCGCTCGCGGGCGCCGAAGCGGAGTTCTTCCGCGTCGACCGCGGGAGCAAGCAGGCGCACACGGCCGCTGCCCGGCGTCAGTTGCTCGATGCGGCTGGTGGCTGGATGGGCGCGGCGAAACGTGCGTGGAGATTCCGGAGGATGCTGTCATGAGTACCAAAACCAAACCGATGCCCCACGTCCCCGACGTGGAGAACGCGTCGATGGAGGACCGCCTGTACACCGTCACCTACCGCGAAGCCGAGGAGTCACACCTCGGTATCGAGGACACGGACGTCTGTTCGACGACGTGTACGACCTACGAGTGTACGTCGGTCTGCCCGGCCAGCGTCTGGAAGAACGACCGCGAGGACGGCGTGCCCTCCATCGCGTTCGAGAACTGTCTCGAATGTGGGAGCTGCCGGTTCGCGTGCCCCTACGACAACGTGGAGTGGGAGTACCCCGAGACCGGTGCGGGCGTATCGTTCAGATACGGCTGACGGTGCGAAAGCGGCGTTCTTCTTGGTCCTGTGAACGCTCTTTGCTGTCGGTGTGTGATGAGGCCGTGCTGGAGGCCGGATGCGAGTGCTGTCACGCGTGACCAGTCACTCTCGCACCGCCGGAGTGTTCGATGTCGAGGCCCGTATTATCGCGTGAGTCGTATTCTAATATTTATCTGTCAGAACTGTCGTGCGAGATACAGAGGGTGTATGCAACACCAGTCGTGGGTTGATTTCACGTCTTGGGTGGTGATTCAGCCGGTATTGTGTGTGGCGTAGTTACCGCCGAGAATCCTGTCTGATTTGATTGGTGTTTGGATAGCGGTGCTGAATACATAGCGCGACTCTCGCACGGAGTTCCTCGCCGCTTTCGGGTGAGGGACTTGCTCGACAGAGAGAGGTACTACAGCGAGCGCGAGTCGCTGGTAGCGACACGTGACTATCGTTGTCGGGTCATCGATTGCTCGTGGCGCTCACGGGATTTCTCCGTGAGGCACGGTTCGATGGCACTGGTGAGTGTCAGAATCGCTTCGTGGTGGTGCTCTTTCGACTTGTGAATACACGATGGGCCCGTACCAAGTGCGTCGTATGCGGAAAGCGTCTCGACCGACATGGTCTCCGTCTCAATCAGATCCCGAGCGACTTCCCTGAGCAGGGCGTGAGTGTGGATGTATTCTTTTTTGCGCATGATTTCGTCTCAGTCGAGTGGGGTGTTTGGACGTCTACGGTGGTACCTTCGAATCGTGCCCCGTCTCGGATATCGCAGTGATGTGCGGTTGAAGGAGGGACGAATTGGGAGACGGTGGCGGACGGACAGGGGGTGGGAACAGGTGAGGGTCGGACCAACTGAACCATGCAGTCGTCTCCCGCATCAACGGTACACATGGACAGGTATCAATGCGCATTGTTTTTCAGTTAATCAGTAGTGATGAACCCAGTGACAGGGCGAGAGGTCACGACGGGTGCGCAGACCGTGTATCCGGTCCAGTAGTGGAATGTCGAGAGGGGCGATGACGCTCCGCTGGACTCACCCTCTATATTCAGCACGACGTTCCTAACAGCATCTGAATAGGTTTCTGAGGTCGTGCTGAATACAGCGCGCGTATCGGCCACCGACGGGAGATCGCACTCGTCGGAGCTGAACGAAAGGCCCGCCAATCAAGACCCGTGAATCGCCTCGACCGCTGTCCACCACTCGGCCACGGGAGTAGAGCCTCGATCACTCCGCGACTGTCGACCCTGGTGTCGTCCCGACCGAGAGCAGCGTGCCAGCGACGAGTATCGCGGCTGTCACACCGAGCCCAGCGCATCCCAAATAGAGCGTCTCGAAGCCCATGCTCGACGCAGCCGGGAGCGCGAGCACCGGGGCCAGGATTCCACCGAGGTCGCCCAGGCCGTCGTAGGCGCCCCCGAGCTTCGCCACGTCCCCCGGCGGGCTGATGTCTCCGAGATACGCCTTGAGGACTGGCGCGGCTGCACCCCCACCGAGCGCAGCGACGACGCCACCGCCGAGGATGCCGGCCAGCGTCGGCACCAGCGCCACGGTCAGGAAGCCGAGTGCCATGACGCAAAGCGAGGGGAGGACGAGGAAGAGCCTGCCGTCGGTGGTGTCGGAGAACCGTCCCGCCACGAGCATCGCGCCGGAGGCACTGAGGGTGACGAGTGCGAGCATAACGCCAGTCACGCCCATGTCGCCGAGCCCGCCGAGTTCGAGCCCGAACTTCGCGGCGAACACCACGACCGTCGTCAGGAAGGCCCGGCTCAGAAACGAGAGGATGCCGTTGACCGTTCCGAGTACGGCCAGACGGCGGTCCGCCCGGACCAGTCCCGGGATCTCGCGGAGCCCGCCGCCCTGCTCGACCGACGGCGCCCGGTCCGGAACGAAGGCGAGGATGATCGGGATCGAGACGAGGCTGACGGCCCCGGCGAGCAGGAACGCGGTGCGAATGTCGTACACGTCGGCCACGAGCCCGCCAACGACCAGTCCGGCAGGGAACCCGAGCCCGTACGCCCCCAGCATGTATCCGATCCACCGACCGCGGTTGTCCAGCGTCGTGATGTCGGTTATCATCGCGTAGCCGCCGACGAGCACCAGCGCCGAGCCGACGCCGGCGCCGGCCCGCGCGGTGATGAAGACGGCCGCCGGCCCCAACGGGACGGCTCCGGGCTCTAGCCCGAGCGCGTACCCGAAGGGGGCGACGCTCAACAGCAGGACCCCGGCAATCAGCGGGCGTCGGGTCCCCACCTGGTCGAGGAGGCTGCCAACAGGGGCGTTGCTCAGAAGGCGGACCGCACCGGTCGTCGAGAGAACGACCCCGACGACGGTCGGCGAGATCCCGAGGACGAGTTCGAGGCGGGGGAGGGCCGGGAAGGTGATGCCGCCCGCCACGGCGGGAAAGAAGATGCCAACGACGAAACTCGTCGCGACGTAGCGGACGCCAGGGTCCGGCCGGTGTGCCGGTAACCGCATCGCCCCGAGTGTCAGACCGCTATCGTATAAGTGTTCGTCAGCAACTAGGGTGAGGGCCCCCGCCACGACCGCTCCCGACGGAACAGAGCGGCCGCCTGCGGGCCTAGTCCCCTTCGGCTGCGCTCCGACGGAGGGTCGGCGAGTCCCCGCTCCGCGAGTACTCCGTGACGACTACGAAGCTGGCGGCCCACAGGACGGCGGCGCTGCCCCATGTGACGCCCGTCGAGCCCGTCTGACCGGTGAACGACACGGCGAGGAGGCCGTAATACGCGACGGGCAGCGCCCCCACCCAGGCGGCGACCCGCCACCCGCGCATCCCGATCGCCGCGAGGCCGGCGTAGACGAGCGGCACCACCGCGAACTGCGCCATCGCGCTGTAGTGGCCGACGGCGGCGTGTGGGTCACTCGCGGTGAGCTGGCGGGTCACCTGGTCGGCCGCGAACGCGAGCATCGGGACGGCCGCGACGGCGACCAGCGCCAGCATCGCCGGGCTGTACGACTCCCCGCGTTGCAGCAGGTCCCGTCCGGCCGGATGGAGCACCGTCGCGAGGCTGATCAGCACCAGGAAGGGGAGGACCCCTTCGAGCGGGCCCCCCACACCCACCGTGATCGCTGCCGCGGCGACGACGCTGAGAAAGGCTCCGAGCATCGCGGTCGCCTGTCGCGTCGGTCGATACAACTGGACGATCACCCCGAGCAGTGTCGTGAAGATGGTGGCTGCGATGCCCATCACGTGCAGGCGGTGGATGCCGAGCTCTGCCCCCGTATCGGCCGTCCACCCGAGGACGAGTAGGCTGAACAGCTCCCCCAAGGCGACCCCGGCCATCCCGATGGTCGCGAGCACGACTAGTGCGAACGCGGCCAACCGGACCTTCCCGAACGTCGTGAGGTCCGAAAGCCCGGAGCTCCCGGGTACTACGCTCGTTGCGGCCTCCGTCGGATTCGTCGTATCAGAACCCATGGTGTCGTTCGACGTCTCCCCCCGCGGCCAATTATATTTCAGCTATATGATGTTATAGGGAATCAGCTGACACGTTCTGGGTGAGCACCGTTTCGGACCGATATTTAAATAGTTCTCCCCGCAAGCACGGGTATGGTGGGCGACGACACGTCGACGTCGGGGCTCTCGCCGGACGAGGCCTTCGCGCTCGTCGCGGACGAGACGCGGCTCGGGATCCTGCGGACGCTCAGCAGGGCGGACGAGCCGCTGGCTTTTTCGACGCTGTTCGAGCGCAGCGACTACGACACCCGGTCGAACTTCAGCTATCATCTCGACAAACTCGCGGGGCACTTCATCAGTCGGACCGAAGCGGGCTATGCGATCCGGCAGACGGGCCGCCGGATCGTCGAGGCCGTTCTCTCGGGGACTGTGACCGAAGATCCGATAGTTCACCGGAAACCCACCGACCGGCCGTGTCCCTTCTGTGGGGCACCGGTTGAGGTGAGTTACCAACAGGAGCGCGTCGAACTCTTCTGCACGGAGTGTGCCGGCTTCTTCAGGCAGGAGGCGTCGGGGCCGCAGTTCGCCACCGAGTTCGGAACACTCGGGCACATCTACCTCCCTCCCGCGGGCGTCCAGGGGCGGACACCCACGGAGCTCCACAACGCCGCCGTGGTCTGGTCGAATCTGGAGTCCCTGGGACTCAGCGCCGGCGTGTGTCCACGCTGCTCCGGCACCATCCAGCAGTCGATGACGGTCTGTGAGGACCACGCCACGGAGGGCGTTTGTGCCCACTGTGACCGCCGCTACGCGGCTCTGTTCGAGGTCGAGTGTTCGACCTGTCACTACAGTTCGAGCGGCATTCCCAACCTGTGTCTATTGGCGGAGACGGAACTGCTGGCGTTTCTCACCGACCACGGGCTCAATCCCCTCGTCCCAGAGACCCACGAGCGGGCGCCCGGTGCCCTCGGAGATTACGAGGAGGACATCCGCTCGACTGACCCCGTCGTGGTGGCGTTGACGTTCACCGTCGACGACGACGCCCTGACGTTGACGATCGACGAGGACGTGTCTGTTGTCGATGTGACGAGAGAACGAGGGACAGAGTCGGCCTGATCGTGATGACTGCACTCTCCGTATCTCGCAGGGCGGTACTGACAGAGTTCGAGTAGGACTCCGCGGGCGTGCTGAATAGAAGGCGCGAGTCTGTCACGAGCGATGGTCGCTTACGAGGCGATCGGGCCGGTCGATACAGGGGGAGTATCTACCGATAGATGGGACCCCGTATCGCTGGTATGGGGGCTTTCCATGACTCCCTACTCGAGTGCCCATGAATGGCGCATGGCTTGTTACACGGATAATTCTCAATGATGTCCAAGCGGTAAATATTGCTTTATGTGGTGACAGTTGTAGTGTAGATGGGGAGAAGTTGTTAATCTGGCATTCCACTTCATCCCCTCCTCAACCTTCGGCCCCGTTTTCGCTACTTCGTGCTGCAGCCATCATCACGAATTGAAGCTGATAGACTCGGGTGCGTTCGGTTCGCCCGGGAAATCAGATGGAATCTGAACGCATACCACACCATGACCTCGTGCCGAACTCAGCCTCTATATCTCGCACGCCGCTTCTGATAGGGACGGGTGAAGTTTCTGCGAGCGTGCTGCATTCAGAGGATGAATGCAGCAAAGAGAGTATTGGTCGTCTGCGGATATAACCGATTCAGGAATCTCAGTAAGAACCGCGCAGAGATCAGCAGTTCTGTATTTAGATCAGTGCTCTACTCCGTCACGAGTCACGTCTACTAGCTCCATCCGATCATCGTACGTGAGCCCAAGCACTTCGTCCTCAAACGAAACCAAGATGCGGATGCGGAGAGGGTCCTCTGAGAGGAGTTCTTCCTCGAAATCGAGGAGGATGGCGCGTTGTTCGTATGTGGCGAGGTCGAACTCGATCCCGTGGTTGTAGAAGAACGCGACCACCGCCGGATGTCGTGACGGGTAGAACAACGTCGGCATTCGCCACCGATACTTACACCCCTCACAGACGTGCGAGACGAGCATCTTGAAGATGGATCCACAATGCTCACAGAACTGGTACGCATCCCAATCCGGCTGGTGATCTTCGCAGATATCGACCGAGATGACTGGCATTTCACCCGCACACTCCGGGCAAACCCCGTCCATCACCGAGGCTCGTCGATGAGCACCCCAGATTCGATCCGCCTCGTTGATCTCGTTTGGCGTCCGACCGCGCAACCCCGACGGCGGGAATTCGGACTTGCTGATCACGCCGGGTGGGAACGAGCGGACACACCGCGCCTCGCAGTTGGTACATTCCAGATAGCGCCAGCCCTCCCGGTAGCTCCAGACGGGTTGGCCCCCGCAGTACCAACACGAGATGTCGACTGCGACAGGTTCGATCTCTGGATCGGCGATGGCGGTGCCGGAGAGTACCATCCTGACGATCCGCTTGCCCGATTCCATGAGCTCGTACCCGTCCTCTGTCCGCCGGACGAAGGTCTCCATGAGCTTGTTCAGGTGGTAGTTCAGGCGGCCGGGATCGTCAACGCCGATGCATTCACGGAGGTCGGCGAACCGGATCGGCGTCTCGTCCGTTTGATCCTGGGCTTCCCAGAGGGCTTGTAAGATTTCGAGTCGAGTCTCGTCCGAGAGGAGCTTGAACGCCTCGTTCGCGGTAGATCGGTCCGCCCGTTCCCGATTGCCTGAAATGGGGGGACACATATCCGTACTAGGGGAACACTCGTAATTACTCTTCCCTTGGTACCACACCACATGGACTGGAAGACCCTGTGAGAAGCGATGGCCACCGAGTCTGCTAGGGAGATGTCGTGGCCAGGACCCATACGTCAGTTCCGTTATAGAAGGTGGATTCTATCGACATCCCGATAGAAATGTCGTTCTAATTACGCTTATCTTGGTGGTAGTAGACGGTACGCCTGGAGGTCATCAACAGTGGCGCAAGCACACAAGCTCGATTGTGAAGCAGCGGCGGCCGACTGCCGGTTCATCATCCAATCAGAAGACGAGGCAGAGGCAATCGAACTGGCCAAGCGTCACATGCGGGACGTCCACGGCCAGGACTACACAGCCGAAGAACTCCGAAGTAAACACCTAAAAATCGTGTGAGGAAGTAAAACGATGTCAACTGACACCCAATCGGATCGATTGAACGAAGAGAAACTGAGCGAACTCGTTGAGACGTCGCTCGTCGACCTCGGCGCAACGGTTCACGCCGCACTCGCCGTCATCGGGGACGAGCTCGGGCTGTACGCGGCACTCGATGACGCAGGGCCACTAACCTCCGCTGAGCTCGCCGAGAAAACCGAAACCAACGAACGCTACGTCCGTGAATGGCTGCGCTCGCAGGCCGCCGGCGGGTACGTGACCTACGACCCCGACACTAACCGCTACTACCTCACTCCAGAGCAGGCGCACGTCTTGGCCAACGAGGAAAGCCCCGTGTTCATGCCGGGTGCCTTCCAGCTGGTCGGGTCAGTGGCCAAGATTGGCCCGGAACTCGAGGATGCCTTCCGAACGGGAGCGGGCATCGGCTGGCACGAACACGACGACGACGTGTTCCACGGCACGGAACGCTTCTTCGGACCATCCTACGGGGCGTTCCTAC
This sequence comes from Halorarius litoreus, assembly GCF_024362405.1. Taxonomy (GTDB): domain Archaea; phylum Halobacteriota; class Halobacteria; order Halobacteriales; family Haloarculaceae; genus Halorarius; species Halorarius litoreus. The sequence goes on along the minus strand of NZ_CP101454.1, from coordinate 3,842,255 downwards.
TCGACTGGATCGGAGCGCTCGACGGTATCGATGCCAGGCTGAACGCAGGCGGGAAGATCGTCGACGTGGGGTGTGGTCACGGAGCCCCGACGATTCGCATGGCCGAAGCATACCCCAACTCGACGGTCGTCGGTATCGACTACCACGAGAAATCAATCGAAGTGGCGCGCGAGCGGGCGGCGACCGCGGGCGTGTCCGACCGCGTCACCTTCGAAGTGGCGACCGCGAGAGAGTACTCAGGAACCGAGTACGACCTCGTGACGATGTTCAATTGCTACCATGACATGGGCGACCCGGTCGGTGTGGCAGCTCACGTACTGGAAACGTTGGCCGATGACGGTGCGTGGATGATCGTCGAACCGTATGCCGATGACCAGGTCGAAAACAACCTCACTCCGTTTGGCCGTCTTGGATATTCGATCTCGACGCTGGCCTGTACTCCGAACTCGCTCAGTCAGGATGTCGGTTATGGGCTCGGCGCCCAAGCTGGCGAGGACCAGACCCGCGAGGTCGTTACCGAAGGTGGGTTCACACGCTTCCGCCGGGCGGCCGAGACACCGACCAGCCTCGTCTTTGAAGCGAAGCCGTAACCGTATCGTTGGGAGTACCGATCGACGAGTGGTGGTCGGTCGGCCACCGGCCGTCGGTTACGACATGGTTTCGACGATGTCGCGAAATTCGGCGAGCGTGAACGCTCGGAGCGTCTCGGTCGTCACGTTACCGCTTTCAGCGAGGGCGAGCGCGGCCTGAGCCGCCAACTCGTCGATGACGACGCCATCGTACCTGCTCATCGTGACGAAAAAGTCCCGTCACGTCCCACCGAGAGACTCGACCAGTTCTCTCGCGTGCTCCGTTCGTTCGGGACGGTCTAGTACGTTTTCAACGCCCTTGCTGGGTGAATGTAGTAAAGAACACGTACGGTGGCATCTCGTGCGTCTTTCCGGCGAACGAGGTGATAACCATACCCACGGTGTACTTTCGGAGTTCGAGGCCTCCGATCGGTATATGCGGAGGTCACTTTTCCGCCAATGTCACTACCATTGGCCGTGTAAGACGCACACCCACCTCCCAGCTATATTAGTCCAGGTCGCATGGAACGAACACCTACCGCGTGCTGCATACACGCTCTATATGCAGCACGTCACATCTCTCACACGTCGAATCTCTCAATGGCGTCGAGTAGAACAGTATCGACAGCGCCAGTTCACGCCGAGCCGAGTTCGACGACGTGGGGGCTCCCGGTCCCTTTCTCGACGTGAACGTTACACCGGGTGCCGTCGGCGACGCCCTGCACGACGTACGCGCTGGGTTCGTCGTACGCGCCCTGTTCGAGCGTGATGTCGTCGTAGCCCCGGGCCGCGAGCGCGTCCCGGGCGATCTCGTGTGCCTGCTCGACGGACGTGACTTTCACCGTGTCGCTTCCGAGACTCACGGTCAACACCGGCACGTCGGCGTTGCGGACGACCTGCTCGCTGACGCTCCCGACGACGAACCGGTCGAACCCTTTCCGCCCGTGGGTCCCCATCACGACGAGGTCGATGCCGTGTTTGTCGACGTACTGCATGATCTGGGCGGTGACTTTCCCCTCGAGCAGTTCGGCCTGGAGATCGACGCCAGCGTCCTCGGCCTCACGGCGGGCCTTCTCGAGTGCCTTCTCAGCCCGCTCGACGCGGTCGGCTCGGGCCCCGTCGCGGCCCAGCGGTCCGTTGTCGACGACCGACACGACGTAGACCGTCGCGTCGTACTTGCTGGCGATATCGAGCGCGTTGCGAACCGCGCGTTCGGAGCCGGGCGTGCCGTCAATCGGGACGAGGATTCTGTCGTACATGGGTACCTCTCGAATCGAGGTACGCAGGCCAGAATGATTACCGTAGTGCAGGTTCCCACGCCGTGAGAATCGGCGACGATTCGGCTGGAACGCGCTGATTTTCGGCCGTTCACTCGCTCGGGCTCACCTGCCCGAACCGCTTGGCGGGGAGGAGGAGTTCGTCGAGGTCAGGGAGGTGCTTGACGTTGTAGACGACCTTGAGTTCGTCCGTCATCGGCATCCCGACACACGACAGCCGGATGCCGCGGTCGAGCATCTCCTGGGAGAGCACGTGGTTCGGCGGCTGGTCGAGTTCGCCCTCGACGACCGCGACGGCGCAGTTCGCACACGCCCCGCCGCGACAGGCGTACGGCCACGTGAACCCGCGGTTCTCCGCCCCTTCGAGCAGGCTCTCGCGTGGTTCGACGAGGAGTCGGCCGTAGTCGACCGGGTCGAGCTCGGCTTCGGCGGCCGTCTCGAACAGCTCCGGGTCGTCGAGCGACCAGCCGTGGTCGTCGAGCGCGTCGTAGTTCACGTACTCGACGCGCGTGCCCTCCGGCTCTCTGGGTTCCGGCTGGGGGTCGGTCTCGGGTGCCGTGCCCGCGTCGTCGTCCACCTCGCCGTTGCGGACGGCCTCGTAGGCGGCTTTGACGCGCTGGAACTCGGCGGCCGAGCCGCCGTGGTCCGGGTGCGCCTCCTTCACCCGGTCCCGGTACGCCTCGATTACCGCCCGGTCGTCGGCATCGGGATCGAGTCCGAGAACGTCGAACGGGGACGCCACGCTCTCGGATTGGTATCTCCGGGTTAAATGCTCTCTCATAGCGGCATCGGCGCGCACGGCTCCGTCGTCGGTCCCCTCCCACGACTTCGGGCCACGAAGTCCCGAGAAGTGGGCGACGGCACGGGGACACCCGGCCGTTTCCTCCGAGCGGCTTCACCACACTCAGTGCCACGCCGCCTTTACCCGACTCCCGGCACAGCACCCGGACAGGTGGTTCCGATGAGCGAAGCGCAGATCTCCGACCTCCACGACGCCGCCGCCGACCACTCGCGTATCGAGACGCTGGCCACCGACTGGGAGAGCGTCCTGCAGGCCGCACTCGACCAGTGGCAGGTGTGGGGCTTCGCCCTCGTCACGTTCGGTCTCGCCGCGTTCGGCTTCCTCCACCACGAGGGCTGGTACGGTGAGGCGACGTTCGGGCTCCTGACGCTCGCGGCGCTCGGCTTCGGCGTTCGACAGATGCGCGAGCAGCTCAGGCGGTACTGAGCCGGCCCCGGACCGCTCGCCGTGTGACGCTGTTGGAACCGAGTCACGACGATACTACGGGGTGAGACGTGTAGCGATCACGTCCGTTAGTCCCCCAGGCCCGTCTCAGCCGACTAGCCACCGGGACTGGTCTCAGCCGACGATCGACACCCCGATGAGCGAGCCCACGCCGTACGTGAGCGCGGCGGCGGCGAGCCCGATGGCGACCTGCCGACCACCCGAGAACAGCAGGCTTCGACCCGTCAGGAGGGTGATCCCGGCACCGACGACGAACAGGGCTACCGCGCTCAACACGAGGCTCACCACCACGGCGAGGAGGCCGCTCAGCGCGAAGAACGGCACCACGGGGACGATGGCCCCGAGCGCGAACAGGACGAACGACGCGCCGGCTGCCTCCCACGCGGACCCGCCCAGCTCCTCGGGGTCGATGCCGAGCTCTTCGCGAGCGAGCGTGTCGAGCGCCGTCGTCTCGTCGGCACTCAACTGGTCTGCGAGCTGTTCGGCCTGCGCCCGCGACAGTCCCTTCGCCTCGTAGATGAGCGCCAGTTCGTCCCGCTCCTCGTCGGGCGCGGCCGCGAGTTCGCTCGCTTCGATGGCGATCTGTCGCTGATACAGCTCCCGGGAGCTCTGCACGGAGAGCCACTCACCCATCGCCATCGACCCGGCACCGGCGAGTAGGCCGGCGAGCCCCGTAATCAGGATGGCCGTCGTGTCGAGGGCGGCGCCGGCCACGCCCATCACGAGGCTGAGGTTCGAGACGAGCCCGTCGTTCGCCCCGAGGACGGCAGCCCGGAGCGCGTTCCCGCTCGTCGCTCGGTGGCGGCCCTCGAGACGGGCGAGGACGCTCCCCTCGACGCCACGCCCGGGCGTCTGCTCGATGGCCGCGAGCAACCGGTCGTGCGACCGTTCGTCGGCGGCCATCCCGGTTCCCTCGACCTCGGGTTGCGTCGCGTAGTCCGACCCGCCGGTCGCTTCGCCGGCACGCATCGTCGAGACGACGACCTCCGGGCCGAAGCGGCGCGCCGTCCACGCGAGAACACGTGCGCGCCACGACGGGCGTGCTGCGGGAACGTCGGCCCCCGCCTCGCGCAGTTTCGCCGCCCAGAACGTCGCGTGGTATCGCTCGGTCTCGGCGAGCCGGCGATAGACGCTGGCGAGTTGTGGCTGGGACTCGGCGGTGGCCATTGCCTCGTAGACCGTGGCGCTGTCGACCTCGTCCTGCCGGTTGCGACGGAACCGCGCGAGGTCTTCGGTGCTCGACATGGTGGACGATTCCACTGTCTGGATGTTAGTAATGGGCCATAGAACGCCGCTCTGGCCTCTATCGGCGGCTACTACCACCGGTGGCGGTGGGGGCAGCTCGTAGCCGTTTGCTGCTGGTCCTCCTGTCCGTCAGCTGGGACGGGACCTTCCCCCCACCGCCGCGATACTGACGGCTAATCGATAGATGGTCGCCTGAAACGGGCCAGCTCGCTCCCAGTAGGTCATCGTACTGCACGAACGGAGTGTATAGCAACCTCGGTGTGCATCGTCCGCCGCTCATGCCCGTTTCACGTTCGTCCACCGCTTGACGGCGGTTTCTCTGGACTGTGGGTGTCGTCGGGGTCGCCACGATGTTCGCCTCGCCCAGCAGGCGCTCCGAATCCCCGGGGTCATCGAGGTGGTGAAACTCATGAGCGGGCAGGGGAACCTGCAGGTGAAGGTCGTCGCGAGCGACACTGGCGGACTGAGCCACATCGCCCGGAAACTCACGAATCTGGGGCTCGCCGTCGAAGACGAGGAGTTCATCCAGGCGGAGTACCACCACCCGTTCCACGATTTCGGTCCCGACGACGACCACGAGACGCTCCGGACGGAGATGGAGGCGACGCCGAACGACGAGATCGTGGTCATCGCCGAGGACGCCCCCGTCGCCGACCAGACGCTCCAGGAGGCGAACCGCGCGGGGCTCATCCACGAGGACCTGCTGGTCATCGCTATCCAACGCGGTGACCGCATCCTCACTCCGCGGGGCAATACGGTCCTCAAAGCTGGCGACCGCGTGAAAATATTCTCGCCCGCTCGAATCCCACCGGGTGCCCTCGACACGTTCCAGCAGTCCGAGTGACGATGTCGAGTGTATCTCAGTCGGGCGAACGTACGACCCTGTGGCAGCAAGTCACACACTCTCTCGCAATCTTTTAGCCTGATACTGGTCGTTCAGTGAGTATGGGACGGTACGGTAACCTCAACTATCCGAAACTGACTCGAAACGGCTTCCTGCTCGGCCTCGCGCTACTCGTGCTCTCCATGGGTACCGAGCTTCTGGCACACGGGCTGCACTACACGCTGCCGGCGTGGGAGGAGACCCTCCTGTTCGACGTTGGCATCCTCGGGCTGTTCCTGTTCCTCCTCTCGCCGATCGTATTCGGCATCGTCCTGCCGCTCACCGAATAGCGGGCCTGTCGTGCTCGCGACTGCCGGTCGTTCCCCCGGGTTCTTATATGCGGTGGCTGTACCGACTGCTATGGTCGAGGTCAACATCGGCAGACACGGTGTGATCCTGCTGGTCCTCCTGTTCGCCATCCTGGCGTTCGAAGACGTCCTCGTCTGGATAAACTCGGGGACGCTCCCGGCCGTCGAGTTCTTCGTCGGCCTGTTGCTGGTGTTGGGTGTCGTCGCGTTCGCCATCCGGGAGGCGAACCTCCACCCGCCACCGCGACACTGAGGTCCCACGGCTCGGGATTCGGAGCTGTGAGCCGCGGTGTTCACTCGTTGTCTTCCTCTGTGCGGCGCTTCATCCAGAGTTGCCGGTAGCGCTCCTCGCGTTCACGCTCTGCGAGGTACCCCTCGATGTACCGTTTCTCGGCTTCGAGCTCCGGAAGCAGCCGGTGGTTGAGGTAGTTGACCCGGATACGCAGACGGCGAATCTCTCTGAGTAGGTGTGCGATGACGGCTCGCATCTCGGCGAGCCTGACGACCTCTTCAACTACCTGTTCGTACGCGCGGGCGATTTCGTCATCCAACGAAGACGTCCCGAGGAGACCATACCCCCGCTCATCCACGCGGGTGCTGATGTGGTGGCTCAGAATGAACGGAATCTCGAGCCCGAGCAGTTCCGTCTCGGTGACGATGAGCTCGGGTCGTGTCGCTCTCGCCTTCGCGAGCTCTCTGAGGACGATCTCTCCCTCCCGCTCTGCTCCCAACCGGTGGAGATAGACGACGGCCGCGAACTCCGTCTCGAGTTGTGCTTGTAGTGTCTGTAACCGGTCGAGCAGGTCGAGGAGGATGAAGACGAGCCCGTCACGGCGCCGCTCGAGAATGTGCTCGCCCTTCCGTGCAATCTCGAGCTCTCTCTTGAGTAAGACGAGCTCGTGGTGGGTCGGTGCCACGCGACTCTGCCGCCGGTGTCCCATGACGCCACTCAATGGATGTGCGGGCGTGTAAAGGTGCATTCTGGAGGGGGCGCACGTCGTGTGGGGTTTCTCTGGAGGGGGCGCGAGCCATGCGGGATTTGAACCACGGTCGGACGTGCTCGCTTCGCTGCGCGCGACCTCCCTGCTTCAAATCCCGTGGACGTCGCTCTTGCTCACGTGCGTTCGCAAGAAGCGAGCCCTGAGGGATTTGAACCCCCGGCAACGTGGTCCGAAGCCACGCACTCTGTCCAGGCTGAGCTAAGGGCCCTATCGTCGGGTAGTGCGGTCCCTGACAAAAGCCCTTCCATCCCCATTCCGACGCGTTGAAGCCACGCCCGCTACCACGCCGGGGCATGCAACGGCTCGGCGGACTCCTCGAACTCACGCGCCCGGGCAACGCCGTCCTCTCGGGGCTGCTCACGTTCATCGGCGCGTTCGTCGCCGGGCTCGACGCCGGTGCCGGAGGGCTGCTCGTCGACACCGCCCCCGAGATTCGGGCCGCCGCAGCCGTCGTCGCGACGATGCTCGCCGTCGGCGCGGGCAACGCCATCAACGACTACTTCGACCGGGAGATCGACCGCATCAACGCGCCCGACCGGCCCATCCCTCGGGGCGCAGTCTCTCCTCGCGGGGCGCTCGCGTTCGCCGTCGTGCTGTTCGGGCTCGCGGTCGTGCTCGCCCTGCTGCTGACGCCGCTGGCCATCGGTATCGCGGTCGTGAACCTCCTCGCGCTCGTCGCGTACACGGAGCTGTTCAAGGGGCTGCCGGGCGTCGGCAACGCGCTCGTTGGCTACCTCGGCGGCTCGACGTTCCTGTTCGGTGGGGCCGCGGTGGGAGGCCGGCTCGAACCGGTCGTCGTGCTGTTCCTGCTCGCCGCGCTCGCGACGTTCGCTCGCGAGGTCGTGAAGGACGTCGAGGACGTGGCCGGCGACCGCGAGGAGGGGCTCAACACGCTCCCCATCGCCTACGGTGAGCGGACGGCGTTGGTCGTGGCCGTGGTCGCCCTCGGGCTCGCCCTGCTCGCCAGTCCCGCGCCGTACCTCCTCGGAACGTTCCCGCTCGCGTATCTCGCGGCCGTCCTCCCGGCGGACGCCGTGATGCTCGCGGCCGCCTACTGGAGCTTCGACGACCCGACGCGGGGCCAGACGTGGCTCAAGTACGGCCAGCTGCTCGCGGCCGTCGCGTTCGTCGTCGGCCGGCTCACGGTGTAGAGCCAAGCACAAACGCTAAATGCGCGTCCCGGTCCATTAGAGACGATGCCTGGCCCGTGGCTCCGAGCGTTCGCGCCGCCCACGAGGGTCCCAGATGTATGACCTCGGCGGGTCGTTCGGCGGCCGGACAGTCGAGGCAGGGACGAACCTGTTGCTCTCGGGGCCGCCGCTCTCCGGCAAGGAGGCGTTAGGTTACGAGACACTCGAACACGGTGCGATGGCTGGCGAGGGGAGCATCGTCGTCACCAACACGAACAGCGCCGACCGGGTTCGCCAGATCGCGCCCACGCTGTTCGAACACGATGCCCCGGTCGGCGTCGTCGACTGTATCACGAAACTGCAGGGCTACGGCACCATCGCGGACACCGAACTGGTGCAGTACGCCTCCTCGCCCGAGGACATGACGGGCATCGGTATCAAGTCCTCACAGCTCATCGAGCAGTTCTCCGTCGACCGGGGGCTGACGCACAACCGCGTGCTGTTCGCGTCGGTATCGACGCTGCTCCACTACTCGACGCTCCAGACGGTATTTCGCTTCCTCCACGTTCTCACCGCCCGCATCGAGAACACCGATGCTATCGGGCTGTTCCTCGTCGAGGCGGGCGTGCACGACAGCGAGACGGTGACCACCATCTCCCGCCTGTTCGACGGGATGCTGCAGGTCGACGCCGACGGGTCGGTCACCGCTCGGTTCCGGTGAGCGGGTGGCGAACGTGACGCGAGGTGCGCACGACCACACAGGCTTTTCCCCTTCCACGCGCGTCGGTTCGGTATGGCATCCACGAGTGACGTCGACCTGAACGAGGTACTCGACGCAGAGACCATCGCCGTCGTGGGCTGTTCGGCGACGCCCGGCAAGGCGGCCCACGGTGTCCCGAAGTACATGAAGGACCACGGCTACCGCATCATCCCGGTGAACCCGTACGCCGACGAGGTGTTCGGCATCGAAGCGTACGACTCACTCGACGAGGTCGACGAGCACATCGACATCGTGGACGTGTTCCGACCGAGCGACGAGGCGCCGGGCATCGTCGACCAGGTGCTCAGCCGCGACGACGTGGACACGGTGTGGCTCCAGCTCGGCATTCGACACGACGAGGCTGGCGAGCGCGTCCGAGAGTCGGGCCGGACGTTCGTCCAGGACAAGTGCCTGAAAGTCGTACACCGGCGGCTCCGCGGGTAGCTACGAGTCGTCGCGATCCCCGGCGACGCAGTCGGCGAGCGGCTCGATGACCTCGTCGGCGACCTGGTAGGGGTCCGTCTCCTTCGCGAGGACGCTGTCGACGAACGACTCGATGCCGCCGCGAGCGTCGAGCTCCTGCTGGATGAGGTCGGCGGTGTCCTCGCGCAACAGCGCGCGGATCTCCTCGGCGTAGCGACTCCGGAGCTTCGCGTCGAGTTCGCCGGTCGTCTCCAGCCACGTCCGGTGGTCCGCCAGCGTCTCCAGGAAGTCCTCGACGCCCTCGCCGGTGTTCGCCACCGTCTCGACGACGGGTGGCTGCCACTCGTCGTCCGCGTCGTCGGCCTCCGGTTCGTCCTCGTCGTCGCCCCCGAAACTGCTTACGGCGACGCCGTGGTGCCCACCACCGGCGAGCGGGGAGGCGTCGCGCATGTGGATCATCTCGCGGAGCTCCTGGACCGTTCTCGCCGCGCCGTCGAGGTCGGCTTTGTTGACGACGAACACGTCGCCGATCTCGAGGATGCCCGCCTTCAGCATCTGCACGTCGTCGCCCGACGACGGCGGGACGAGCACCGCGACCGTGTCGGCGGTCTTCACGATGTCCACCTCGTTCTGTCCCGCCCCGACCGTCTCGATGATGATCTTGTCCTTGCCGAACGCGTCGAGCGCCTTCACGGCGTCCGTCGTCGCGGTCGACAGTCCGCCGAGTGTCCCACGGGCGGACATCGAGCGGAAGAACACGTCCATGTCGCCAACGTTCGAGGCCATCCGGATGCGGTCACCCAGCACCGCCCCACCGGTGAACGGCGAGGAGGGGTCGATGGCGATGATGCCGACGGTGTGGCCCCGTTCGCGGTAGATGGCGGCCATCTTGTCGACGAGCGTCGACTTGCCCGCGCCGGGCGAGCCCGTGATACCGACGACGTCGGCGTCGCCGGTATGTTCGTGGAGTCGGCTGACGAGCTCGCGGTAGCCCGGCGACCGGTTCTCGATCTTCGTGATAACCCGCGCGAGCGCCCGGTGTTTGCCAGCGAGCAGGTCGTCGAGCAGGTCGTCCCCGCCGTCGGTCATCGCTCGGGGGCGTGCCCGCGGACGAACGAGATGGTCTCCTCCATCGTCGCGCCCGGCCCGAAGATTTCGGCGACGCCCTGCTCGCGAAGGGCAGCGCGGTCCTCCTCGGGGATGATGCCGCCGAGGATGAGCAGCGTGTCGTCGAACGCGTCGTACTCCTTCAGGCCCTCGATGACCTTCGGGACGAGCGTGTTGTGCGCACCCGAGAGAATCGAGATGCCGATGACGTCGACGTCCTCCTGGACTGCCGCCTGTACGATTTCGTCGGGCGCCTTGTGCAGTCCGGAGTAGATGACCTCGAACCCCGCGTCCCGGAAGGCACGGGCGATAACGTGTGCGCCGCGGTCGTGGCCGTCGAGCCCGACCTTGGCGACGAGACACCGGATGGTCCGTTCCTCCTGTTCCGTACTCATACACACCTCTTCCGTGCCACTGACTTTCACTCTAACGGAGTGTTCGGCGTCCTTCACTACGATTGTCCAAAAACAAGTGGCCTTTACTCACCCCCGGGACTCGGGTGTGGTCAGGTGCTCGGCATGTCGACGACGCCGACCTGCGTGAGCAGGCCGAGGGTGTCGAGGTTGGACCAGCTCTCGACCATCTTGCCGTCCTCGTAGCGGGCGATGGTCGTCCCGGAGATCTCGACGGACCTGTCCGTCGCGGGGATGCCCATGAACTCGCCGTCGTGGGTCCCGCTGAAGTTCGTCCGCGTGCAGACGAGGTCGTCCTGTCCGAAACAGAACGCCGTCTCGGCCTTCAGGTCGGAGAAACCGTCGAGGACCGACTTCATGTAGGCACGGTACGCGTCGATACCCTTGATCTCTGTCTCGCCAGGTACGTCGTGGACGACGCAGTCAGCAGCACAGAGCTCGTCGAGGGCGTCCAGGTCGCGCTCGTTGAACACCTCGGCGGTGAACCGCTCGCTCATCTCGATGTTCTCGGCGGTGGGGGAGGCGATAGCCATCTCATTTCACCGCAGACTACATGGTTCGGAACCAGGTTAACTGATGTGGTGTATGTTGACACATGTCTTTGTTGTGACCGACCGGAAGCGGAACCGCTACGTGAGTCGCGTCACAAGGGCGGGTATGGCAACCGCGGACGCCGGTCCAGAGTTCGTCAGGGAGTATCCGCTGACGGTCGTCGCCGCGCTCACGCTCGTCGGCTACACGCTCGTCATCGGCACGCTGTACGTCGGCCTCCCCATCTACCCGGACATCGGACTCGCGACGGTCAACCTCCTGTCGCACGCAATCGCCGTCATCAACACCGTCACCGTCGCCCTCCTGCTGTGGGGGTATAAGCTCATCAAGGACGGCGACGTCGAGCGCCATCGGACGGCGATGGTCGCGGCGTTCGGCCTCATCGTGGTGTTCCTCGTCCTGTATCTCCTGAAAACGGGCGGTGGCGGCCGCAAGGACTTCCTCGGCCCGCAGACGGCGTACTACGCCTATCTCGTGATGCTCGGCATCCACATCGTGCTGTCTGCGCTTTCGGTCCCGCTCGTGCTCTACAACATCGTCGTCGGGCTCACCCACTCGACGGAGAAGATTCGTGAGACGGCACACGCCCGCGTCGGCCGCATCGCCGTGGCGGTCTGGAGCCTCTCGCTCTCGCTGGGCGTGGTCGCGTACGTCCTGTTGAACCACGTCTACGACTACGAGTTCGTCCCGGCGGTCGTCTCCCTCGTGTAGCCGCTCGGTTCAAATACTCCTCGACGCTTACCTCTGGTTAGTGTGTGGCGACCTGTCACACTCGCACCATCATGACGCACACACCGGACTACGAGGCACTGTACCGCGAGATCATCCCGTCGGTCGTCTCCATCTACGTGACGGCCGACGACCACGGGCGCCGCCGTGGCGCCGGCTCCGGGTTCGTCTACGACGAGTCACACGTCGTGACGAACCACCACGTCGTCGGCGACTCGGCCGAGGTCGAACTCCGGTTCAGCGAGGAGGACTGGCGCGTCGGCCGCGTCGTCGGCTCCGACCGGTACACCGACCTCGCCGTCGTCGAGGTCGAGGACCTCCCCGCGTACGCGACCCCCCTGTCACTCGCCGAGGCAGCGCCCGCGCCGGGCGTTCCGGTGGCTGCGCTCGGCAACCCGATGGGACTGGAAGGGAGCATCTCCGTGGGGGTTGTCAGCGGCTCGAACCGCTCGATGCCGACCGGCAACGGGTTCACCATCCCCGACACGGTCCAGACGGACGCGCCCATCAACCCCGGGAACTCCGGCGGGCCGCTCGTCACCGCGGACGGCGAGGTCGTCGGCGTCAACCGGGCACGCGGTGGTGACAACATCGGTTTCGCCATCTCCGCGGCGGTCGTCGCCCGCGTCGTCCCCTCGCTCGTCGAGCGGGGCCACTACGAACACCCGTATCTCAAGATTCGCACGCTCGACGTCTCGCCGTCGGTGGCGCGCGCGAACGGCCTCGACGACACCCGCGGCGTGCTCGTCGTCGACGTCGCGCGCGGCCCCTCCAGGGGGCTCCTCCGTGAGTCGACCGACACCCGACGCATCAACGGCATCGACGTGCCCGTCGGCGGCGACATCATCGTCGCGGTCGACGGCACGCCCGTGAACTCCCACGAGGGGCTCATGCGGCACCTGCTGCTGGAGACGAAGCCGGGCCACGCGGTCGAACTCGACCTGCTCCGCCGGGGGGCCGAGGTGACCGAGACGGTCACGCTCGCCGAGCGCCCGCACCCCGACCGCCGCGGGCGCGGCGGCACCCACATCCCCGTCCGGTAGTCACGCCCCGGCTTCGAACGCCGCCAGCAACGCGCTCGCCCCGTCGGGTTCCGCCCACTGCTGCTCGGTCTCCCTGGCCCACTGCTGGAGTTCGCGGTTCGCGGCTTCGACCTGTTCTTTGAGTTCGTCGTCGGTTTCGCTCGCAGTCTCGGTCGAGACGCGCGTCCATCCCTCGTCGGCATCGTAGCCGACGCCGACGACGGTTCCGTCGGTCACGAGAACGGCCACCGGGACGAGCTTGTAGTCGCTGTCCTCGATATCGAACACGGCTGCGGGAAACACCGCACGGAAGCGGCCGCTGTCGTTCAACTCGCGGAGTTCCGCGAGTTCGAGCGGGCGCGACGGGAGCGACGAGAGCTGCATACCTGCTGTGGCGGCTGCACCGAGAAACGCCTGACGGTCCGGCACAACAGTAATCAGGTCGCCGAGCGTTCGGCCACGTCATGCTCTGGACGCGCTACCGTCTCCTCGGGTTCGTCGGGGCGGTCTGTCTCCTCGGTTCCTGGCTCCTCGCCGACCCACTCGCGCCGGGGCTCGCGCCGGGCGCGCTCGGTACCTTCGTCGGCGCGGAGCTCCTCCTGCTCGCGGGGTACGCAGGTCTCAACGGTGCACGGCCCGTCCGCGGGACGCTCGCCGCACTCAACAGCCACCTCGTCGTCTACACGGGGTTCGTCGCCGTCACGGTGCTCCAGTCCCCCCAGCTCCCGCTGCCCGAAGCGGCGTTCGCGCGCCTTCCCCTGTTGCTCGTGCTCGCACCCATCCCGGCGGCGTTCTCGCTCGGTGCGTCGAGCCGAGCGGCCGACCGCGGCCCGTACGTGCTCGGCGCAGCGGTGGTGGCCGTCGCGGGGCCGGTGGTCGCGAACACGCTCCTCCGGTGGGTCGCTGGCGTTCCCGAGCCCGAACTGGAGACGCTCACGGCCGCCGCAGTCGGCGTCGTCGCGGCGCTGCCGCCGTATCTCACCGCGCGCCGTCGAAAGCCGGGGTTCCGTGACGAGTACCCGGGGCTCGACGACCTGCCGGTGTCGCGGGCGACGCTCACGGTCACGGCGTGGCTGCTGTTCGTCGTCTCCGGCTGGGGACCGTTCCGCGTCGCCTCCGGCACCGCGTTCCAGCGCGCCTGGGGTATCATCCCGCCCGAGAGCGTCCTCGCGATTCCGTTCCTCGGGCTGATGGCGACCGTCGGCGTGTTCGCCGTCGGCATCGTCGACTCCGAGGCGGTCGTCGAGCGACTGTTCGGCGTGGGGGTCGTCCTCTACCTCCTGGGCGCGGTCGCCGCCTACGCGTTCCCGCTGCTGGACGTCGATCTCGACCCCCCGCGGTACCTCGGGTTCGCCTCGGTCGTCCTCGTCTCGCTGCTCGCGCTCGCGGTGCTCTACCGGCGAGTTCGCTAGTCGGTCCGCGGGAGCGCGGCGGCGCCGACGGCGAAGAACGCGACTGCCAGCACGGTGAGCACGACGAGGTTCCCGGCCACCGGTCCGAGGGGGCCGACGGCGGCGCCTTCGCTCCCCGCGAACGTCGCCGCGCGTACCCCTCGCGAGAAGTACGTCAGCGGCGACACCCAGAGGGGGAGCCACTCCGGCAGCAGCGACGGCGGGACGAACGTCTCCGAGAGGAACAGGAGCGGCAGGGCGATACCGTTCGACGCCGCGATGACGCCGTCCTGCGAGTCCGAGAGCCGCCCGAGGATGGCTCCGAGCCCGCAGAACAGCGCGACCCCGAGCGCGATGTAGGGGACCAGCACTGGCGCGAACGTGATGGCGGCGTCGGTGACGAGCGTGACGAGCACGAGGATGCCCACCGCCGCCGCGCCGATGATGCCGACGTTGACGAGCGTCTGGCCGAGCAGCCACTCCCACCGGCGGAGCGGCGTCGTCGCCAGCTTCTCGAACCGGTTCCCCTCGCGGTGGCGTGCCACCTCGCTCCCCACCCGTGAAAGGGGCGTGAACAGCACGACGACGGCGAGGTAGCCCGGGACGTAGTAGCCCGCCGGCTCCGTGAACAGCCCGCCGGACCCCCCCGCGGTCTGAATCAGGGCCCCGAAGATGAGGATGATGATGGCGGGGAAGAAGAACGTGAAGAACACCGCGGTGCGGCGGCGCAGGAACGCCTTGCCCGCGGCGACGACCTCCGACCGGATGCGGCGGGTTCGGGTCATTCTCCCACCTCCCGCGGGTCGCCACCCGAGCCGACGGTCTGGCCGGTCAACTGGAGGTACACCTCTTCGAGGTCCGGCTGCCGCCAGAGCAGACCGTCGTAGCTCACACCTGCGTCGGCGAGCGTGTCGGCCACGGCACCGATGTCCTCGGGCGAGACGTCGTCGACGAGCAGGCGGCGTTCGTCCGGAACGAGCTGGTAGCCCGCGGCCTCCAGCGCGCGGGCGGCCGCTTCCTCGTCGTCGACCCGGACCTCGACGCGGGGCGCACCCCCATAGCGAGAGACGAGGTCCTCCGGGGAGCCCTCGGCGACGAGGGTGCCGTCCGCGAGCAGCCCCACCCGGTCACAGAGCCGTTCGGCCTCCTGCATGTAGTGGGTGGTCAGCAGGACGGTCGTGCCCGCCTCGGCCAGTCGCTCGACCAGTCCCCACACGTCGCGTCGACCCTGGGGGTCGATACCCGTCGTCGGCTCGTCCAGAAAGAGGACGTCCGGGTCGTTGACGAGCGCGGTACCGACGCAGGCGCGGCGCTTCTGCCCGCCCGAGAGGTTCTCGTAGTAGGTGTCGGCGTCGTCGGCGAGCCCCACGTCGTCGAGCACACCGTCGGTCTCGCGTGTGTCGTCGTACAGCCCGCCGTAGTAGTCGACGAGTTCGCGAGCTGTGAGGCGTTCGGGCGGCGAGAACTCCTGTGGCAGGAGGCTCACGCGCTCGGGGTCGGCGTCCTCCGGCCGAGCGCCGAGCAACTCGACCTCGCCCTCGGGCGTGGTCGTCCCGGTGAGCGCGCGGACGAGCGTCGTCTTGCCCGCCCCGTTCGGGCCGATGAGCCCGTACACCTCGCCCGCGTCGATGGCGAGCGAGACGCCGTCGAGCGCCACCGTCTCCCCGTACGTTCGCCGGACGTCTCTCGCGGTGATGACGCTCATAGCGCGGCCTTCACCCGGCGGACGACCTCGTCGACGTCGTACGCGTCGTCGGCCGTATCCCACACCACGTCGTCGTCGACACGCACCTGAAGGACGCCGTGGTCACCTGTCACGAGCGCGACACGGTCGACTGACTGGCCGAAGTTCGTCAAGACACCGCGCTGAAGGTCGATAGCGCGGTCAAGATAGCCACACGGCACGCAGTACTCGATCTCGACTTCGGTCATACGTGGGGGTTCGAAGCCGTCCGGTATGCTATCTGCGGTTTCAGCCCCAGCGCGTGCGGAGCTGTGCGAGGTCGCCCATATCCGGCCGCCACCGGAGCAAGAGGACCGTCACGACGAACACGACCGTCGAGAGGCCGTAGGACTGCTGGGTGATGGTCGCGGCGAACGTCGCCGAGCCCGTGATTCCGGAGACGACGGCGGCGATGACCGGAAACGTGCACGAGACACAGGAGAACAGCCCGACGACGCCCGCCGCGAGGTTGCCCGACACGTCGATGGCGGTCACGTACACGAGGTACGCGAGGGTCAGGTAACCCACCAGCTGGTATGGGATGATGTTCACGACTATTAACTGCCCGCTGTAGAGCACGGCCGGAGCGAAGCCCGGCGGAACCTGGAACGTCACGACGCGGAGGCCCGTGGCGAGGTCGCCGATGCCCGGGAGCAGGAGGCCACCGACGTACGCGAGCAGGAGGAAGTAGCCCGCGGCGACGCCACCGGCGAGCAGTTTCCGACGCGTGGACGCCGTCGCCGGCTCGGTGTTCCGATAGGCCCACCACGAGACGTTGAGCCAGACGAACGGGTAGCTGACGAGCAGGACGAACCCGAGCGACGACGGCGGCCCGGTGACGAACAGGAAGTACAGCAGGAGGACGAGCAGTTCGGCGTTGACGATGGCGGACCAGTAGACGAGGGTCTCGCGGTCCGGGCGGTAGCGGGTGACGTCGACGGTGCTCATAGTGCGAGGGAGTCGACGACGACCGCGAGCAGGAGCATCCCGAGGTAGGCGTTCGAGGCGTGGAACGCTCTGAAGGCAGCGTCGGTGGTCTGCTCGTGGTGGAGGCGGACGACTGCCCACAGGAACACGGCGCCGAACAGGACGGTCGTGACCGCGAACAGCTCACCGAGGTTCGTGAGCGCGACCAGCGCACCTGCCGCGGCGAGCGTCGCCGCGAGGTACCAGAGGATGTGCTTGCGGGTGACGGTCTCCCCCCGGACGACCGGCATCATCGGGAAGCCGCCGCGGGCATAGTCGTCCTTGTACGCGAGCGCGAGGTTGTAGAAGTGCGCCGGCGTCCACAGGAAGATCACGCCAGCGAGCACGACGCCCGGCAGGCCGATGTCGCCGGTGACCGCGGCCCAGCCGATGAGTGCGGGGAGCGCGCCCGCCGCGCCGCCGATGACGGTGTTCTGGACGGTGTTCGGCTTGAGCACGAGGGTGTAGACGACCGAGTAGAACACGATGGCACCGAGGCCGAGCGCGGCTGCCAGCACGTTCACCTGCAGGAACGCCACGAGCGCGAGCGCCGCGAGCGCGAGCCCGAACGCGACGGCGTTGCGGACGGGGACGAGTTCGGTCGCGAGCGGCCGGTCGCTCGTCCGCTTCATCTTCCGGTCGATGTCACGTTCGAGGACGTGGTTGAAGGTACCCGAGGCACCGATAGCGAGGACGCCGCCGCCGAGCGTGTAGACGACCGTGTCGATGGCCAGCCCGGGGCCCGAGGCGAGTGCCATCCCCGCCGCCGCGACGAGCGCGAGCAGCCACATCAGCCGGGGCTTCATCAGTCGGAAGTAGGCGCTCGCGGTCGCCTGCAGGCGGGCGAGCGGGGAGTCGAACGTCGGGAGGTCGCCCGCAGGCTCGTCCGGGAGGTCCGGCTCGGGCCGTTCGGTGGGCATGTCGTCGCTGCCGGTTTCGGCTTCGAGTTGCCACGCCAGCGCGAGCGTGAGCGCGGCGAAGATGGCCATCCCGACGCCGAGGTGGACGCCGGGAACCGTCTCCCCGGCGGAGGTGGCGACGGCCGCCCCGACGACGACCTGCACCGGGTAGAGCACGATGGCGAGTGCGAGCGCGGCCCGCACGCGGCGCTCGAACTCGGGCCAGCCGACGACGGCCGTCGCGACGACGAGTAGGCCGACGAGCGCGGCGATCGCGCGATGGGTGAGGCCAACGAGTGCGGCCGTCGAGGTGGGCGCACACAGCGGCCACGTCCCGCAGGCGGCCGCAGCGTCCGCGACGGTCGCGGTCGCCCCGGCGACGACCAGCAGGTAGACGCCGACGACCGCACCGGCGAGTAGCGTCGTGACCTTCGGGCGGGACATTTCGGGTATAGTTGGACGTAGGCGTGCCCGTACTTAGGCCCCCCGCTTTAGGGGTATTCATGTGTCCGCCCCTGCTTGGCCCATCGTCCATGCGACCGGCGTTCGTCTCCAGTCACCCGCCTCGACTCACGCTCCGGTAGCGCCTACCGATTGCGGCACGTAATACCGCCACCACGCACGTGCATCGCGGGGTTAATGAGGGGGCAATCCTAAGCCGCGAGTAATGATACGGAAGCGTACCGCTGGGCTGGTCGCCGGGCTGTTCGCACTGCTCGCACTGGCAGTCGACCCGGCCGCGGCTCAGACCTCGCTGAACGAAGACCTCATCACGGGGCTGAACCTGAAACTCCTGTACGTCGCCATCCCCATCGCCGTCCTCGTCGAGGTCATCCTCATCTACACGGTCATCAAGTTCAAGGACAGCGACGAGGCCAAGCCCACCAAGGAGAACCGCCGACTCGAGATCACCTGGACGGTCGCGACGGCCATCATCCTCCTGTTCGTCGGCTTCGCCGCCTACCAGCTGCTCGGCGTGACGGCCATCGGGGGCGTCACCGCCGCCTCGAATCCGAACGCCGTCGAACCAGCGACGACCCACGAC
Source organism: Halorarius litoreus (assembly GCF_024362405.1). Classification (GTDB taxonomy): domain Archaea; phylum Halobacteriota; class Halobacteria; order Halobacteriales; family Haloarculaceae; genus Halorarius; species Halorarius litoreus. The sequence continues at coordinate 3,823,566 of NZ_CP101454.1, read as the reverse complement.
TTCCCCGGAGCCGTCGGGCCGCCGCAGGGTGAGGCCGACAACGTCGTCGAGATCGAGGTCGTCGCCCAGAAGTACTTCTGGGTGTTCAACTACCCCGAGGAGACGGTCAACGGCAACGAGTCACGGTACGTCTCCAACACTGGGACGATGGTGATGCCCGCGAACACGACCGTCTATCTCCACGTCACCTCCATCGACTGGCTCCACGCGTTCCACGTCCCGAAACTCGCGCTGAAGCAGGACGCGTTCCCCGATAAGTACAACACCATCTCGACGGAGGCGTACAAGACGGGCACCTACCAGCTCTACTGTGCGGAGTACTGTGGCGTCGGCCACTCCGCGATGCTCGGGAAGGTGCAGGTCGTCTCGCAGGAGGAGTACCAGAACTGGCTCGACGAGCAGAAGGCCGGCATGACCGAGTCCGAGTCCTCTGGCAACGAGAGTTCGGGCAACGAGAGTTCGGGCAACGAGAGCTCCGGCAACCAGAGCGCGGTCGCCCCGCCGGCGGCCCTCGCGGCCTAATCGCGGCGTAGCTTCTCGCAGTCGTCTTCCGTCACCCGTTCCGTCCTCTGTCTCCACCAGCAGTGCGCCCGTCGGGCTTCGAGCGTGGCGGCGTCCATACGGTCGGGTGTGTCCGCCCGGCGTCAAACTGCCGTTTTCCGGGGTGCTCGCACACGACAGTGCGTGTTCATCTCCTTCGCCAGCGTACCTGCGGCCATGCGAGCCATTCGAACCGAGATCGTCGTCGACGCCCCGCCCGCGGACGTGTGGCAGGCCCTCACCGAGACGGACGCGTACCCCGCGTGGAACCCGCACGTCGTCGAGGCACACGGCGACCTCGCCGTCGGCTCGAGGCTCGACATCACGGTCCGCCGGGAGGGGGTCCGCGACCGGTCGATGCGCGTCACCGTCACGGACCTGGACCCGGAGCGGAAGCTGGCGTGGGTCGGGCGCGTCCTCTCGCCGCTCCTGTTCGAGGGCCGGCACGTCTACGAGCTCGAACCGCTCGACGACGGCCGAACGCGACTGGTCAACCGCGAGGAGGTGCGTGGCGTCCTCGGCGGGATGGTCGTCACCGACGAGCCCGAGGTCGACTACGAGAAGATGAACCGGGCGCTCGCGGAGCGGGTAGAGCGCGTGGCGCCCGACGCGACGACGTAGGTCACAGTTCCGTGGTGGGTCGGGCGGCGAACGCGGTGACGTGGAGCGCGAGCATCGTCACGAGGAAGACGACGGTGGTGAGCAGGGCCACGACTTCGGGCACCGCCCCCGGACGGAACATCCGTATCACGACGATGGGGACGCCGCCACCGCCCAAGAGGACGGCGACGACCCCCAGCACCGCCGCGAGCAGGCGGTCGACGCCATCTCGGAGCGCCGCGGCCGCGGTGACGACCAGCGCCCCGCCGAGGAGCAGCGACTGGAGCGGCTGGAGGAACAGCCCCAAGACGGCGGCAACGACGGGGACGCCGATTGCGACCGCGAGCACGATGCCGAATGCCGGTTCGGCGACGCTGGTGTCCATACGGTCGCGACCGGGGCCGAACGGAAAACGATTCGGGAGACGAAAACAGGCGTTTGAGTGACGGGCTACAGCTCGACGATGGCGCCGACGTACAGCACGACGACGAGGAAGACCCAGACGACGTCGACGAAGTGCCAGTACATCGAGACCGTCGAGACGGACGTGTGTTTCTCCGCGGAGTACTGGCCGTAGAGCGCCCGGACGAACACGATGCCGAGCAGCACCGCCCCGAGACTGACGTGGAGGCCGTGGAGGCCCGTCAGGCCGTAGAACGCCGAGGCGTACGCGCCGTCAAGGATGGTGAAGTTCTCGTGGACGATGAACTCGTAGTACTCGTACACCTGCCCACCGAGGAAGATGATCCCGAGCAGCAGCGTGACGCCGAGCAGGTTCTTGAAGCGGCTGTGGTCGCCCTTTCGGAGCGCGACGTGCGCGTAGTGGAGCGTGACCGAGGAGATGATGAGGATGACCGTGTTGATGATGACGAGGCTCGAGAAGATGGAACCGCTCTCGACGAGGTGCGGGAGGTTCTCGCCCCAGACGTCGGACCGGACGAAGAAGTAGTAGACGAAGCCGGCGCCGAACGTGGCGACTTCGCTACCGAGGAACGCTAACATTCCGAGCTTCAGGCCGACGCTGTGGCCCTCGCCGCTCCAGTAGGACTTGACGAACGCGTGGTACACCCAGCCGTACAGGCCGGTGAGGAAGACGAACGTGCTGGCGATGAACACCGCGGGGCCGTACAGCGAGGGAACGATCGGACTGTCGCCCGTGGACAGCACGTACAGGCTCGCACCGATGTAGAACCCCGCCGCACCGAAGGCGGTGATGAACGGCCACCACGAGGCCTCACCGAACCCCTTCGGCCAGTCGTCGACCGCGGGGAGGTGGTGGCTGTGGTCGTCGGATTCGTCCGCGTGACTCATACGCGCCGCTAGCGAGTCGATCGGCAAAAACCCTCCTACTCTCGCTCGCCCGTCGCCCTGCGATTCTTGCCGGTGACGGCTTCGACGGCTATACTTTCGTCCGGTCCCTAGCGCCGACGATGACGGCCCGCCGCCGCCTCGTTCGCGCGCTCGTCCTCGTGCCGGCGCTCCTCGCGCTCCCGGTCGTGGGCCGGGCGCTCGCCCACGGTGGGAGCCTCGGTGGGAGCGCGGGTCGCTCGCTCGACATCCCGACGTGGTTGTTCCTCGCTACGGGGGGCGGTGTCGTCGGCGCCTCCTTCCTGCTCTCCTCGTTCGCCACCGACCGCGCGTTCATCCAGCAGGTCCACGCGCGCCAACGCGCGCTCACCGTCCCGGTCCGCACGCTCGTGGTGTCCGCCGGTCGCGTCCTCGGCGTGCTCGGACTCGTCGGCGTGGTCGCGGTCGGCTTTCTCGGCCCCACCGACCCCCTTCGCAACGCCGCCGTGCTCGTGGTGTGGGCTGGCTGGTGGGCCGGGCTGGCCATGACGGCGTACCTCGTCGGAAACGCGTGGCCGGTCTTGAACCCGTGGCGCACACTCGCCCGCTTCCTCCCCACTCGCAACCGGCCGCTCCGGGTCGACGGCGCGTGGCTCTCGACGGTCGGGCTGCTGGCGCTCGTCTGGCTCGAAGTGGTGAGTCCGCTCGCAGACGCCCCTCGACTGCTCGCCGTCGTTGTGGTCGGCTACTCAGCCGTGGCCCTCGCGGGGTACGGCCTCCTCGGTGACGCCTACTTCGAGACGGTCGACCCCGTCTCGCGGGTGTTCCGCTATTACGGGGCCGTCGCCCCGGTCGAGCGCGGCCCCGACGGTGTCCGGCTCCGCCTGCCCGGAACGGGCCTCGACGACGACATCCTCGACGGGTCCGGGGACGTGGCGTTCGTGATTGCGCTGCTGTGGGGGACGACGTTCGACGGGCTCGTCGCGACGCCACCGTGGGCCAACGTCGCCCGGGCCGTGGTCGGGGCCGGCGTACCCGCCGCCCTGCTCTATCCGGCCGCCCTGCTCGTCGGGTTCGGGGTGTTCTTCGCCGCGTACGTCGTCGCGGTCAGATACGGGGCCCGGTACGCGGAGACGCGCCTCGACGAGGCCACGCTCGCCCGGCGGTTCGCCCCCTCGCTGCTCGCCATCGCTGCGGGCTATCACCTCGCCCACTACCTCGGCTACTTCCTCTCGCTCTCCCCGGCACTCGTGGGTGCACTCGTCGACCCGCTCTCGCCGGGGCAGGCCTACACGCTCGTCCTCCCGGGGTGGTTCGGCGGCCTCTCGCTCGCGTTCGTCCTGCTCGGGCACGTTCTCGCAGTGTGGGTCGCCCACGCCGTCGCCTACGAACTGTTCCCCTCCCGAATGCAGGCGATTCGCTCCCAGTACGCGCTCACGCTCGTGATGGTGTTCTACACGATGACGTCGCTGTGGATCGTCTCCCGACCGTACGCGGCTCCCCCCTTCGTCTGACCATGCCCGATGCCACCCCCGACGACGCGACCTGCCCGCACTGCGACCGACGGTTCGCCCGTGACGACTATCGCGACCTGCACCTCGGGGTCGACCACGCGGGCGACCTGACCGACGCGGAGCGCGAGCGATACGAGGCGGCGCTCGCGGCGGAGGAGGAACAGCTCCGGCTGTTCCGCTACAAGGCGCTCGGCCTGCTCGTGCTCGTCTACTTCGGCTTCCTCATCCTGTTCGCGTTCTCGCTCGCGTGAGTCCGAACGGCGATTGCTATCTGCGGGACGAACGGACACGACAGCGGTGGTCCCGACACGGTCTCTCAGCGCACGGCTCGGTGCGTGCAAACTCGTGACCGGGTCGCTTTAGTCCCGCCCCCCGCTACGCGAACCCATGCGACGAATCGGGGTGGTCGTCAACCCCATCGCCGGTATGGGCGGCCGCGTCGGGCTCAAGGGAACCGACAACAAGGTCGAGGAGGCGCGCCGCCGCGGGGCCGAGCCCCGGGCCCCCGACCGCGCGGTGCAGGCGCTCGAACACATGCGCCAGCAGGGGGTCGAGGTCGAACTGCTCGCGTACGGCGGTGTGATGGGCGCCGACGAGTGCCGCGAGGCGGGCTACGAGCCCGAGGTCGTCGGCCATCCCGGCGACGAGGACACCTCCCGCGAGGACACGAGGGAGGCCGTCCGGCAGTTCGTTTTGAACGACGTGGACCTCGTGCTGTTCGTCGGCGGTGACGGCACCGCCGTCGACGTGGCCGAGACGCTCGACGAACTCGAGACCGACACACCGATGCTCGGTGTACCCGCGGGCGTCAAGGTGTACTCCTCGGTGTTCGCAGTCACGCCGCGTGCAGCGGGCCGGCTCGCCGTCTCCTTCGACCGGACCGCCACCAGAGAGGTCAACGACATCGACGAGGACGCCTTTCGGGGGGGAGACGTCAACACCGAGCTGAAGGCCATTCGGCCGGTGCCCGTCGGCGAGGACCTCCAGTCCTCCAAGCAAATCGGGGGCGGCACGGTCGAACAGCTCGCCGAGGCCGTCGCGTACGACTGCACCGACGAGCACGAGACGACGTTCGTGCTCGGGCCGGGGTCGACGCTCGACGCGGTCAAGACCGAACTGGGCTTCGACGGCGCGCCGCTCGGCGTCGACGTCTGGCGCGACGGTGAGCTACTTGCCCACGACGCCACCGAGTCCGACATCCTCGCGAACCTCGGCGAGCAGAACACCATCATCGTCTCGCCCATCGGGGGCCAGGGGTTCATCTTCGGGCGTGGCAACCCCCAGATCTCGCCGGCGGTCATCCGGCAGTCCGACGTGGAAGTCGTCGCCTCCCGCAAGAAAATCGACGACATCGGCGTCCTGCGCGTCGACACGGGCGACCCGGAACTCGACGAGGACCTCAGAGGGTGGCAACGGGTCCGCGTCGGCAAGTTCGAGCGCCGACTGCTGAAAGTCGTCTGAGCTCGCGGAGCCGGGGTCGCCCGGTCCTTCATCATCTACTGTCGTGGTTAGTCACGAGCGGAGATGTATGCCCTCATTAGTGAAGATTAAGGTCATGCAAAGCAGAGGGGAGGCTATATGGAGACACGCAAAGTCCAGCGACTCGGCCCCTCGACGCTCGCCATGACCCTTCCGGCTGAATGGGCGAAGGCACAGAACGTCGAGAAGGGCGACGAGGTCTCGCTGCGCATCGGTGGGAAGGGGACGCTCACCGTCATGCCCGAATCGGTCCAGCAGGAGGAGTCGGAGGCCATCATCCACGCCGACGAACTGGAGGCGGACGCCGTCGAGCGTGCCATCCTCGCACAGTACGTGCTCGGCCGGCGCGTCATCCAGGTCGAGGTTGAGGAGGGCGGTACCCTCGACTCCCAGACCATCAACGCCGTCTACAACGCGGAGACCCAGCTGATGGGCCTTGGTGTCATCGAGGAGACGCCCGAGCGCATCGCCATCCGCTGCAGTGTTGACCCCGAGGACTTCACGCTCGACAACCTGCTCGAACGCTTGGAGTCGACCGGGTCGACGATGCGCAACGAGGCGGTCAAGGCGCTCGCGCACGGCAACCCGGACCTCGCGCAGCGTGCCCTGAACCGCGAGCGACAGGCGAACAAGATCTTCGTCCTCCTGCTTCGCCTCATCTTCACGGCGTACCAGAACCCGAACCTCGCCCGCGCCGTGGGGCTCGACTCGGGCTTCCCGCTCATCGGCTACCGCTCCATCGCGAAGAACCTCGAACTGACGGCCGATAACGCCGAGGACATCGCGGAGATTGTTCTCGAGACCGAGGGCCACACCCTCAACGTCGACGACGCGACGATGCGGCGCATCCGCGAGTTCACCGACTCCGTCAACGAAGTCACCGAGAAGGGCGTCCGCTCGGCCGTCGACCGCGACTACGACACCGCCATCGAGACGCGGCGGCTGTTCCGTGAGATCGAGGACCGACAGCGCGACATCCTGATGGACCTCCCCGAGATGTCGAACGAGGACCTCCTGCGCGTCCGTGAGGTGCTGGTCTCACTCCAGCAGACCGCACAGTACGCGGTCCGAAACGCCGAGATCGCGACGAACCTCGCACTCAACGAGGACAGCGAGTACGTCACCATCTCGTAGCCTCGGGGACGCGTGTTTCTTCGAAGTACAGAGATCTGACCGCGGCGTCAGTCGGCCGTCGCTGCGGGCACCTCCGTCTCCGTCGTCCTTTCGGCCTTCTCGACGGTCAGTGGATTCCGTCTCGTTATCGAGCAGTCGAACGCTGGGTGTTCCGCGAAGTGGCGCACCAGCATGTGCCGGCGCGAGCCGGTGATGCCGGTGCGACTCACCGCGTCGGCGGTGAACTCGTCGGGCAGGCGCTCGTACAGCCGTTCGACCCGAGCGAACGAGTCGAACACCTTCGCGTTGCCCGCGCTGTCGGCCCCACGGCGCGCGACGACGTAGCTGCCGTCCTCGCGGTGTTCGCCGCTCGTGTGCAGGAACTCGCGGCGGTCAACCATCACGTCGCCGATGGCCGCCTGTAGGTCACGGGCCGCCGCACGCGACAGCCGATGCTCGTGGCCGTCTATCGTAATCAGAATCGATCCGTCGTCCGTCGTCGCTACTGGCTCCTCACGGGAGAACTCGACCAGGAGCGGTGGCACTCCGGTTCATACAGTCGGTCGTTGTGCCGGCACCATCAAAACCCTATCGGCGCGCTCGGGGACTCGGTCCGTGGGCTACACGGCCGGCAGTTCGAGGATGCCATCGTCCGTCGCTGTCCCGTCGTCGCTCGGGCTGTCCGTCGGGAGCGGCGACCCGGTCGGGGAGTCAGCCGGGGACTCGACGGGCGAGTCGACGGGTGAATCTACCGGCGAATCCGTGGGTTCGTCGCCAGAGTCGGTCTGCGTTGGGGTCGCCTCGCCGTTCGACGCGCCGTCGCTCGACTCCTTCGTCCCGAAGATGTCCGTCTCGATGGTCTTCTCGTAGGTCAGCTTGTCGAGCGGGACGCGAATCTGGTTGCCGGTTGGCAGCTCGATCTTCGCGTAGAAGTCGATCTTCAGCTGCGTCACCTGATCGTTCTCCAGGTGACTCACCCACCAGTCGTCGAGTCGCTGGTTCTGGATGGCCGGCTGGGTCTCGATGGTCTCGGTCGCCCCGCCGGGGATGATGTACGTCCGGTCGGTCGCGCCCTCACCGACCTTGATGCCGTTCATCGTGATCTCGTAGCCGACTTCGGTGATGGTGTAGGGCTTCGCCTGCGGGTTGTAGACGGTGAACCCCATGTCGATGGGCGTCTCCGCGTCGGTGACCGACCCCCACTCGCCGGATGTCTCGTTGATGTAGAGCACCGGGTTCGAGTAGAGCGGACTCTCCGGGCCGTTGACGGGCCGCGTCTCGTCGGAGTTGAACTGGCCGATGATGTCCGTCTCGACCTGTTTGTTCTGTTCGAGGTTGAACTCCTGGCCACCGAGCAGCGAGGTCTGGACCTGTGCGTCGATGGTGACGTTCGTCACCTCGCCGTTCCTGACGTGGGTGACCCACCACTCGGGGATCTTCGAGTTCTCCATCTCGGTGGAGAAGTTCAGCGTCGAGTTGCCCGTCTCGACGTCGAGCCCCTCCTTCTGGCCGGCGGCGATGCCGACGTCGTTCATGTTGACGGTGTAGTTCACCGTCGTCCCGCCGAGCTGGACGCCGATGGGGTTCGGGTTGTTCACGACGAGGTCGGTCTCGATGACGGTCGTCTCCTGTGAGACCGGGCCGAAGCGGTTCTCGACGTCGACGACGGCTGGGGCGCCGACGACGCCGAGCGCGAACGCGCCACCGACGCTGGCTACCATGACGCCGAGCGCCGTTACCACAATTTTCAGTTTGCTGCCGAGTAGTAACGACCGTGCTGCCATTGCCAGAGGCGATGGAACGGCCGTCTATATGCTTTCTGACTGAATCATCGAACAATCCGCGACCGACGGTCAGTGAGGACGGGGCAGGTCCAGTCTACCGCGTCGACCGGTAACGCGGGGATTAAGTAGGCGTCGTCGGAACGGAGGAGTATGGAAACTGCATCCGCAACCGACCGTCGGGTCGGCCTCGCTGCGCTGTTCGGCGTGCTCGGGCTGGCCGGTGCGTTCGTGATGTTCGTGGCTGCGCTCGGCGACCAACAGCTCCTCTCCGGTTGGGGGTTCGCCGGCGCCATGCTGTTCGCGACGCTGCTCGTCGCCGCGCTCCACCTGTACGACTGACTGCCAAGACGGCGCAGGTTTAAGTTCGATACTCGACTACAAGAACCCATGGACGAGACGGACAGCCCGGACGAGCGAATCCTCGCGTATCTTCGTGACAGAGCAGCAGGGGGAGACCGCTACTTCCGCGCGAAACACATCGCCGATGCCATCGGTCTGACCGCAAAACAGGTCGGCGCGCGACTGCCGCGACTGGCTGAGGAGTCCGAGGACGTCGAGATCGAGAAGTGGGGGCGCGCGCGCTCGACGACGTGGCGTGTCACGCCACAGTAAGGTGACGCGGGGACGGGGACAGGGGTTTAACTCACGGCCGCCCGAGCATCGGGTATGACAGTACGGGTCGAGCGGACGTTCGAACTTGACGCCGAACCCGCGGCGGTCTGGGCGTTCATCGCCGACCCGGAGCGGCGCGCCCAGTTCATCAGCGTCGTCTCGGAGTTCGAACTCACGGGACCGGGCACCGCCATCTGGCACGTCGAGATTCCCATCCGCTTCATCGACCGGACGATCGCCGTCGAGACCGAGGACGTGGAGAAGCGAGAGGGGGAGTACGTCCGGTTCATCGGGAAGTCGAAGGTGATGCGCGTGCAGGGTGAACACACCGTCGAGTCGATAGACGGGCGAACGCGGCTCATCAACCGGTTCGTCGTCGACGGGCGCGTTCCCGGCGTCGAGCGGTTCTTCAAGAAGAACCTCGACGGCGAGCTCGACAACCTCGAAGCCGCCATCCGGAAGGACCTCGGCCTCGATACATGAGACTCGCACTCGCGCAACTCGCCATCGAGTCCGGTCAGGTGGCGCGGAACGTCGACCGCGCCGTGACCGCCATCGAGACGGCGGCCGACGACGGCGCGGACCTCGTCGTCCTCCCTGAGCTGTTCAACGTCGGCTACTTCGCGTTCGACCTGTACGCACGGGAGGCGGAACCGCTCGACGGGCCGACGCTCACCCGGATCCGCGAGACGGCTCGCGACCACGAGGTGGGCGTGCTCGCGGGCTCCATCGTCGAGGACCTCGCGGCCAGCGGTGAGGGGCCGGTCGACGAGGGGCTCGCCAACACTGCGGTCCTGTTCGACCGGTCGGGCGACCGGCTCGCCACCTACCGGAAACACCACCTGTTCGGCTACCAGAGCGCGGAGTCGAAGCTGTTGACGGCCGGCGAATCGCTCGGTATCGCCGACTTCGAGGGGTTCTCCGTAGGGATGACGACCTGCTACGACCTGCGGTTCCCCGAACTCTACCGCGAACTGGTCGACGCCGGCGTCACGCTCGTTTGCGTACCCAGTGCGTGGCCCTACCCGCGCGTCGAACACTGGACACTCCTCCCGCGTGCCCGGGCAGTCGAGAACCAGTGTTACGTCGCCGCCGCGAACGGCTCGGGGTCGTTCGACGACGCCGACCTCCTGGGTCGGTCGTCGGTGTACGACCCGTGGGGCACGGTACTCGCCTCTTCGGGCGACGACCCGACGCTCGTGGTAGCTGACATCCACCCCGAGCGCGTCGAGCGCGTCCGTGAGGAGTTCCCCGCGTTGCGCGACCGAAGGGAGCGCAACGGACTGAGCGAACGGCGAACAGAGTGAGCCGTGAGCCGCGCTGCGCGACCGGCGCGTGGCCGAACGTGAGTGAGGCCACGTTCGAGCGAGCGGGCCCCAGGTCCGCGAGCAGGGAGCGCAACGGACTGCGCGACCGGGCCAAACTGGCTGTCTCGCCACTCCTGGAGGTCGAGACAACCGCTCTCACGTCACACGGTTTCCGTGTCTGACGGAAACGAACGTTTATCCGTGAGGCGGCCGAACTATTCATTGCTGATGCGACGCTTTTCTCGTCGCTGAAGCAGATACGGCCACACATCGCCCACCCGGTCGGGTGAGCCCGGCACCCGACCACCCACCGCCCGCCTCGGGGATCACTCCCCCCTCTCGCCTTCGGCGGCCGCGTACACCTGTGCCATGAGTCGCACGTCCGCGAGCCCGTCGGCCCCGTCGAAACCGACGGACTCGCCGGTCAGCACCGCGTGCGCGACCCGGTCGCACATCTCGCGGACCTCGCCACCGCCGCGCCCGTCGAACGTCACCCGCTCGTCGCCCCGTTCGACGACCATCGTTCGGGGGCGGTTCGGCTGGAACGCATCGCGGACCACGACGTTTCCCTCCGTTCCCTGCACCCGGAAGCTCGCGTTCGTCTGTCCGGTGAACGACGCGGAGAACGACCCGAACGCGTCCGGGAAGCCGACGTGGAACGCCACGTGCTCGTCCACGTCGGCGTACGGCCCCGACCCGCGGGTGTGACCGTCGACCCACTCCGGCTCGGTGCCGAGGAGGAACCGGGCGAGGTTCAGCGGGTAGACACCGAGGTCCATCAGCGCGCCTCCGCCGGCGAGCTCCGGGTCGAGTCGCCACTGGTCCGGGCCACGGTCCTCTGCGAGCGCGTCGACGGTGAAATCCCCAGCGAGAGCCGTCACGTCTCCCACACCACCGCGCTGGAGGAAGTCACGGAGCGCCAGCACCGCGGGGTCGGACTGCATCCGGTAGGCCGTCGCCAGCAGGACGCCGGCGTCGGCACAGGCGTCCACCATCCGCTCGGCGCGCTCGACGGTCGCTTCGAGCGGCTTCTCCGAAACGACGGGTTTTCCGAGCCGTGCGGCCGTTTCGGCGTGCGGCAGGTGGAGTCGGTTCGGGGTCGCGAGGTAGACGGCGTCGTACGCGTCGGTGGCCTCACCCGCCGCGTACGCGTCGTAGTCGATGCCAACAGTGTCGTACCGGTCTGCGAGGGCGGTGCGGGTCGCGTCTGTCCCGGAGACGGCGACGGTCGGCTCGCAGTAGTCGGCGGCGTCCAGTGCCGGGAGAACCACGTCTCGAGCGAAGCCACCACAGCCGACCACGGCGAAGCGAACCGTCCCGTCGGGGGCGGTGTCCCAGTCGCGAGGCTCGAACTCGAAGAAGGCGTCGAGTGACATGCCGACACGTTCTGTCCTGCGATAGAAAACTGCCGGGGGTGTTCCGCCTCCGATATCCCTAAACGGGGTTCGCTCCTCGCTTCGGGTATGCAGGCGCTCGTCATCGTCGCCCACGGGTCACACCTGAACCCGGACTCCTCGACGCCGACGTACCGCCACGCCGACACCATCCGCGCGGCCGGCGTGTTCGACGAAGTGCGTACGGCGTTCTGGAAGGAGGAGCCGCACGTCCGGGAGGTGCTCCGCACGCTCGAATCGGACGAGGTGTACGTCGTCCCGATGTTCATCTCGGAGGGCTACTTCACCGAGCAGGTCATCCCCCGCGAACTCCGGCTGGAGGGCTGGGACGTCGACGACTGGGACTCCGACGGGACCAGCGCCGACTCCGTGACGCTCACCGCGAGCGACGTTCCGGGCAAGACCGTCCACTACTGCGGGCCGGTCGGCACCCACGACGCGATGACCGACGTCATCGTGCGCCGTGCCGAGACGGTGACCGGCGACCCCGACGTCGGCCCGGGGTTCGGGCTGGCGGTGGTCGGCCACGGCACCGAGCGCAACGAGAACAGCGCGAAGGCCATCCAGTACCACGCCGACCGCATCCGCGAGCGGGGGCGGTTCGACGAGGTGAAGCCACTCTACATGGACGAGGAGCCCGAAGTCGACGACGTGACGGACCACTTCGAGAGCCCGGATATCGTCGTCGTCCCCCTGTTCATCGCCGACGGCTTCCACACGCAGGAGGACATCCCGGAGGACATGGGCCTCACCGACGACTACCGCGAGGGCTACGACGTCCCCGCCGAAGTCGACGGCCACCGCATCTGGTACGCCGGGGCCGTGGGCACCGAGGACCTGATGGCCGACGTGGTGCTCGAACGCGCTCGCGACGCCGGTGCCGAGGTGGGTGATGCAATCGAGCAGGTGCGGGAACGAACTCGGGTGGCGAACTGATGCACGAACCACAGCTCGTCGCCCTGCGTGAGGCTGCCGCATCGGGCGTCGACTACGACGGCCTCGTCGTCGACTACGACGACGACGGATACCGATTCGAGACCCCCGAGGCGAGCCACGACGGGCTCTCCGCCGCCGAGTTCGACGACGTGGCGAACGACCACCCTCGATACGTCTCGAACTGGCACTACTGGTCGCACATCCGGAGTGACGCCGACCGCGCGTTCCTCCGGTGGGTCGAGGGGGCCGAGGACCGGCCCCTCGTCGAGCGTTACGAGGCGCTCGAAACCGGGGTTTCGCGGAGCTGGGGCGAGGTGCTGGTCACGGCCGAACGCGCCGGTGACGGCGAGCGCCGCTATCACCTCCGGCACGAGGACGACGCCGACGTGCCGCTCGATGACCTCGAGGTCCACGACGACCCGCTCGATGCCCGTCGGCTCGTCAAACACGACGACAAGGGCCGGTACCGCCCCCTGAAAACTGCGCCGACGCTCCCGCACGGCTGGGCGTTCACCGACCTCGACGGCCGGGAGTGTACGCGCGCCGTCGACCTCGTCTATCCGGCGACGATCACCAACTGGCACCTCGAACGCGAGGGTGAACTCGACGTCGACCACTGGGCGGAGGCCATCGAGCGCCAGACCGGCATCTACGGCGTCGTCAAGACGTGGAACCGCGGGGAGAGCCACGAGCACGTCAACTGGGTCGCCGAAGCGTGCTGCGACGACTCGCAGTGTCTGAAGCGCCGCGAGTGGCAGTACGACGACGAGACCGACCTCGACGTCGACGGTGGCGACGGCGTGTTCCCGTGTCGCGAGCCGTGTTCGCTCGTCATCGCGGCCGCCCGCAAGTGGACCCGCCTCGAGGGCGAAGAACCCCAGACGTACTCGTTCGAGCTCACGCCCTCCGAGAAGGAACAGCTCGAGGACATCGTGGATGCGGTTGCGGACGACCGCACGGACGAGATTCGAGAAGCCGACGTGAACGAGGGCGCGAACCGCTACCGCGCGCGGTTCCTCCGCGCGAAGCTGATGGACGACGACGGCAACCTCTGTGGCGTGCCGACCGACCGCGCCACCGAGGAGTAGCTACCGAATCGTGAGCAGTCCGGCGGCGACGATCCCCGCGAGGACTGCCAGGACGCCGAGGATGATGTTGAGGCCGTCGGCTGCGAACACCGCTCCCACCGCGAGGACGACGGCGACGATGCCGAGCAGTCCCACGCCGAGCAACGCTGGGTCGAGCCCCGCGAGCGGCGAGGACTCCTCGTCGCGCGGTTTGGGCTTCCCGAGTTCGGGGTCGACCTGCACGGAGTTCGGGGGCGTGTTGTCGACGGTCACCGTCACGTAGCGCGTCTCGGCGCCGTAGGCCGTGACGACTTTGAGTCGCCCCGTGATTTCGGTGTCCTCGGGGGCGTCGACCTCGATTCTGACCCGGCGGGTTGCCTCCGCCCGGACGTAGTGGTTGTTGGCTTCGAGTCGTGCGACCGCCGACAGCGAGTCGTCGAGGTGGAGGTGGACGTGCGTGGACTCGCCGCGGTTGCGCAACTCGACGACGAACGAGCCGCCGGTCTCGAACGACTCGGGGACCTCGAGTGAGTGGAGTCGCTGGCGGTTGATCTCGGCGACGAGCGTGTCCGTCACGCCCGGAGGCTCGCGTGGGTTCGGTAAAAAGCGTTCGCTCGGTTACGCGCTGGCCTCCCGCATGTCCGGCGGGAGGAGGTTCGGGATGCCGTCCTCGATGGGGTACTCCTCGCCGCACTCGGTGCAGACGAGCCGGCCCTCCAGAATCTCGCCGTCGTCGTCGCGCTGGATGACCTCGAGGTCGAGCTCCGACTTGTCCAGCGGACAGCAGATGATGTCCATCAGGTCCTCCTTCATGCGTCGAACTGAGAGCGGGCCCGGCAAAAGCGTGCCGGAGCCGACCTATTCCCAGACGTCTTCGACGACGACGGTCTCGCCGCGGCCGGGGCCGACCCCGACACAGAAGATGGGCGCGTCGAGCTCGTCGCTCAGGAACTCCAGGTACTCGCGGGCGTTCTCGGGGAGCGCTTCGTAGCCCTCCTCGGCGACGGTCGCGGCGTCGAACGCCGGCCAGCCGTCGAACGTCCGGAGGTTCGCCTCACAGCGGGCCCACTTCTCGGTCGTCGCGGGCATCGTCATGAGTTCCTCGCCGTCGAGCGTGTACGAGTAGCCGACCTTCACCTCGTCGAGGCCGGCGAGGGTGTCGATGTGGTTGACGGCGAGCCCCGTGAAGCCGTTGACCCGCGCGGAGTGGCGCAGCATCGGGAGGTCGAGCCAGCCCACGCGACGCGGACGGCCGGTGACGGTGCCGTACTCGCCACCCTCCTCGCGGATGTGCGTGGCGAGTTCCTCGTTCTCGCCGGCGCCCTGCTCGTCGTACCCGGGCGTGTCGCCGACGACGCCCCCGAGTTCGGTGGGCATCGGGCCGCTCCCGACGCGGGTGAGATACCCCTTCACGATGCCGACGATCTCGCCGGAGCCGACGACGCCGGGGCTGACGCCCGAGCCGACGGCCGCGCCGCCCGCAGTCGGGTTCGACGAGGTGACGAACGGGTAGTTGCCGTGGTCGATGTCGATGATGGTGCCCTGTGCGCCCTCGAACATGATGTTCTGGCCGGCCTCGCGGGCGTCTGCGAGGAACGCGCTGGCGTTGACGACCATGTCCTCCTCGGCGAGTCGCTCGCCGTAGGCGCGGGCCTGCTCGTACATCGCGTCGACGTCGAACGCTTCGGGGCGGTCGAGGTCGTCGACGTCGATGTCGAACACCTCCGCGACGATGGCGCGCTTCTGCGGAATCACGCGTTCGAGACGGTTCCGGAGCACCTCAGGCGCGAGGAGGTCGCCGACGCGAACGCCGCGACGGCCGGCCTTGTCCTCGTACGTCGGGCCGATGCCGCGGCCCGTGGTGCCGATCTCGTCGTCGCTCTCGCTCTTCGCACGTTCCTCGATGCCGTCGAGGACGCGATGATACGGGAGGATGACGTGGGCGCGCTCGGCGACGCGGACGTCGGGGTCGAGTCCGCGCTCGCGGAGCGCGTCGATCTCGTCGAACAGCGTGTTCGGATTCACGACACAGCCGTTGCCCAGAATCCCCTGTTTGCCCCGAATCGCTCCGGAGGGGGTGAGCGAGAGCTTGTACGTCTCGCCCTCGTGGACGACGGTGTGTCCGGCGTTGTCGCCGCCCTGATAGCGGACGACCACGTCGGCAGCCTCGCCGTAGACGTCGACGATGCCACCTTTCCCTTCGTCGCCGAGTTGCGCACCGACGATGGTGACGGTCATTACGTCGGAGAATCCGACCATCGGGGTAAACCGATTTCGATACCGGAGCCGCGAACGCCCGGTAACGTGCCACAAGGTACATAAAGCTCGGTCGAGAACGCCTGCTCAGACTCCCATTCTACCCTCCGTTAGGGCAACCTTTAAAAGCAACCAACACAAGTTAACAAATGCCATGATAGACAGGCTTGAGAAGGAAGTCGATATGCTCGAGCGCCATCTCCAGGTTCTGAAGATGGTCATCGAGAACGAGCCTATCGGAATCGTGAAGATGTCCAACGAGACCGGCTACCCCCACCACAAGGTCCGGTACTCGCTGCGCGTGCTCGAAGAGGAGAACCTCATCGAGCCGTCCAGCCAGGGCGCGATAACCACCGAGACGACCGCGGAGTTCGTCGGTGACCTCGACGGCAAGATCAACGACATCATCGACAAACTCGAGGGGATGAAGATCGACGACGTCCCCGAGATCCAGTCCTAGAGGTCCGGCACCGATAGGTGGAAGTTCTCCTCTCTCGATTCCACCAGCGCTAGGTGGTACCCTCGGTTCCGTGAGATCTTCACGTAGCTCTTGCGCCTGTCTCGCGACAGCAGACTTCCGCTCGTCGCCTCACGTGCCGTCTCCAGTGCCTCCGGTGCGAAGAACGCCGACGTGACGTAACACGCTCCGACGAGCGACTCGTGGCGCTGGACCACGTCGGTCGCGTCGGTGACGAACGCTCCCATGGTGGTCTCCGAGACGGGCTCCCGCGAGGATTCGAGGCGGGCGACGGCGAGCGGCTCGCCCATCCGGTTCCGACAGACGATGTCGAACTCGACCGACCGCTCGCCCTCCTCGTCCGTGGCGGTCACGCTCCCGTCGAACTCGACGCGGTCGAGCTCCGGCAGCGCGTCGTAGAGGTCGCGCATCCCGTCGACGGCGCCCGTCTCGCGGATCTCGAGGACGAGTGCGGTCACGAGCCAACGGGCGAACCGGTACCGCTGGGTGCTCGAGAGCCAGTCGTCGAACGGCCGCCCATCGACGGTCGCAGCGGCTGCGTCGAACTGCGTGTGGTGTGTCAGTTGTAGGTTCGACAGCAGCGCATCGAGGTCGCCGTCGCCGTCGTGGACGTCCTCGACGGTGAGCGCCCCCTTCGAGCCGTACCGCACGAACAGGTTCGTGCCCGCGAACGCCTCCGTGGGCGTGAGCGACGGACCGCCACCGCCGCCGGCACTGGCCTCCAGTTCACGGATGCGCGCCCGGAGCTGTTCGACGGTCGCGGCGAGCTCGTCCCGCTCTTCGCGGGTCGACGCGAGTTCCGCACGCGCCTCACGAAGCTCCTCGCGGAGGTCGGCCAGCTCGTCCGGGTCGGCGTGCTGGGTCGTCGACTGTGGCTCGGTCGATGGCGTCGCCGGCGCGGGCTCGGGCTGTGACGACGTGGACGGGGTCGCTGCCGGTTCGCCGCTGGAGGAGTTCGCCGGGTCGAGCGACGGCACCGACCGGGTGGCGAGCTGGTCGGTGGCTGACATGGCGGACTCGTCGGCCGGCGGCGTGGGGTCCGTGACCGGGTCGGGGTCATCTGCCTCCGGTTCAGGCTGGGTTGGCTCGCCCGGCTCGGTGGCGTCGTCGGGCTCGGTGGCAGCCTCCCCGGGCTGTGCTGTCTCTGTCTCTTCGTCGGCGTTGTCCGTCGCCGGGTCGTCGTGCTCCTCGACGGTCTCGATGGCGGCCTCGGGCTCCGTGGGCTCGGCGGCCGGGTCCGTGACGGGCTCGCTCTCCGTCGGGTCGGCCGGAGCGGTGTCGGTGCCCCCGTTCGACTCGACGGTCGATTCAGCGTCCATAGCCCCCGCGCCCGCTGCTCCCGCTGCTCCTGCTCCTGCGCCCGCTCCCGCGCCTGCCGCTTCCGCCCCCGTCGAGTCCCCGGGGATGTCCACGACGTCGAGGTCGACGGCGATCACCTCGTAGATGCCTACCTCGTCGACCATCCGCTCGTGGGCGTCCTCACCGGTCTTGAGCCGACGAGCGTTCCCGATGAACGCGAGGTCCATCGAGCGCCCGGCCTGATACACCGAGTAGTAGTCGCCCGAGAGGACGTTCTCCGAGAGCTCGATGTAGCCGGTGAACCCGCCGTCTTCGAGGGTGGCCGCCACCTCGTCGATGGGGGTCTTCACCGAGTAGTAGCGCCCGCGCGAGTCGCCGTCGCGGGTCTTCATCGCGACGAGCAGCGGAATCGACGGATCCGGCGCGGCGTAGGCCGTTCCCGACGCGTCCTCGAACCGGTCGATGTCGGCGTCGACCACTTCGGAACCGGCGCGGGTCTGTCGGTACTGGACCACGGCGACGACGCGGCCGTTCACCATGAACAGCCACGTCCCGCCGGCCGACACCGCGCCGGAGAAGTCGGTGGCTGCGAGGTCGTGCAGGCCGTCGTACCCACCTGAGAAGGGCCGGTCGTCCCAGCCCTCTATCTCGTCGACCCAAGTCTCCATACCCCGGACCAGCGCCACCGCGAGCAAATAAGTTCCGGCCTCTTCGGGGGGGAAAATGGACACGCGCCGACAGCGACCCCACGCTGTCCGCCCCGTGGCGACGACGCGTGACAGCTTACCGGTTCCGGCTCACCGGGAACGCCACCCTGTCCGGCGCGTCGTTCATCTTCTCGAGGATGCGGGTGTACAGCTCGTTTCGGACCCGCGTTCCCTCGCGCGGGCTGACCAGATACCGGAGCTTGAGCTCGACCCACGACTCCTTCTGGACCACGTTGACGGAGGGGCGTTCACCGACCTCGAGTTCGACCGGCGTCTCGTCGAGCCGCATCCGGTAGTCGGCGATGTGGCCTGCCATCTCGTCGCCGAGGTAGTCGTCCGCGGTCTCGACCATCAGTTCACGGGCGAAGGCGAGGTCGGTCTCGTAGGCGACCTGCACCGAGAGTTCGTTCCAGACGTACGGGAACCCCTCCCACGAGTAGTTGTGGACGTGCGAGGAGAGCACCACCGAGTTCGGGAGCGTGACGATGCGCCCCGACGGCTGGTTCGAGGAGACGAGATCGCCGTTTATCTCCCAGAGCGTCGTCACGAGGAAGTCGACCTCCACGACGTCGCCTTTCGACCCCTCGATGGCGACGCGGTCACCCACCTGGTAGGGGCGTTTGAGCATGATGTAGAACCAGCCGATGAGCGAGAACAGCGGCTGCTGGAGCGCGAACGTGACGGCGAAGCCGACGACGCCGAGCGAGAACAGCACGCCGACCCACTGCTCGGTGAGGACGCCGAACACCGCGACGAGGCCGACCACGATGAACAGCAGGCGGACGACGTTCCTGATGTCGTGTTTTCGGCGTTTGTCCGCCGCCCGCGCGATGATGACGCGCGAGAGGACGATGTAGAGGCCGTAGGTGGCGAACACGACGGCCAGAAGCGAGAGGAGCTTACCGGCGACGAAGTTCACCGTGAGCCCGGCGTACAGCGTCCCGAGCGGGTCCAGTTGCCCGACGAGTCGCGCGAGTAGGGTGGCGACCGCGGCGAGGAGAAGCGAGAGGTAGCCGAGCCGTTTCACGTTCGAGGAGTCGGGGCCCCTCGGCGAAAAGGTTGCGTTGGGCTGTGCGACCGGGAGATTTATCTACCGACTCTGGGCACCGACGTGCGAACATGGCAGACTCAGAGGCACCCTCGGGCGAGAGTGACGCGCTCGTGGAGTACGGCATCGACGACAAACCACCGCTGGGCGAGTCCGTCCTGCTCGGTGTCCAGCACTACCTGACGATGATCGGCGCGAACATCGCCGTCCCGCTCATCCTCGCGGGGCTGATGGGGATGCCGACGGCCGTGACCGCGAAGTTCGTGGGCACGTTCTTCGTCGTCTCGGGGCTCGCGACGCTCGCGCAGACGACCATCGGGAACCGCTATCCGATCGTACAGGGCGCGCCGTTCTCGATGCTCGCCCCCGGCATCGCCATCGTCACCAGCGAGGTGGCACTCGCCGGCGTCCCCGACTGGAACGCGAAACTCCTCTTCCTCCAGGGCGCTATCATCACCGCGGCGCTCGCGGAGGTCGCCATCGGCTACTTCGGTCTCGTGGGGAAGATCCGCGAGTACCTCTCGCCGGTCGTCGTCGCACCGGTCGTCGCACTCATCGGGCTGTCGCTGTTCTCTGCGCCGCAGATCACGAGCACGACGAACAACTGGTACCTGCTGCTGCTGACGCTCGGGCTCATCGTCGTGTTCTCGCAGTATCTCGGCGACCGCTCGCGGCTGTTCGGGCTGTTCCCCATCCTGCTCGGCATCGCGACGGCGTGGATCCTCGCCGCCGTCCTGTCACACCCACTCGTGGGCGTCATCCCGCAGGGTGACCCCGGCTACATCAATCTCGCGCAGGTGACGAACACCGACCCCGTCTTCCTCATCTACCCGCTCCAGTGGGGGATGCCGCAGTTCGAGGCGTCGTTCATCGTCGGGATGTTCGCCGGTGTGCTCGCGTCCATCGTCGAGTCGTTCGCCGACTACCACGCAGTCGCCCGGATGTCCGGCGCGGGCGCCCCCTCGGCGAAGCGCATCAACCACGGCATCGGGATGGAGGGGCTGATGAACGTGTTCTCGGGGCTGATGGGTACCGGCGGCTCCACCTCCTACTCCGAGAACATCGGCGCCATCGGCATCACGGGCGTCGCCTCGCGGTACGTCGTCCAGATCGGTGCCGTCGTGATGCTGTTCGCGGGGTTCGTCGGCTACTTCGGCCAGCTCATCGCCACCATCCCCGCCCCCATCGTCGGTGGGCTCTACATCGCGATGTTCGGCCAGATCGTCGCGGTCGGCCTGTCGAACCTGAAGTACGTCGACCTCGACTCCTCGCGCAACATCTTCATCATCGGCATCGCGCTGTTCGCCGGGATGGCGATCCCGCAGTACATCGGGAGCCTCGAGGGGTACACCGCGCTTCAGCAGGGGTTCGCGGCGGTGCCCGTCCTCGGCCCCGTCCTCGGTCTCGAAGGGGTCGCGCGAACCATATTCATCGTCGGCGGCGTCCAGATGGCCGTCGGCGGCTTCGTCGCGTTCGTCCTCGACAACACCGTCGCCGGAACCCGCGAGGAACGGGGGCTCACCGACTGGGAGCGCATCGCGGAGGGCGACGACGAGTTCCAGACGTTCGTCGAGCGGCTGACCAGTCGGAGGAACCGACCGACGCCCGACAGCGCGGACGACTGATTCGGCGCGTTTCGGCCGCTGCCCCACGACAGTGCGGCCCACGCTATCCCGTCTCGCGTGCCGTTTATCCGTCTGTACGCCGCCTGTACAGGCATGGAACACATCGAGTCGTTCACGGCCGTGTGGGCGCTCAGCCTGCTCGTCACGGCCGCCGGCGGTCTGCTGGATAGCATCCTGATAAGCTCGGTCGGCATCCTCGCGTTCGCGCTGGTGCTCGTCACCGCGTTCACCGTCTGGACCGTCGACCTCGTCGGCGGTACGCGCACGTGGACGGGCACGCCCGACCGCGTCGAGAAATAGCGACGCCGCGACCGACGACAGTTACTCCGATTTCCACTTGATCGAACAGCCCCGCGAGGGGGTGTCGTCGAGCGAGACGGTCTCCCCCGCGAGCACGGCGTCGATCGCCTGCCGAACCTCGAATCCGGGCTCACCAGAGGGCGAGTCTTCGGGGTTCATCGCGTCGTCGAGTCGGCCGTGGTACGCCAGCGTCCACGCCTCGTCGTCTCGCTCGAAGAGGAACGGGTCGGGGGTGCAGACCGCACCGTACGCGCGGGCGACGTCCTGTGTCTCGTCGTAGAGGTACGCATCGTAGGCGACGGTGCCGTCGTCGACGAGCTCGCACATCCGCTCGTAGCTGTCGTCCGGATAGTTCTCGGCGTCGTTCGGGTTGATGCCGACGACTGCGCAGTCGTCGTAGTCGGCGGCGATGTCGTTGAGCGTCTCGAACTTCGCCTTCGCGTACGGGCAGTGGTTACACGTGAACACGACGAGCAGCGCGTCGTTGTCCGCGAAGGAGTCGAGCGAGTACATCGCCCCGTCCGCGCCGACCAGCGAGAAGTCAGGCGCGGTGTCGCCGCGCGTCAGCTCCGAGTCGGATTCCATCTGGACCATACCTCGTGTATGGGGGGCGGCGGAAAAGGCGTTGTCCTCGTCCTCCGCGATGGGGTGAATCGAGTCACGAACCGTCCCCCGTATTTAGAGGCATTGCGTTCGTAGCCGGCAGTGAATGGTCGAACGCGCGACGGCACTGAAAGTAGGGGCGGCGCTCCTGTTGCTCGTCGGGGCAGTCGGGGGACTGTACGTCTACCAGCTCGGCTCGAACTTCGAGCAGCCGGAGCTTCGTGCGGTCGAAACCGAGTTCGGTGCGGTGACCGCCGAGACGACGGCCGTCCAGTCACACGTCGTCGTCTACAACCCGAACAACGAGTCGATACCGGGCGCGGCGGCAGTCCAGTACGAGGTGCGGATGAACCGCGTCACGATGGCCGAGGGGTCGAAGGGGGGCGTCGGGCTGGCGCCCGGCCGAAACGAGATCAACATCACCGCCGAACTCGACAACGAGAAGGTGCCGGCGTGGTGGGTGACGCACGTCAACAACGACGAGCGAACGGTGCTCTCCATCGCGCCGTCGGTGTCGGTGACGGGCGTCCCCGTCGGCAGCGACCTCCCGCCGCAGAACCGGACCATCACGACGGACCTGCTCGGGTCGTTCAGCCGGGAGGAGCCCCGTGCGGTCGCCATCGACGACCGGACACTCCTCGTCGTCTCGAACCAGACGGCGCGGTGGGGCGACGCCGACCTCGAACGGAGTCCCATCGTCGTCACGAGTCGAGTCGAGAACCGCCACGACGAGCTCGTTCGGCTCGACGGCACCGAGTACCGCATCGAGATGAACGGCGTCGTCGTGGGCAACGGCACCACCGACGAGGGGTTCGTCCTCCAGCCCGGCGAGTCGACGGCGTACACGGTTCGCCCGGCCATCGACACCCCCCGGATGCAGGCGTGGTGGGTGAGCCACCTCCAGAACAACCAGACGACGCGGCTCTCGGTCGAGGTGTACGGCGTCGTCGAGCGGGACGGCGATCGGCAGCGCGTCCCCGTCTCGGTGTTCGAGCGCGAGGCACGCATCCAGAGTGCGTTCCTCGGCGACGGCAACACGACGGTCGAGCCGGTCGAGACCAGTGACGAGTCGCTCTCGTTCCGCGAGCCCGTCCTCGTCGGCACCGAGAGCGACTGGGGGACGGTTGGCGAGCGAACGACCGACATCGAGAGTCGACTGGTGGTCGACAACCCGAACGACGGCGAGGTGGGCCAGCTCCTGCGGCTCCAGCTCGACCAGCAGACGACCATCAACGACGTGGCGGTGGCGAACGGCTCGACGACGACGGGAACGCTCGACTCCGGGACGAACGAGTTCACGCTGACGAGCGAGTTCCGGCACTCGACCGTGCCGGCGTGGTGGGCGCGCCACCTGAATCGCGACGAGGTCTCGACGGTGGTCACGCAGACCGATGCCGCCGTCGACGTGGGCGTGACGACGCTCGATGCGCCGACGGAGGACCGCGAGCGCACACTGGAGACCGACCTACTCGCCGACTTCAACGACACGAGCAATCGAGCGGTCGAACAGAACGGTCGCCAGGTCGCGACCATCACCGAGACGCGGGCCGCGTGGGGGAAGGCGACCGAACAGCGTGCGCCCATCCAGAGCGCCGTGACGATACGCAACGAGCGCACGCGTTCCATCACCATCGAGGACATCACGTACACGGTGCAGCTGAACGGCGTCGTCCTCGCGGCCAACCGGACGGTCGACGAACGCTACCAGATTGCCCCGCTCTCCACCCGCACCATCGACCCGACGTTCGTCCTCGACAACTCCAAGATGGCTGCGTGGTGGCCGACGCACGTCCGGAACGGCGAGTCCTCGACGCTGGAGACCGAGGTGTATCTCACCGTGTCGTCGCCGCTCGGAGAGAAGCGCGTGAAGGTCGACTCCTTCTCGGGCAACCAGACGGTCACTACGGACGTCTTCTGACTAGTCTGCCGCGGCCGCGGTTTCGGTCGCGGACCCGAGCCCGACGGCACGCACGCCGACCGCGAGCCCGAACGCCACGAGCGCGGTGGCCGCGACGCCGTAGAACGCCGTGTCGACGCCGACCCGCTCGATGAGGAAGCCGAACACGGGAGGGGCGACCGCCCCCCCGGCCGAGATGCCGATGGTCATCAGCGCGAAGTTCTTGCCCACGTCACCGCGGGCGGAGGCCGCGTCCGTGAGCATCGACCGCGCGGGCCGGGAGACGTCGACGGTCGAGGAGAGCACCAGCACAGCACCGACGGCGAGGACGAGCGGGAGGGCGGTCGTCGCGAGCCCCGCGGCGAGCGCGACGAGCACGCCATAGCCGGTGAGCATCGTGGTGAGCGCGCCGAGTCCGTCGGTCAGGTAGCCGCCGACGAGGATGAACAGCGCGCCGACCCCGAGCATCGCCGAGCCGACGAGGCTTGCCGTCGCCGGGTCGAGCCCGTAGCCGTCGGCGAGGAGCGTGGGCGCATACGTCCGGACGCCCCACGCTGCGACGCTGTTGACGAACCAGAGCGCCGTCAGTACCGGAATCACGGGGGTCGCCCGGAATCCCTGGACCTGAGCGCGGACGCCACCGGCGACGCGCTCGGCGACGCCGTTGAGGTGGCCGGCAGAGATGTCTGCGGGTCGGGGGAGCGGTTTGTGGTTCGGGGGGTGCGTGATGTGGCGCGGGACCGAGCGGAACGCGGCGAGACAGCCGACGGCGTACAGCGCGCCGGCCGCGGCGACAGCGCCAAACGCCACGCGCCAGTCGTAGCCGAGGAGGGTCGCGAGTGGGACGACCGCGAACGGGGCGGCGAGTCCGATTGCACCCGTGAAGCCGTGGACCGAGTAGGCGCGCCCACGTTTCGACTCCTCGGTCGCTGCCGACAGCAGTGGGTAGTGCGCCGGATGGTGACCGGCGACGCCGATGCCCATCACGACCTGCGCCAGAAGTAGCCACTCGAAGGAGGGGGCGAGCGCGGCCATCGCACAGCCGATGGCGCCGACGACGAGCGAGAGGCCGAGAACGAGTCGTCGCGAGTACGTGTCCGAGACGTAGCCGAGCGGGAGCTGGAGAGCGGTGACGACGGCACCCAACACGCCGACTGCGAGCCCGAGCTGGGCGGTCGAGACGGCGAAGTCGCTCGCGAGGAACGGGAACGCTGGCGGGAGAAGGATGAGGTACGCGTGGTTTACCAGGTGGGACCCGGCAACGAGTCCCACGACGCGCGCGGAGTCGGATGCCACACCCGGGTGTTCGGCCCGGGGAACCTAAACGCTGTCAGTCGGCGGCGACGCGGCGCCGCTCGCGGACGCCCTCGGGGAGGTGCTCGCCGGCCTCGATGCCACGTCGGGCGATGGAGTCGAGCAGGCGGGACTCTTCGACGCCCGCCTGGCGAGCGGCCATCTCCAGTGTGTAGGTTCCGCTTTCGTAGAGTGACAGCGCCGTTTCCAACGCGTGCTGGTGCATACTCACCCTTCGATAGGGATGGATAATAAGAATATCGTGAGATTATATATCACACCAAGACAGCCGTTGACGAGGAAGGGATCGACGCGATGGTTATACATGATCATACGTGAACAACAGCCGCGGTCGAAAACCCCGCCGTCGTCGCAAGCGTTAACTCCGGCCTGCTCCGGGAACGAATATGGACGAGCGCGGTGAGATCCTCGAGTTGCTCCGCGAGAACGCCCGCTATTCGACCGCCGACCTCGCGCGCATGACGGGCGCAGACGAAGCCGCAGTGGAAGCGGCCATCGCCGCACTCGAATCGGACGGTGTCGTCGTCGGCTATCAGGCCGTCGTCGACCCCGCAAAGCTCGACGACGAGCCCGTACAGGCGCACGTCGAGTGTAACGTGACGCTCGACCGTGAGACCTCCTACGACGACATCGCCGACCGGCTCGCGGGGTTCCCCGAGGTCAAGTCGCTCCGACTCGTCTCGGGGGACTACGACTTCGCGCTCGAAGTCGAGGCCGACACGATGGGCGAGGTGTCGCGGTTCGTCTCCGAGAAGGTGGCTCCCGTCCCCGAGATCACGCAGACGGTCACCCACTACATCATGGAGACGTACAAGACGAACGGCCACCGGTTCGACGAGGTCCGGGACGACGACCGGCTCTCGTACTCACCATGAGCGAGGAGACGAGCCACCCCCTCGAACCCTCACAGCGCGTGCAGTCGGTGCCGCCGTCGGGCATCCGGAAGTTCTTCGAGCTCGCCGCGGAGATGGACGACGTCATCTCGCTCGGCGTGGGCGAACCCGACTTCGCCGCCCCCTATCGCGCGAGAGAGGCCGCCATCACCTCGCTGGAACGCGGGCAGACCTCCTACACCGCCAACCGCGGGATGCTCGAACTCCGCGAAGCCATCGCCGACCACGTCGAGCGGTACGACCTCTCGTACGACCCCGCCGAGGAGATTCTCGTCACGGCGGGCGCGAGCGAGGCGCTCGACGTCGCCTTCCGGGCGCTGGTCGACCCCGGCGACACGGTGGCTGTCGCCCAGCCGTCGTACGTCTCGTACGAGCCGGGCGTCGTCTTCGCCGGCGGCGAGGTCTGCCGTGTCCCCACGCACGCGAAGGACCAGTTCAAACTCACGCCCGAGACGCTGTACGAGGCGGGCGCCGACGAGGCCGACCTGCTCGTGTACTGCTACCCGAACAACCCAACGGGCGCGACGATGGACCGCGAGGACATGGAGGCGGTCGCCGCGTTCTGCCGCGACCACGACCTCGCGGTCCTCGCCGACGAGATCTACGCCGCACTCACCTACGAGGGCGAGCACACCTCCATCGCGACGCTCCCCGGGATGCGCGAGCGGACCGTGGTGTTCAACGGCTTCTCGAAGGCGTACGCGATGACTGGCCTGCGGCTGGGCTACGCGCTCGGCCCGCCGGGCGTCATCGGGGCGATGAACCGCGTCCACCAGTACACGATGCTGTCGGCCCCCACGACAGCCCAGCACGCCGCGCTGGAGGCGCTCGACTCCTGCGGGTCGGACGTCGACGAGATGACGAGCCAGTACGACCGCCGTCGACGGTTCGTGCTCGCTCGACTCGAGGAGATGGGCGTCGACTGCTTCGAGGCGACAGGCGCGTTCTACGTCTTCCCGGAGTGCCCGACCGGCGACCCCGCGCAGTTCGCCGAGGACCTCCTTGAGGCCGAACAGGTGGCGGTCGTCCCCGGCGACGCGTTCGGGGCCGGCGGGGAGACGCACCTCCGGATGTCGTACGCCACCGGCCTCGACGACCTGCGCGTCGCGATGGACCGTCTCGAACGGTTCGTCAAGTAACGGAGTTCGGGCCGTCGTTCCGGTCCGATCGTGACTTCGAGTAAGCCTGTCCTGTCTGGTAGTTATGCAGTCGTTACCTCGTGTAAATATGTCTATGTTTGTTCGCCGAAACGAGCGCAACCCTTTTTCCGGAGGCCTCGAATGGCGTGGTAATGGCTATCGAAGACGCGGATAGCGGAGAATCCGGTACCGCCAGCCCCATACCGGACTCCGACTCCGAGTCGATGTCCGAGGCACAGGGGGAGCCTTCGGACGGCGCGGTTCGTGGCGAGTACACGTGGGACGACTTCGAGACGGACGTTCACCGGGACGGTGACGCCAGTACGGAGCCGTTCGACCCCGCCGACTACCTCGGGTTCGAGCCCGAGGACATCGGCGACGTGATTTCGAACGCGGCGAGCATGGGCACGTTCGTCGACGAGATCCGCGACCGAAAGACCGTCCGGGTCAGCGAGGAACTCGACGAGGACGCGTTCTTCTCGGACCCGGACGGCAACCCCACGGTCGTCAACCGCTACGACCTCGAGAAGGCAGTCCCCCAGGCGAAGAAGTCGCACTTCCGCGAGGTCGACCGCTACTGGGTGAACAAGCCGTACGCGTTCGTCATCATCTTCCACTCCGAGAAGGAGAACGAGAAGAAGTACTACCTCATCGAGCCGTACCTCAACCCCATCGAGCGGGACCTCCGCGAGTACCTCTCGGGCAAACTGAAGACCGCCATCAAGTACTCCAGCGACGAGGTCGTCGTCGAGGGCAGCGAAGACGCCCGTGCGGGCGTCATCGAACGCGAGACGCGCAACCTGCTCGACCGCTACGACCTCTACGAGGGAGGGTCGGCCTCGGGGGGGAACGGCGACACGGGCGGGTTCGTGAACCGGCTCAAGGGGATGGTCGGCATGGCCGAGTCCAACGGCGATACGAGCGAGGTGTCGCGACGGCTCACCGGCCTGGAGGCCCGCCCCGAACCCGAACTCATCGAGGAGGACAAGAAGACGCTCTCGGAGTACCAGGTCGAGAAGATCCTCTACCTCCTCAAGCGCGACTTCATCGGGTTCGAGCGCATCGACGGCATCAAACACGACATCAACGTCGAGGACATCTCGTGTGACGGCTACAACTCGCCGGTGTTCGTCTACCACTCCGACTACGAGCAGATCATCTCGAACGTCTACCACGGCGAGGAAGAGCTGGACGAGTTCGTCGTGAAGCTCGCCCAGCGGTCGGGGAAGGGGATCTCGAAGCGCTCACCACAGGTCGACGCGACGCTCCCCGACGGCTCGCGGTCACAGCTCACGCTCGGCCGGGAAGTGTCGGACCACGGCACGAACTACACCATCCGGCAGTTCAAGGACGTCCCGTTCACGCCTATCGACCTCATCAACTGGAAGACCTTCAGCCTGGAGGAGATGGCGTTCCTCTGGCTCTGCATCGAGAACCACAAGTCGCTCATCTTCGCCGGCGGCACGGCGTCGGGGAAGACGACGTCGCTGAACGCGGTGTCGCTGTTCATCCCGTCGAAGGCGAAGATCGTCTCCATCGAGGACACCCGTGAGGTCGAACTCCCCCAGCGGAACTGGATCGCGAGCGTGACGCGCCCGTCGTTCTCCGACGACGACAAGGGCGACGTCGACGAGTTCGACCTGCTGGAGGCCGCACTCCGGCAGCGGCCCGAGTACATCGTCATGGGTGAGATTCGTGGGGAGGAGGGCCGGACGCTGTTCCAGGTCATGTCGACCGGCCACACCACCCTTACGACGTTCCACGCCGACTCGGTGGGCGAGGTCATCAAGCGGTTCACCACCGAGCCGATTAACGTCTCGAAGACGATGTTCACCGCCCTCGACCTCGTCTCCATCCAGACCTCGACGCGCGTCGAGGGACGGAAGGTCCGCCGGAACAAGTCGATCACCGAGATCAACCACTACGACCCGGAGAACGACGAAATCAACGTGCAGGACGTCTACCAGTGGCAGGCGGAGACCGACGAGTTCCTGAAGATGGGGCAGTCGAACACCGTCGAGGACATCATGTTCGACCGCGGTTGGACGCCAGCGGAGGTCGAACGCGAGATCTTCGAGCGTGAAATCGTCCTCGCGTACCTCATCCAGAACGGGCTGAACACGTACACGCAGGTCGCCGCGACCCTCCAGGCGTTCATCAACGACCAGGAGTCGATACTGACGCTCATCGCCAACGGCGGGCTCGAACGCTCGCTAGAGGACCTCCGTGAGATGGAGTCGGTCTCCATCGACATCGACCCCGAGAAGGAGGAGATGGTGCCGCGGCCCGACCCCAACCAGGAGATGCTCGACGAGACGAAGGGCATCATGGCTCGTGGGGAGGACCTCCTGGACGAGTTCCGGGGCGCGGATGCCGACGGCATCGCCGGCGCGCTCGACCTCGACGCGGCGTCGAGCGCGGGGGCGGGTGAGGACGAGGTCGACTTCGGGGGCTTCGACTTCGAGGGCGGCACATGAGCCTCCAGACCCCCGACAGCGCAGCGAGCGGCTTCAGCGGCGACTCCGACTCGCTCTCGGACGCATTCTACCCGCTGTACCAGCGGCTGTTCGACGACGACGGCGACTTCGTGAACAACATCGAGCAGAAGTTGGCCGAATCACGGATGCCCGAGACCGTCGAGATCTACCTCTCGCGGGCGCTCGCAATCGGCGTCATCGCGGGCGCCGTCCTCTGGCTGCTCGGCACCGGCGTCGGCTGGCTCATCTTCGAGCTCTTCATCACCGAGCCGCCGAACCTGCTCAACCTTCCGCTGTCGTCGCCGGTCATCGCGTTCCTCGAGAGCATCAAGGTGCCGGCGCTCATCGCGGTTACCGGCCTCGTGTTCGGCTCCATCGGCTTCGGCGTCGGCTTCGGCTCGATGGTCTCGGTGCCGTACTTCCGCTCCGATGCGCGCAAACGCGAGATCAACGTCCTGCTCTCGGATTCGGTCTCGTTCATGTACGCGCTCTCCGTGGGTGGGCTCAACCAGCTCGAGATCCTGCAGGCGATGGCGAAGGCCGACGACACCTACGGCGAGGTCGCCCGCGAGTTCCAGTCCATCGTCCTCGAGACGGACTACTTCGATACCGACTACCGGACGGCCATCCGAAACCAGGCGCTCCAGACGCCCTCCGACGAGCTGAGCCAGTTCCTCACGGACATGCTCTCGATCATCAACTCCGGTGGGGACATGGAGAGCTTCCTCGAGGACCAGAAGGAGAAGCACATGCGGACCTCGAAACAGGAGCAGGAGATGGTGCTCGAGACGCTCGAACTGTTCGGCGAGATGTTCATGACGCTCTCGCTGTTCCCCCTGCTGCTCATCATCATCCTCGTCATCATGTCGATGCTCGGCGAGGCCCAGACGTTCCTGCTGTACGGGACCGTCTACGGTCTCATTCCGCTCATCGGCGGCGGCTTCCTCGTGCTCGTCTCGACGGTCGTCCAGGACGAGGTTGGCGACGGCTACCTCCGGGCCGAGGGTGAGGGCGAGTTCGCCACCGAGTCCAACAAGATGTTCGACCTCGGGCTGGTCGAGAACTACACCGGCCGCTACGGCATCTTCGACCGCATCAAATCTCGGGAGGGGAACTACGAGACGAAACAACTGCTCAAGCAGCCACACCACTTCTTCCGTGACCACCCGGTGACGGTTCTCGCGCTCACGGTGCCGATGACGCTCGTCCTCCTGGGCTTCTCGGTCGCCGGCGGGCTCGCCCCCGCGGGGTTCGACGGGCTGAAGAGCAACCCCATCGGGGGGTCGTTCTTCTGGCTCTACCTCCCGCTGTACGTCAACGGCATCCCGCTGATGGTGTTCTACGAGTGGAACGTCCGCTCGCGGACGGGCATCACGAAGGGGCTCTCGGACAACCTCCGGAAGCTCTCGTCGGCGAACGACACCGGGATGACGCTGCTGGAATCCATCAAGATCGTCGCCGACACCTCATCGGGCAAGCTCGCGGACGAGTTCGAGACGATGTACGCGAAAGTGAACTACGGGACGAGTCTGAAGACGGCGCTCCGGGAGTTCAACAACAAGTACCACATCCCGCGGCTCGCCCGTACCATCAAGCTCATCTCGAAGGCACAGGAGGCCTCCTCGCAGATTACGGCGGTTCTCTCGACGGCCGCGCAGGCGTCGGAGAACCAGGACGACATCCTCCGCGACCGGAAGTCGCGCACCCGGATGCAGGTCGTCATCATCATCATGACGTACATCACCCTCCTCGGGGTCATGGCCATCCTGAAGGTGAAGTTCCTCGACGTGATGGCCGGGCTCGCCTCGCAGGCCTCGGGTGACGGTGGCGGGAGCTTCGGCGGTGGCGTCGACACCGAGCTGTTGACGCTGCTGTTCTTCCACGCCGTCACGCTACAGGCCATCATCTCCGGGTTCATCGCGGGTTACATCCGCGACGTGTCCATCATGGCCGGGCTGAAGTTCGCGGTCATCCTGCCAACGCTCGCACTCATCGTCTTCATGTTCATATGAGAGCCCAGACCACCCTCGACTTCGCCATCGGCACGAGCATATTCATCATCGTCGTCGCGTTCGTCCTCGCGTTCGTTCCGGGGATGTTACAGCCGTTTGAGGCCAGCACCCAGCAGGAAACCGCCGCCGCAGACC
This sequence comes from Halorarius litoreus, assembly GCF_024362405.1. Lineage (GTDB taxonomy): Archaea > Halobacteriota > Halobacteria > Halobacteriales > Haloarculaceae > Halorarius > Halorarius litoreus. Next base: position 3,791,750 of record NZ_CP101454.1, on the reverse strand, counting down.
GCATCGCAGATCAGCTCGTGACCGACGTGCTAGTCGAAGACGTGAACAGCCCGTTCGTGCTGGACCGTGAATGCACGCTGGCGTTCTTCGCGCCCGAGAACAACGACGACGACGGCACGATGAGTACGTCGTATCCAGTCGGTGCTGACTGTAACTTCCCAGCCACCGACTCGCTTCCGGAGCGGCTCAGCCTGAGCGAACCACTAAACATCCGGCTCCGACTCGTCCGAGACCTGACGACCGTAGAGGCGGACGACCCCGACGGCGACATGGGCGGAGACGACGACGAGATCGATACGCTGTGTGTCGACGAGTCCGACCCGAACGGTCCCGACCCTCGAATCGTGGAGGCGAACGATCCGGGGCCCACGCGGCAGTGTGACCTCACAGGGTCGGAGGCGGACCTCCTGTTCGACATCGGCGGCGACCCCCCGGAGTCCGTCGGGTCCGTCGTCGTGTCCGTACGGACCGTCCATCTGGAGGGCGGGTTCGCCGACGGAACACACGACGCACGGCTCATCGTGGAGGTGTGGTGAGATGCGGGGACAGGCACACACGCTCGAAGCGGTGACTGCGAGCCTGTTGCTCATCGGCGGGCTCGTGTTCGCGCTGCAGGTGACGGCAGTGACGCCGTTGTCGGCCAGTACGTCCAGCCAACATCTAGAGAACCAGCACCAGTCCATCGCACAGGGGGCACTCGCCACGGCGGCAGAGCAGGACGAGATCAGAGTGGCGGTGTTGAACTGGAACACCAGCTCGCTGACGTTCTACGAGGTCCCGAACCGGACGGACGACCGCGACGTGTACTACACCCGACAGGCACCGGAGAACGAGTTCGGCCGAATCATCGATCGCTCGATGGAACCTCGGCGCATCGTCTACAACGTCTACGTTCGGTACGAGGCGGAGAACGGAGGTAAACGTGCCCAGCGGCTGGTGTACCGTGGGGAGCCGAGCGACAACGCGGTCTCGGCGACCAAGACGCTCGTCCTCTTCGACGACGACGTACTGTACGGGAAAGACGAGTCACCGCTGACGACGACTTTGGGCGGCACGGCAGAGTTCTATGCGCCGGATGCTCACCCATCGAGCGGCGTCTACAACGTCGTCGAGGTGGAGGTGATCGCATGGCGGCAGTAACCGAACGGGACCGCGGGCAACTGCTACTCATCGGGGCGCTGGCGCTCGCGGTGACACTGGTGGCCATCGCGCTGGTGTTGAACTCTGCAATCTACACACACAACCTAGCCAGCCGGTACGATAACCCCAGCGGCGACACTATCGGCTTTACACACGACGCCCGTGTCGGCGCAGGCGGTGTTGTGAGCTACTCGAACGAGGAGTTCGCGGACCAGGGGTACTCTACCATCGAGTCGGAGTACATTGACGGGCTGGCCGTGGTTGAGCAGTCGACCGCCCGTAACTCCGCCTCGGAGGGACGGGTGACCGAGATAAACCACGTCACTGGTTCGACCGTCGAGGGAATTTGGATCGCCGACAAAGAGCCAGCGGGGAGTACGTTCGAACCCCGTTCGGGCGGGGTACTCAGTGGATTCTCCTGGACCGTTGCGAGCGACGTGCGGGTCCGAGAGTACAACGCCAAGGTCGATGCGTCGGTGCTGACGAGTCTGTCGACCGGGGACGCCGAAGCGCTGGTCGATGACCCAGCCACTGCCCCCACCAATGCGTGGACCGTCGAGTTCGCCGACGGAACCGACACGTGGCGCGTCACAGTGTACGACACCGGGAGCGGAACGGGGCTCATGTCCTCCAAGGTCGGCACCACTTCGTACCAGAGCTGTTCGTCGTCGTTGGCGACCGTCGTCATCGAGTTCGCGGAGGAGAGGTTCGGTGGCGACGACTGTAAGGCGCTCTCGTTCGTCGGTGAACTCGACGGCACCTACACCATCAGCTACTACTACGGAGGCCTAGTCGATGGCAAGTACGAGCTCATCGCCGACCGAGTCGTCGACGACGAGACCTCGGAAGTGGGTCCGTTCACCGATGCCGTCGACACAATCAACTACGGCTCACACTGCGGGGGACCGACCTACTATCACGGTACCAGCAGCAACTGGCCACGAGTGTCCCCTGCCATCTACGAGACGACCATCGAGACCGTCATCGACAGTCCAGACGTGACCTACACCAGCCAGCAGCGTGTCGCGCCGAGCGAGCCCGGCGGAAAACCCCAGACACCCAGGGTGACCTCGTTCTCGGTCGCAGACGGGGGCGACAACGACGAACAGTTCGAGGTGTCGTGGGCTGCGATAGATCCCAACGGTGACACCCCCCTTGATGTCACCATCGATGTCGAGGAGCCGGACGGGGACGTTGAGACGGTCACCAGCACGTACAGTCCTCCAGGGCCGAGTTCCACGACTGTGACAGTCGACGCCGACACGTTAGACGACCCCGGACCGTACGTTATTACCCTGACCGTCGACGACGGGAACGGCAACAGTCGGTCGGTCACCCAGCAACACGCCGATGACGGGAATCCGACCGACGAGTTCATCGGGGACTGTGTACCATGATGGGAGACAATCGTGGTGTCTCCGCGGTGCTGGCGTACACGCTGACGCTCGGTATAACTTCGTTGCTGGTCATCGGACTGCTCGTGGCGACGGGTGGGTTCGCATCCGACCAGCGCCACGAGACCGTCCATGACGAGCTGGAGGTCCTCGGCCAGCAACTGGCAGCCGACCTCTCTGCTGCGGACCGACTGGTCCGGAACGGTGGACAGTCCGTCAGCGTCAGACGGTCGCTACCGAACGAAGCGACCGGTATTCCCTACACAATAGAGGTTGTCGGTGGCACACCGACGGTCATCCGGCTGTCGACCAGCGACCCGAACGTCGTCGTGGAGGTCCAAGTCCGCACACAGACTCCGGTGTCGAGCAGTTCGGTCTCCAGTGGTGATGTGATCTTCGTCGAATCGAGCGGCAATCTGGTGGTTCGTAATGTCTGAGCGCGGCGTGAGCGAAATCCTCGGGTTCGTTCTCGTATTCTCGCTCATGGCGGCGTCGGTTGCGAGCGTGTACGTCGTCGGCTTCAGCGGTCTTGAGGATTCCCGGAGCGCGGAGCAGATCAACAACGCCGAGCGTGCGTTCGACGTTCTTGACGACAACGTCGACGACCTCCATCAGGACAGGGCCCCACACCGAGCGACGGAGTTCAAATTGTACAACGCCGGGATGTATCTCGGCGAGCCAACTCGGATAACCATGACGATTACCAACGTCGGGTCTGCCCCTACGTTCGGTGTCACGACGTATCCGCTCGTGTACGATCCGCAGGACAGCGCTACGGAACTCGTCTACACTGCGGGGGCGAGCATTCGTGAGGATCGTGGCGGAGCTATCTTCCTTGACGAACCAGGATTAATCTTCCGAGAGTCAGGTGGGGTTCGGACCGCAAGTCTCCCAATCGTCCAGACCCGGTCGTCCGATGAGGAGTACGCATCCGGTACTGGCACCATCCTCGTCCGGGGGACCCGTGTCGTCTCGGAGACCCTCGTCTCGCGGACGACGCCAACCGTTGATACGGGCGGCTCGCCGCGATACTCCGTCGACATCGTCGTCGAGACGACGCCGGTCCGGGCGGAGCTCTGGGAAGCGTACCTCGATGAGGAGATTGAGGGGGCTTACGGTGTCTCCGACCCCTGTGACGTCCCGACAGGCACGTCGAACGTCGAGTGTACCATCTCGGTCGAGCGGCTGTTCTTCTCAGCAACCCGGATCGAACTGAACATCGAGGATTGAGGGCGGGTCAGTCCAGTTCGACCTCGATCTCGTTTTTCGTGACGTGGATGAAGGTGACGTACCGGTCGCCACCACCGGTCTCGACGAACCCCTCAGAGTCCCCCTCGTTGACCGTGTCGCTCCCCTTGTCGTCGACGGTGAGGTCGAACTCACCCTCGAACTCGCCGAAGTAGTGGATGAGGACACGGTCAACGGTCTCGGTATCGCCGTCGTTCACCTCGTACGACTTGGGCTCCCAGTCATTGTGCCCGGCCCCTCCGTCCATCATGTATGTGCTCGGGGCGACGTCTCCCCCCTCGATGTTGAAGTGGACGAGGTCGTCCATCCCACTTTTGTCGACGTATTCGAGTTTCGGATCGGTGCCCGAACCGAGGTTGAGGTTCTCGTCGTCCACGAAAGTTGTGTCCGAGTCTTCGTCGTCGACGAAGCTCAAGGTGGCCTGAAGTTCTTCGACACCGTCGTCGTCGAAGTCCTCACACACCATATCATAGACACCGTCGCTGTGCCAGCCCTGATACGTGTCGCCACGGTCCGGTGTATAGTATACCGTGAGGTCCACGACGTAGTCGGTCGTCCCGTCGCTGCAGTCCTTGTCTCCGCCGTCCGCTCGGGCGTGGATCTCCATCCGCTTTGCTCCCTCGTCGACGTACATTGACCACTGGAGGTTAGCGAAGCGCGCGGAGTCGTCCGCAGGCGATCTGAGCGTGATGGAGAAGTCCTTGGTCGCGTGGCCCTCGGTGCCGCTGATGGTGACCGAGCCGCCCTCGCCGGGCATCGAGAACGGGCCGACCTGCTCCAGCGATTTGAGTTCGACGATGGCGACGTTCGAGGACGGCTGGGTGATGTCGCCGTCGGTTCTGGCCTCAAAGTAGTCGACCCAGCCGTCGGTATACTCGCTCTCGACACGGACGATGACCGTTCCGTCGTTCACTGGGTTGTTGAACGACTCCGGGTCACCGGTCTCCCAGCAGCGATCCGGGAACTCGACCGCTTTCGGGAACACATCTGTCGGTTCGGTCGTCTGTCTGATTCGGGCGGTGGCTGGTCCGGAGACGGCACCGCTCCCGCGAGTCAGGACTATCGGGAGCGTCAGCGTGGCCCCGCGGTAGTGGAACTCGGGGGGCGAAACCATCACGGACCCTCCGTTGTCGCTCTTGCGCCACACACCGCCACCCTGGTACGCGAGTTCGTTCGACCCACCGTCGTACACGACCGAACCGAGGGTCGTCGGCGGCAGGATGTACGCATCGTCGTCGGTCGTGAGTGGGTCCGAGTCCGCACCCCCAGCAACGTTGTTCCCGTCGTCGTTCACGCCGTTGTTGTCACAGTCGAGCTGGATGATGGAGATCTCGCCGCTGTTCGGGCGAACGTCCATCGTGCCCTCGTTGGTCCCGAACGAGAGACTCTGCACCGCAGCATCGCCGAGCGCGACCTGCGCAGCCTGTGAGTCGAAGAGCGTCATCGACTGCTCCGCGGCAGCTATCTCTGAGTTGTCCTGTGTGTCCGAGATTGCCGTCGCACCCAGGGTGACAACAGCCGTCGAACCCATGAGAATCAACGAGAGAAGGAGGACCACACCGATCAGGTCGGACTGCCCACGCTCACGCCCGGAAGTCATCACGCTACCAACCGATGCCACACTGATAAACGTCGTGGCTATTTCCGGGGCCGTTTCGGTCGGCACTCCACCTAGGGTCGATTCGTCTAGGATTCCCCACTGAACCCGAATAATCGCTTCGTACAAAGTCTATAGTAGAATGTGTGCTCCAGCAGTTCCACCACCGTAATAGGGGAGAAACCGTAGGGACATCAAATATTAATATGTTATTAAGACTCAATACAGGTTTTCGGGAACGGTTAAGTAGTCCCGGAGTGCTACGGTGTCCCACGATGGCAGGCAAACAGCGACAGACCCTGAAAGACGTCAGTCACACCCCCCCGAACGGCGAGCCGGTCTCGGCCGTCTGGGAGCGCGGCAAGAAGCCGGAAGAAGCGGAGTAATCGCGTCTCTGTTCTGGACGACCCTATTCGCGGAGCGACAGCCTCGTCAGGCCTCCAGCTCGTCCGTGGTCCGCACCCGGTCGATGCCGAAGAAGGTGTCGTCGTCCTCCCCGCCGAGCCGACCGGAGACGACGAACGCCACGACGCCACCGATGGCCGCGAGTACGAGCCCGAGTTTCATCCCTGTCGACTTGTCTCGCAGCGCCGAGCCGAGCGCGAAACCGACGAGGAAGTTCAGGAGGGCGTTGACGACCGCGTTGCTGGTCCGGTTCATGGACAGGGGTTCGACGGCTTCGGACAAAAATCATGGGTAGCTACCCAGTCAACGTGAACGGCGGGTTCGGATTACGGTTGGTGTCGAATGAGTGTGGCAATCCGCTCGTCGCCGCGGTCTCGGTGCCGTTTCGCGTGGCATGACTGGCAGAGCGTCTCTCCGTTGTCAATTCCGTAGACCATCTCCTCACTCCTGTCCTCGTACCGTGGAACGATGTGATGGGCATGGAGGTTCTGGCCACTCGAACAGGAGACGCACGTGTGATTATCGCGCTCTTTTATCGCCCGACTCCATCGCTTTAGTCGCGTGCTATCCGTCGTGGAGTCTTGGCCAGCCGGCCCTTGTGACCGACGCTCTACTCCGTGGTGAACGAGCCAGTATCGGATCGCGTAGGCACCGACGCCAACCAGGTCTGATACCTCCTGAATAGAACGCTCTTGCTCGACGTACCGCTCGCGGAGCCAGTCTTCCTGCCGGTAGTTTCGGTCACGCGAAATCTCGTACTTCCGTAGTTGGTCGCCAATCGTCGAACTTCCGGTGTCACAGAGGTCCGCAATTTCTCGCTGGGAGAGCTGCTCTCTCACGTACTTGTCGGCCAGCCACTCGCGGTCGTGCCGGTTGCGAACGAGGCCGAACTTATCCAGCCAATTTCCCACCGTCCGAACTGACACATCACATTCGTCGGCGATTCTGGTCTGTGTCCACCCGAAATCGATGTACACCTTCTGGAGCCATCGAATGTTCTGGTATCGTTCGCACATCGAGTCTCCCGGCCAGTGGCTGACACTCCAGCGGGCCGACTGATGAAACTTTGGCCGTGGTCCACGATTCTGGACTCGGATCCAAAGAGGGAACTCGAACCAGAACTGTTGGAAATCCCTGGACAGAGATAGCCGAATGAAAAATTTCTGCGATGGACTCGCCGGGATTTGAACCCGGGGCCTCTCCCATGCCAAGGGAGTGATCTACCCCTGATCTACGAGCCCGCGAACGCAATCAATCGTATCCCGCTGGCAGACATAAACCCATCGAAGCGACCGGGGCATGCGGGTGCGTTACACGCTCGACGGTCGAGTAGCAACCCCTAAGTGGCCGACCCACCGAAATCTGGTGGGAACGGCACGACCGCAAGTCTGACATCGTCATCCGCTTGGGTGACTTGGGATTGTGGTAGTGCGACACCGCTCGGACGGCCGAGCGGTTCGTGGCGCCTCCGGCGCCGACCGCGAGCGGCTCGTGCAGTTCCAATTTAGAACAATGGCACGAATGCACACCCGCCGTCGCGGCTCGTCCGGCTCGGACAAACCCGCGACAGACGAACCCCCGGAGTGGAGCGACGTAGACGAAGCCGCCATCGAAGAGCGCGTCGTCGAGCTCGCGGAGCAGGGGCACGACCCGTCCCAGATCGGGATGAAGCTCCGTGACGAGGGCGTCCAGGGAACCCCGATTCCCGACGTCAAGGCAGCGACCGGCAAGAAGGTCACCGAGATCTTAGACGAGAACGACGCGGCTCCCGACGTTCCGGAGGACCTGTACAACCTCCTCGAGCGCGCCGTCCGTCTTCGCGAGCACATGAACGCGAACCAGACGGACTACCAGAACAAGCGCGCGCTCCAGAACACGGAGTCGAAGATCCGCCGGCTCGCGAACTACTACCGCGGCGACGAACTCGCCGAGGACTTCAAGTACTCGTACGACGTCGCCAAGCGACTCACCGAATAGATGTCCACGGCCGGTCGGCAGAACGCGTCCGCCCCCGCCGAGAGCCTTGCTGCTGCCGTCCGCGACGCCGGCTTCGTCCGGCTCGCGGGCACGGCTGACGGCGACGCCCTCGCGGCCGTCGGGGTGCTGGCACGCGCGTTCCGCACGGCCGACATCCCGTTCCAGGCGTCCGTCTCACGGTTCCCCCGTGACAGCGCGACCGAGGCCGACGTAGTAGTCGGCGTCGGCACCGTGACCGGGGACGTGTCGCTGACCGAGGGACCGCTCTCGGTCACGGCGTTCGAGGCGGCGCAGGAACTCGGAGACGACCCGGACCCGCTGCTCGCGCTCGCCGGTGCGGTTGCCGGCGGCGCGACACCCGGACAGGACGCACCGCTGTACGAGGCCGCCGAGTCGACACTCGACCGACGGCCTGGCGTCGCGTTGCCCGTCGCGGACCTCGCGGACGGGCTCGCGCACACGACGCTCGTTCACGCGGGCTTCTCCGGTGACACGGAGGCGACGACCGCCGCGCTCGCAGAGCTGGGGCTGCCCCCGGAACTCGACGACGCGGCGCACCGTCGGCTCGCGTCGATGGTCGCACTCCGCGCCATCGAGAACGCGAGCGACCGCGCGGGCGAGGCCGTCGAACGCGCGCTCCGCCCCTATGCAGGTGGTCCGTTCGAGACGCTCGGTGGCTACGCCGACGTGCTCGACGCCTGTTCGCGGGTCGTTCCGGGAACCGGCGTCGCGCTCGCGCTCGGGCACGAGCCCGACGGCGTCCTCGACGCGTGGCGCGACCACGGCGCGGCCGCCCACGACGGGCTGGCGAACGCGGAGACGGCACGCCACGATGGCGTCTTCGTCGTCCATGTGGCGGCCGACCCGACGGACGTGCCGCTGGGGACGGTCGCCCGCCTCGCCCACGCCTACCGCTCGCCGGAGCCACTCGTCGTGGCGCTTGGTGGCGACGACGGCGGCGAGGCAGCCGTCCACGGCGACCGCGCGTTCGCGCTCGCCCAGGAGGCGGCCGCAGCGACCGGTGCGCAGGCGACGGGACGCGAGACGACCGGCTACGTTCGAGACATCGATTCGACTGACGCGTTCACCGACGCACTCAGGGAGGCACTATGAGGCGGGCAGTCATCCGGACCGAGCACGACGCACCTGACGTGGTGGCGGCGGCGCTCGCCCCGGACAACACGCCCGAGATGCAGACTCGCGTCGAAGACGGCTCGGTGGTCACGACCATCGAGCGGGAGACGACGAGCGGCCTCCGGGCGACGGTGGACGACTACGTGAGCAACGTGCAGGTAGCACAGCAGATGACCGACACACCCAACACACAATGAGCGAACGAAGCGTATCCAAGCGGAAACAGGAGAAGCGGTGGTACACCGTCATGGCCCCCGAACTGTTCGACCGGGCCGAACTCGGTGAGACCCCCGCGGACGAACCCGAACAGCTCTACGACCGAACCGTCCAGACGACGCTCGGCGAGATTAACGACGACGCCAGCGAGAACAACAGCAAGCTGACGTTCCGTATCACGGACGTCGGGAGCGACGCCGCGTACACCGAGTTCGTGCAGCACGAACTCACCCGCGACTACCTCCGCAGCATGGTCCGTCGCGGCTCCTCGAAGATCGAGTCGTTCGTGACGGTCCTGACGAAGGACGACTACCGCGTCCAGATTCAGCCCGTCGCGTTCACGACGAAGAAGGCCGACCACAGCCAGGAGCGCGCCATCCGCAAGACGATGACCAGCATCGTCCGCGAGGCCGCCCGCGACCGCACCTTCGACGAGCTCGTCTCGAGCATCGTCGAGGGCCGACTCTCGTCGGCGATCTACGCCGACGCGAAGACCATCTACCCGCTCCGCCGGGTCGAGGTCCAGAAACTCAGCCTCGAGGCGCACCCGCGAGAGGTCGCCGCCGAGGAGGAGGCGTCCGTCGACGTCGAGGAGGAGAACGTGCAGGTCGAGTCGACGCCGGACGACGAAGAGACCGAGGAGTAAACCGGCCCCGTTCTTCGATTATTTGCGGCCGAGTAGCCACCGGCAGCTCCGGCAGCCGCGCTATTCGCGGACGACGATGGTCCCGACCATCCCCGCGCGCTCGTGCGGGATGCAGAAGTACCGGTGTTCGCCGGCGGTCTCGAACGTGTAGCTGTACGTCTCACCCGACGGGATGTTCCCCTGCGGGTAGCTGTTGCGCGCCTCCTCCTCGGTGTCGAACCCGCCGGAGGCGAAGTAGGCGGCGCCCTCGGGGAGGCCGCTTTCGTAGGCCGTGACGCTGTGCCCACGCGAGCCAGTGTTGCCCCAGACGACGGTGTCGCCGACCGAGACCTCGAACGACTCGGGAGCGAACCGGTTCGAGAACATCTCCACGTCGAACTCGCTGTCGGCGAGGCCGGTGCCGAAACAGCCGGCGAGGGCCGCGGTGGCGCCCGTGCCCGTCGCCGCGAGGAACGTACGGCGGTCCATATTCGTACTCGGGGACCGACGAGTATAGGCGGTCTGGTTCGGCCCTCGAACCGCCGGCACCGAAACGAACCGAATAAGGGTGCGACCACCGCACGCGGAGGTATGCAACCCCGGTTCGTGGGTCGGCTCGCCCTCGCCGACCTCGTCACCGTGGCGAACGCCGCCCTCGGGTTCGGGGCGGTCGCCGCGGCGACGCTGTCGCCCGCGCTCGCGGCGCGACTCATCCTCCTCGGGGCCATCGCCGACGGCCTCGACGGCGTGCTCGCACGCCATTACGGCTCGTCCGCGGCGGGCGAGTTCCTCGATTCGCTGGCCGACGTGGCGACGTTCGCCGTCGCGCCCGCGATGCTCGTGTTCGTCGTCGCCAGCGACGCGTGGGGGGTCGCCCTCGATGGGTCGACCGCCGCCGCACTGGGGCTTCCCGCGCTGTTCGTCGCCATCGCCGTCCTCCGGCTCGGGCTCTACACGGCCGAGGACGTCGGAGATGCGACGACCGACGGCGTCCAGACGACGCTCGCCGCGACCCTGCTCGCCGCGGGGTTCCTCGCGGGGGTCACCACCCCCACGATCCTGCTCGCGGCGACCGGCGTGTTCTGCTATCTGATGGTCGCGCCCGTCTCGTATCCGGACCTCTGGGCGCGCGACGCGCTCGTCCTCGGTGGGCTGCAGGCGCTCGCCGTCTTGTTGCCCGACACGTTCGGTGGGGTGTTCCCCCGCGCGTTGCTGGCCGCCGCGCTCGCGTATCTCGTGTTGGCGCCGCGGTTCTACTGGCGGTAGCGTGCTGCTCGCTTCGCTCGCAGCACGTTGAGGCGACCAGGACGTCCCCGACGAACCGAGTGCACCCCCGTGAGCGAGAGCCGAGAAGGGAAACGCCCTTATTCCGAACTTACGGAGTACCCCCTATGAGCGACGGGGACGACGAACCCCAGGACGCGGCCGACGAGGAGGCCGCGCCTGAGACCGACGACACGACGGACGAGCCCGAACCGACGGACACCCCCGAGGAGTCGGCCGACGACGGGGCCGACGAGTCCGCCGAGGAAGAAGAACCGACCGCCGACGAGGCCGAAGAGGCTGAAGAGGCTGAAGGAGCCGACGAGGCCGAAGACGCCGAGGACGCGGCGGAGGAGACCGAGGACCTCCCTGCACCGGACCTCGACGCCGACGAGCTGAACGAACAGCTCGACGAGGTCGAAGCCGCCCTCGAAGAGGCCGAGACGGAGGCCGACCTCGACGACGTCGAGAGCCAACTCGACGACACCGAGGCCGCGCTGGAGGCCGCGAGCCTCCCCGAGCCGGAAGACGAGGACGAAGATGACCCCCGTGAGGAACTCGAATCGCGTGTCAGCGACCTCCGAGACGGCATCGAGGAGGCGCGCGGCCCATACGGCGAGGACGTCGTCGAGGCCATCGAGACCGCCATCTCGACCATCGAGGACGGCGAGTGGACCGAGACGGGCGAGACCGAGGCCGCCGACGCAGTCGTCGCGTTCACCGAGGCCGTCGAGGAGCCGCTCGGCGAGTCGGTCGCCGTCGACGGCGAGTTCCCGGACGGGCACGTCGCCGCACTGGAGTCGGTCGCCGAAGCCGTCGACGCGGCCGACCTCGACGCAGACGAGGACGCAGAGACCATCGCGGCGCTGCTGGAGGCGACCGACGCGCTCGAATCGGACCTCGACGACGCCGAGGAGTGGGACGACCTCACGGTCGTCGAACAGCTCCAGGCGCAGGGCTTCTACGACCGGCTCGAATCGAAGAACCGGAAGGACTTCCCGCCGGAGCTGAACGTCGTCCGTATCGCCGAACGCGAGAACGACCCCGAGCGCATCCTGCTGGCGTTCGAGTACCTCGAATCGGATTTCATGGAGGAGAACTGTCTCGACGCGTTCCGCCGGATGGGCGCGCCCGAGGCGTACGATGCGATGATGCCGCTCGTCAACCGCCGCAACCAGGACGCCATCCAGGTCATCGGGAAGATCGGCAACGACGACGCCTGTGAGACGCTCCACGGCTACATCGAGGACGAGAGCAACCCGCCGCTCCAGAAGGTCGTGTTGAAGGCACTGGGCGAAATCGGCAGCGAGGAGTCGACCCAGCCGGTCGCCGATCGCCTCGTCGCCGAGGACTACGAGGTCCGGTCGCAGGCGGCACGGGCGCTCGGCCGCATCGGCGACACGCGCGCCATCGACCCGCTCGCGGACGTGCTCGCGGACGACGACAGCGACAACGTGCGCGCCGCCGCGGCGTGGGCGCTCTACCAGATCGGCACCGAAGCGGCGCTCGAGGCCGCCGCCGAGTACGCCGACGACCGCTCGTACATCGTCGAGAACGAGGCCGTGAAGGCTGCCGACGCGCTCGACGCGGCGGCGCCGTCGGCCTGACGACCTGGACCCGGAACTTCTTGTAGGGGGACGCGGCCACCCGGCGTGTGCGCTGGGTCGCCGCCCTCGTCGTCCTCATCATCGTGCTCCCAGCGACCGCACCGGCGACCGTGTCAGCGGCCGCGCAGGCACCGCCCACAGCATCACTCGACCTCGTGGCCGTCCACCCGAACCCAGTCGCCGAGGACGACCGCGGGGAGTTCGTCGTCCTCGATGCGCCTCGGAAAACGAACCTCGGCCGCTACTCACTCACTGACGGCGAGCAGCGGGTCGCCCTCCCGAACCGCACCGTCGAGGGGCGCGTCATCGTGGGCGAGACGCGCGGCCCTGCGGTGAACCACACCGAGGGAACGGTTCTCCTGCTCGACCGGTTCCTGTCGCTGTCGAACGCCGGTGAACAGATTCGACTCCTGCGCGGGAACCGGACCGTTGTGACAGTCCACTATGCCGACGCCCCGGAGGGCGAGACGTGGCAGAACAACACGTGGCGTCCGCTCGCCGGTACGGACCGACGGGTCGTCCACGGGGGACCCGGCACCGCACACGCGTTCGTCCTCCCCGATGCGCCCGGCCAGCCGCTCGCCGCGGTCGAGAACGCCACCGACCGCGTGCTGCTCGCCGGCTACACGTTCACCTCCGCCCGCGCGACCCGCGCGCTCGTCGCGGCCCACGACCGAGGCGCGACCGTCCGGGTGCTGGTCGACGGCGCACCCGTCGGTGGACTCTCGCGCCCCGAAGCCGAGCGACTGGACCGTCTCGCCGCGGTGGGCATCGAGGTTCGCGTCGTCGCGGGCCCGCACGCCCCGTACGACTTTCACCACGCGAAGTACGTCGTCGCCGACGAGCGTGCGACCGTCCTGACCGAGAACTGGAAACCTGCGGGGACGGGTGGCGGCTCCTCTCGCGGGTGGGGAGTGACACTCTCGGACGCGGACGCGGTCGACGCGCTCGCCGAGACGTTCCGCGCGGACGCCGACAGCCTCGGGACGGTCCGCTGGCGCGAGTTCCGTCGCGGGAAGCAGTTCGAGCCCGCGAACGCCACCCACGGGTCCTACCCCACGACCGTCGCGCCCGAGCGTCTGCCGTACCGGAACGTCTCGGTGCTGGTCGCGCCCGACAACGCTGAGACCGCAACTGTCCGCCGGCTCGACCGGGCGACCGACTCCATTCGCGTCCTGCAGGTGTCCATCGGTGGGCGCAGTCAGCCGTTTCTCGCTGCCGCCGTCCGAGCGGCCCGCCGTGGTGTCGAGGTGCGCATCCTGCTGTCGAGCGCGTGGTACGTTGCAGCGGAGAACCGGGCGCTCGCCGAGCGAGTGAATACGCTCGCCGACCGGGAGAGCCTCCCGCTGTCAGTACGGGTCGCTACGCCTGCCGGGCAGTTCGAGAAGGTTCACGCGAAGGGCGTCGTCGTCGACGACACCGTCCTGCTCGGGAGTCTCAACTGGAACAACCACTCGGCCCGCGAGAACCGCGAGGTGGTGGTCGCCATAGAGGGAGAGCGGGTCGCGGACTACTACGCGTCCGTCTTCGACAGCGACTGGGAGCGTAGTGGTGAGCGGTTTCTCGTTGGGCTACCGGTCGCGCTGGTGCTCGGCGCGGTCGCCTGTCTGCTCGCTGCGCGCCGGCTCCAGTTCGAGTAGCTACTCGCAGCGCTGCCGGCAGACCTCGTCGATGATGGTGCCGGTCGAGAGGATTTCACCGTCGTACGCGGGTTCGCGGGCGCTGGCGCGGGCGACCTCGCAGTCGATTCCCCGCTCCAGAAGCGCCTCGTGCAGGGCGTCCTCGTCGTGATGCTGGTCGTGCCCGAGGACGATGACGTCGGGGTCGATCTCCTCGATGGGGACGAAGATGTCCTCTTCGTGGCCGAGCCGGGCGTGGTCGACCGGGTCGAGCGCGGCGACCATGTCGCGCCGCTGGCGGTCGGGGAGGATGGGTTTCTGCTTGTGCGTCACGTTCTCGCGGCGGGCGATGATGACGTGGAGTTCGTCACCCATGGCCTTCGCGTCCGCGAGGTAGTGGAGGTGGCCGGGGTGCAGGAGGTCGAAGGTGCCCTGCGCGACGACGGTTCGGGTCATCGCCACTCCCCCTCTCCTTCCCCTTCCTCGCGGAGCTCCGCGTCGATGTCCGCTTGCGTGAAGTCGAAGAACGCCTCGTCCGGTAGCGCCACGTCCAGCACGTCGAGGTCGCGGGGGTTCCCCTCTCTGTCGAACGCTTTCCAGTCGTGGCGGCCGTACGGTGCGCCGATGATGATGTGGACCTTCCCCTTCCCGAAGGTGGCGAGGTCGGCGTCGGAGGGCCGGAGGACGCCGTTCGGGTGTGAGTGGATGGAGCCGGCCGCGCGCGTGTCGTTGGGAATCATGCTCGTCTTCACCGTCGCGGAGACCGGGTTCGACTCGGTACCGGGGATGACGAGGACGTCCGTGATAACGGTGCCCTCCCGGTCGATGTCGAGGTTCCGGGCGTCCTCACCTCGAAGGAGGCCCATGTACTCGTCGGGGTGGGCGTCCTCCGACGCCTCCAGGGCGAAGTCGAGGGCGTCCGCAGCGATGCCGATAACCTCGCTCGAACGGAAGAGCCGCATACCAGACCGACGGCGCGGGCGACAACTAAGCGTTCCGATGCCGATGCCGCTCCGTCGCCGTCGGGTCGCTCCGGCCGAGTGACAAGCCTTAAACTCGGAGGACACCGACGCTGTTCCAATGACTCAATCCGCTGATGGCGGCGACGCCGAGACGGCCTCCGAGGTCGTCTTCCGGCTCGCCGCTGGCTGTACGGCCGATGACGTCGAGGAGGGTGGCCGCTACCACGCCACCGTCAACGGCGTCGTCGACTACGGCGTGTTCGTCGACCTCTCCGACCACGTCTCCGGTCTCGTCCACGACTCGAAACTGACCGGGAGCTACGACGTGGGCGACGAACTCGTCGTCGAGCTCGCCGAGGTCCGCCAGAACGGCGACCTCTCGTTCCACGAGGTCGCGCCCGAGAGCTACACCACCGTGGCGGTCGACCCCGGCGACGAGGTCGCCGTCGAGGATCTCGCCGACAGCGTCGGCTCGACCGTCCACCTCGCCGGCGAGGTCGTCCAGATCAAACAGACCGGCGGCCCGACGCTGTTCCAGGTCGCCGACGGGACTGGCGTCGTCCCCTGTGCCGCGTTCGAGGAGGCCGGCGTCCGCGCGTACCCCGAGGTCGACCTCGACGATGTCGTCCGCGTGACGGGCGAGGTCGAGACCCGCGAGGGCGCACTCCAGCTCGAAGTCGACAGCCTCGAACGCCTCGACGGCGACGAGGAAGTGACCGTTCGCGAGTCGGTCGAGGAGGCGGTCGCACGGACCGCTGCACCGGCCGAGGTGGAGCCGCTCGTCGACTGGCCCGCCTTCGAGAAGCTCCGCGCCGACCTCCGCGAACTGGCCGAGTACCTTCGCCGTGCGGTGCTCGACTCCCGCCCGATCCGGATGCGTCACCACGCCGACGGCGACGGGATGTGTGCCTCCGTGCCGGTACAGGTCGCCCTGGAGAACTTCATCGCCGAGACCCACGAGGACACCGAGGCGCCGCGACACCTGTTCAAGCGCCTCCCCTCGAAGGCCCCGTTCTACGAGATGGAGGACCTGACGCGCGACCTCAACTTCGCGCTGGAGGACGAGGAGCGCCACGGACAGCGGCTCCCGCTCCTCCTCATGCTCGACAACGGCTCGACCGAGGAGGACACGCCCGCGTACCGGGCGCTCGACCAGTACGACATCCCGGTCGTCGTCGTCGACCACCACCACCCGGACCCCGAGGCCGTCGAGCCGTTCCTCGACCACCACGTCAACCCGTACCTCCACGACGAGGACTACCGCATCACGACGGGGATGATGTGCGTCGAGCTCGCGCGCATGATCGACCCGTCGCTCACCGACGACCTGCGGCACATTCCCGCCGTCGCGGGGCTCGCGGATCGCTCGAAGGCGAACGCGATGGACGACTACCTCGCGCTCGCCGCCGAGGAAGGGTACGACGAGGCCGACCTCCAGGACATCGGCGAGGCGCTCGACTACGCGGCCCACTGGCTTCGCTACAACTCCGGCGACGCGCTCATCGAAGACGTGCTCAACGTCCGCGGCGACGAAGAACGACACCGCGAACTCGTCGAGTTCCTCTCGACGCGCGCCGAACGCGACGTCGACCGCCAGCTCTCGGACGCGCTCCCGCACCTCGAACACGAGAAACTGGAGAACGGCGCACACCTCTACCGCATCGACGTCGACGAACACGCCCACCGCTTCACCTACCCCGCACCCGGCAAGACGACCGGGGAGATCCACGACCGGAAGGTACAGGAGACGGGCGATCCGGTCATCACCATCGGCTACGGCCCGGACTTCGCCGTTCTCCGCTCCGACGGTGTCCGACTCGACATCCCGAACATGGTCTCCGAGCTGACCGACGAACAGCCCGGTGCCGGCGTCTCCGGTGGCGGTCACCTCGTCGTCGGCTCGATCAAGTTCGTCCCCGGGATGCGCGAGCCCGTCCTCGACGCGCTCGTCGAGAAGATGAGCGACGCCGAACTCGACGACGCGCTCCGCAGCACGCTGACGCAGGACTGAGCGACCGCCGTTCTTCCGACAGCTCACGAACCGTGAGCCGTGGCTGGACGGTTCGGGCGGCGAAGAAGTAGCTCGCGTCGGGTTAGAGGTAGCCGTTCTCGGCGAGTCGCTCGACGCCCTCGCGGAGCCGCTCTTCGCTCGCGGCGTACGAGAGTCGCGCGTAGCCGGGCGTCCCGAACGCGCTGCCGGGGACGGTCGCAACGTGAGCGTCCTCGATGGCGCCCTCACACCACGCCTGATCGTCCTCGTCGACGGGGAGCATCATGTAGAACGCGCCGTCGGGGAACGGCACCTCCTTGCCGTGCTCGGCGAACAGGTCGACGAGCATGTCGCGGCGGTCCTCGAACGCGTCGCGCATCTCCGCGACGGCGTCGTCGGTGTTCTGGAGCGCCTCGATACCCGCGTACTGGACGAAGTGCGTCGCACACGACACCGAGTGGCTGTGGAGCTTCGAAGCCTGGTCGACGAGCGCCTTGGGGGCGGCGAGGTAGCCGAGCCGCCAGCCGGTCATCGAGTAGGCCTTCGAGAAGCCGTTGATGGTGACGGTGCGGTCACCCATCCCCTCCAGGGAGCCGAGCGAGGTCTGGCTCGTCCCGTATGTGATGGCGTCGTAGATCTCGTCGGAGATGACCGTGATGTCGTGTTCGACCGCGAGGTCACGGACGCCCTCGAGCGCCTCGTCGGTGAAGACGGCGCCGGAGGGGTTCGACGGGGAGTTGACGACGAGGAGTTCCGTGTCGTCGCTCACCGTCTCGCCGAGCTCGTCGAGCGCGGGTGCGAGCTGGAAGTCGTGGGCCGAGAGGTCCACGCGCTTCAGCGTTCCGCCAGCCATCTTCGCCATCGCCTCGTAGCTAACCCACGCGGGGTCCAGGAGGACGACCTCGTCGCCGTCGTCGATGAGCGTCTGGAACGTCTCGAACAGCGCCTGCTTCGCCCCCGGGGTGACGATGATTTCGTCGGTGCCGTAGTCGAGCCCGTCGGCAGCGAGCTTCTCGACGATAGCCTCCTTGAGCGGGGGAATCCCGTTCGAGGGGGCGTAGCCCGTGTGGCCGTCGTCGATGGCCTGTTTGCCCGCTTCGACGACGTTCTCTGGGGTGGGGAAGTCCGGCTCCCCCACCGAAAGGTCCACGACGTCGACGCCATCCGCCTCGAGCTGAGAGGCGAGGTTGGAGATGGCGAGCGTCGCGCTCGGTTCGACTCGTTCGACGCGGTCGGCGAAGTCCATAGTCATAGTTCCTCCGCGAGGTCGATGGCGCTCTCCACGGCGGTCGCGCCGTAGTCGATGCGCGCCTCGGCCTCTGCTTGGCTCATCCCTGGACCGATGATGCCGAGGGTGACCGGCGTGTCGCGGTCGAGCGACACGTCCGTCAGCCCCTGGGCGGCGGCGTCGGCGATGACGCGGTCGTGGGCGGTGTCGCCGGTGATGATGGCGCCGAGGACGGCGACGGCGTCGACGTCGTCGCGCCGTGCCAGTCGGTCGGCGGCCAGCGGCGCGTCGTACGCGCCGGGCACTTCCAGCGTCTCCACGATGTCGGCACCGCGCTCGGCGGCGGCCTCACGGCCGGCCGCCTCCATCTCGTGGGTGATGGGCCGCGCTTTGTTGAACTGGGCGACCACCAGTCCGAGGGTGACCATACGCGAGGCGAAGCGAGCCCCGACCAAAGAAGTGCCGTTTCGAACAGGCCCGGGAGCGATGGGTTTTCCTCCCGGGCCGGCGTCCTCCTGGCGATGACAGTCGCGAGCGAGACGCGCGAGGCCGTCCGGCGCGAGCCGTTCCTCCACGCAGCGCTCCGCGCGGGCGTCCTCAACTACACCGCCGCCGCCCGCTACCTCGACGTGGGCGACGAGGAGGCGGTCGCCGCCGCGCTCAGACGCTACGCCAAGGATCTGCCCGACCCCGGCGTGCGCGAGGGGAATGTTCGGGTCGACATGCGGAGCGGGCTCGGCGAGTGTGCCCCTGAGGAGGCGCTCGTGACGGTCGGCGACCTCTCGCTGGGATCGGGCGGGGGTGACCACACGGCCATCGTCGCGAACGGCGACTGCTCGGCCGAGTCGCTCGCTGACGTGCTCGCCCGGCTGTCGGTCGAGGGTGTCGAGGTCGAGGCGGTGGGCGGTACACAGGGGCAACTGGTCGTCGTGGTGTCGCGGCGAGCCGGTATCGACGCGCTCCGGTACGTCGAGGACGCCCTCGACGTCTGAGGTCAGTTGTCGCCGTTCGCCTCGCCCGAATGGAGGGGGTTCCCCATGGCTAGACCCTGCCGGTCCGGGCCGGAATCCGACGGTTACAAATTGCCCGCTCTGGTATCGAGGGCAATGACGTTGCGCGTGTCGAACACGCTGACGGGCGAGACGGAGCCGTTCGAACCACAGGACCCCGAGGACGTCCTCCTCTACTACTGTGGACTGACGGTCTCTGACGACCCCCACCTCGGGCACGCGCGGACCTGGGTCCACGTCGACGTGATGCACCGCTGGCTCGACCACCTCGGGTACGGCGTCCGACACGTCGAGAACATCACCGACGTGAACGAGAAGATCACGGCGCGAGTGGGCGAAGACGACCTCGGTGACTCGGAAGGGGCGGTCGCGAGCCACTTCATCGACCAGTTGCTCACGAGCATGCGGTCGCTCAACCTCCTCCGGGCTGAGGTGTACCCCCGCGTCAGCGAGCACCTCCCGGAGATCGTCGACCTCATCGAGCGACTCGTCGAGAAGGGCTACGCCTACGAGTCGAACGGCTCGGTCTACTTCGACGTGACGCAGTTCGACGACTACGGGAAGCTCTCGAACCAGCGCGTCGAGGAAGTCGAAGCCCAGGGCGAGGAGGCCGAACGCGCCGAGAAGCGACACCCCGCGGACTTCGCGCTCTGGAAGGCCGACGGCGTCTCCGAACACGCCGTCGAGGAACACCGCCACGCCGACCGCGAGTATTCGGTGGCGCACCCCACCGGCGAGACGTGGAACTCGCCGTGGGGCGAGGGCCGGCCGGGCTGGCACATCGAGTGCTCCGCGATGAGCATGACGCACCTCGCCGAGACCATCGACATCCACGTCGGGGGTCGCGACCTCGTGTTCCCGCACCACGAGAATGAAATCGCGCAGAGCGAGGCCGCCACCGGACAGGAGTTCGTCCGCTACTGGCTCCACGCCGACCTGTTCCAGATGGGCGAGGACAAGATGTCGTCGTCGCTGGGCAACTTCATCCCGGTCCAGGAGGCGGTCGGCGAGTTCGGGGTGAACCCGCTCCGGATGTTCTTCGTCTCGGCGTCGTACAACTCGACCCAGACGTACTCGGAGGCTGCCATCGAGGAGGCGACCGAGCGGTGGGAGCGACTGGAGAACGGCTACCGGCGGGCGGCGGAGGCCGCCGACTCCGCGGCGGCCCGCACGAAGGTCGAAGACGAAGCCCTCCGAGAGGCGGTCGAGGAGACCCGCGAGGCGTTCACCGCGGCGATGAACGACGACTTCAACACGCGAGAGGCGCTCGCAGCCCTCCTCTCGCTCGTCGGGTCGGTCAACAGTCACCTCGACGCCCACGAGGCGCACGACTACCGCGGGCTCACCCGCTCCATCACGACGTTCGACGAGTTGGGCGGCGACGTCCTCGGGTTCAGCTTCGATGGCGAGACGGGCGGCGAGGCCCACCTCGCCGAGGAACTGGTCGAACTGGTTCTCGACGTCCGCGAGGAGGAGCGGGCAGCCGGCAACTACGAGCGCGCCGACGCGTTGCGCGACGATCTCGAAGCCCTCGGCGTCGAGGTACAGGACACCGACGACGGCGCGACCTACCGGCTGTAACTCGACGAGAGCCGGCGTGACCCGGGGAGTCAAATCCTGTTGTCGTCCACGGAACTTATTGGACCTGACCGAGTAGCCGCGACCGAGAATGAGCAGACGACGTGGCGTACTGGCTGTCGCGCTGGTTGGCCTCTTGCTGACGAGCGGGTGTATCGGCTTCCTGACTGGCAGCGAGGCGCTCCAGTTCAGCGCCGACCCGGCGAAAGTGACGGATTCGGCCCAGCAGGAGACGAACTACGAGCAGGCTCGAAGCGAGCCGCAGACGGTCACTCGGAACTTCACCGCCGCAGGTCAGACCCGGCAAGTCGAGGTGACGAACCAGCTCTCGGAGTACTCACGGAGCGTGAACCTCCCGGTGTTCGGTGACCAGCAGGTCGCCCGGTTCACCGTCCTCTCGACGCCGAAGGTCGAAGTCGCCGGACAGGGCCCGTTCAACCCGGTGGACGACCTCAACAACACCGAGCTGGTGTTGACCCTCCAGCAGAAGTACGAGGCCATCGACAACGTCCAGCCGGAGTCCGAGCGCACCGTGACGGTGTACGGAAACGAGACGACCGTCTCGAAGTTCCGCGCCGACGCGATGACCGACACCGGCCAGTCGGTCGAGGTGTTCATCCACATCACGAAGGTCGAACACGGGGACGACTTCCTCGTCGCCGTCGCCGTCTACCCCACGCAGGTCGACGGTGAGCAGGAGAACGTCGACGTCCTCATCCGGAACATCGAGCATCCCGCCGGCGGCGAGTAACCTGACCACGCCTGCGCCAGCGGTAACGTTTTTCCGTCCACCCGGTGCAAGCCGGGTATGCAACCGGTTGCGCTCGTCGGCGCCGCGTGTACACTCCTCGCGCTGGTCGGCTACGGCGTGGGGCTCCTCGCGCCGTACCCCGGACGAGCGTTCACCCTCACAGGGATGATGGCCGGCGTCACGCTCGTGGCCGTCGGACTGGCCCGGGAGGGGAAGCGTGATTGACGCAGTCGTCTACGCCGCCGGCACGGGCGTCACCGAACACGACGACCTCGAGGCGGCCAAGCGCGCCGACGGGACGACGTGGGTGCGGGCCCACGACGCTTCGCCCGACGAACTCGACCGGGTCGCCGAGGTGTTCGGCATCCACCGCCTGGCCGTCGAGGACGTCGTGAACAACGTCCGGGCGAAGACCGAGGAGTTCCCGGAGTTCACGTTCACGCTCGTGAAGACCGCGGAACTCACCCGCGGTGACCGTCCGTTCGACGAGGAGGTCCGCGAACAGCCTGTCGGAGTGTTCATCGGCGACGACTGGGTCGTGACGCTCTCGACAGCCCCCATCGTCGTCGTCGACCGGGTGCGAAACGCCGTCGCTCACGAGGACACCCGACTGCTCCAGCGGGGTCCCGACTTCACCGCCTACCGCGTCGTCGACGTGATCGTCGACGAGTACTTCGACCTGCTGGAGCGTGTCGAGACGCAGATCGAGGCCATCGAAGAGGAGGTGCTCGTCTCGACGGGTATCGAGACGCTCGAACGCATCAACGCCGTCCGGCGTGACCTGCTGTCGTTCCGAAAAGTGGCGTGGCCGGCCCGCGAGGCCGTCGGCGTGCTCGCACGCGGCGACGCCGACCAGATCGACGAGGCGACGGAGAAGTACTTCCGCGACGTGTACGACCACCTCGTGCAGGTCGTCGACCTCACCGAGACGTACCGTGACCTCGCGAGGGGCGCGCGCGACATCTACCTCAACACGGTCTCACAGTCGACCAATGAGGTGATGAAGCGGCTGACCGTCATCGCCATCGTCTTCCTCCCGCTGTCGTTCATCGCAGGGTTGTTCGGGATGAACTTCGCGACGATGCCCGAACTCGGCTGGCCGTACGCCTACCACGCCACACTCCTGGGGATGGCGCTCGTCTCGCTCGTGCTGGTGGCGTACTTCCACCAACAGGACTACCTCTGACTCACGGCTCGCGTCGTTCGCGTTCGTCGTTTCGCGTCGGTCCCTCCGGTCGCGGCACGCTGCTCGCGTGTCGCTCCTTGCAGTCGCTCCCGCTCGCTGTGACGTGGCCTCACTCCGCTCACGGCTCGCTGCGCTCGCCGTTCGCCTCGCGGTTCTCCGTACAGTCGAACCGCGCACCGCTCGGCCACCCTCATATCGCCAGCGGTCCCATCAACACCCCCATCAGGTGGACGCGCCGGGTGCCGAGTCGCGGCGGGAGTAGTCCGAGGAGGCCAGCCACGAGGAAGACGAGGACGCCGACCCCACCGGCGAACAGATAGGCGATTCCCACGAGCAGCGACAGGACCACGAGCGACAGCCACCGGTAGTCGAGCCCACGTACGAGCGTCAGGTATCGGTCACCCAGAGAGAGAACGAGCAGGAACCCGGCACAGGCGGCGATACCAGTCGTCGACAGCAGCAACGGGAGGTCGACCGGTGCGCCCGTCCGGTCGACCGCGACGAGCACGCCCGTTCGCGGATGCCCGAGCGCCACGAGCGCGAACAGCGCGAAGATCGTGTTGGCTGTGTTGACACCCGAGACGGCCACGAGAAAACCGCGAGCGCCGAGCTTTCCAGGGACGGCGAGCAGGGCCGTCGTCGCGGCGACGGCGCTCGACACCCCGGGGAGGTAGCCGACGAGCGCACCCGAGAGGGTGCCGACCCCAGCGACGAGCCCCACGTCCCTGCGGGGGAGCGCGACCGTGGCGTCGTCCTGTGGTGGCACACCCCCACCGAACGCCGCGTCGACCAGCACGGGCGCGCCGAACAGCCCGGCGAAGAGTGGCGCGAGCATCCCGCCCGCGTCGAGCGGGGCAGCCGGGTCGAGGTCGAGCGTGACGAGGCCGAGGGCGGCGCTGGCGAGCAGACAGCCGACGCCGCCGAGCATCGCACCGAGGTGCGATTCGGTGAGTACGAGCAGTGCTGCGACCGCCACGAGAACGAGCGAGAGGTGTGCGGTGATGGTCGGGTAGACGGCCGTCATCAGCCGAGTAATCGGCACCGCGAGCGGGACGGCGAACGCGACGGCGAGTCCCGACCCGAGCGCGGAGAGTCGGATGGCCTCGTGGCCGCGGCCCTGGAGGACGAGCCGGTGGCCCGGGAGGGCGCTCGCTGCCATCGCCGGGTCCGGAACGCCGAGTGCGAGCATCGGCACTACGTCGAGAAACGTGTGGACGACGCCCGCCGCGAGCATGGCGGCGGCCACGAATCTCGGCGGGCCGGGGAGCGCGGTCGCCACGCTCGCGAGGAGGAGCGCCATGTTGTTGGCGTGGAGGCCGGGGACGAGCCCGCTGACGCCACCGAGCGTGATTCCCGCGAGAACGAACCCGAGGGCCACGGCTGTCGGCTCGGCGGTGAACGCCAGTCGAGGGACTGTGACCACGCGAGGGCTGGTCCCGTGTTGCTACTTGAACCTACGCCCCGCGCGTCGGCGAGACGCGTCGCTGGGGAGGTGCGAAAATATGGAGAAGTGGTGTCTCGGACTTAGCCGAAGAGCTCGCCGAGGCCCTCGCCGCCGCCGTCGTCCTCGTCCTCGTCGTCGTCCGCTTCGGCCTCCTCGGCCTCGTCGGCAGCGTCGTCGCCGCCGTCGTCGCCACCCTCGTCGGCGTCGCCGCCGGCGGAGCCGCCAGCGGACGCGCCGCCCGACGCGGGCACGGCGGCCGCCTGCTCGACGGCCTCCTCGATGTCGACGTCCTCGAGCGCCGCGACGAGCGCCTTGACGCGCGACTCCTCGACGTCGGCGCCGGCCGACTCGAGCACGCTGGTCAGGTTGTCTTCGTTGATCTCTTCACCGGTCTCGTGCAGGATGAGTGCTGCGTAAACGTATTCCATTGTAAGTTCACCCGAACATTGCGCCGAGCGCGTCGCCATCGTCACCGTCGTCATCGTCATCGTCGTCGGTGTCGGCGTCAGCCTCGGCAGATTGGTCGTCAGTCTGTTCGTCTTCGTCGTCCTCGGACGCGCCGTCGTCGGCGCTCTCCGTCTCCGCGGGCTCGGCCGTCTCGACTGCGCGGAGTTCCTCGGGCAGGGCCTCCTCGTCGTCGATTAGTGCGGCGAGCGCGCGCATCTGGCTGTCCGCCTTCGACACGAGGTCGTCGGCGAGGTCCGGGGACTCGATGGCCGCGTGGATACCGAGGCTCTTGGCCTCGCCGGACGCCTTCGCGAGCAGCGTCCCTGCGGTCTGGGCCGTCGGGTAGACGGCGTTGACCGAGAGGTTGCGCCCGCCGGCGACGGCGGCCTCGATGTCCGCGCGGTACTCGTCGATGTCGATGGCGAGTTCCTCGGGCGCGAACGTCACGCCGTCGGAGACCACGCCACGGAGGTCGAGCCCGACCTCCTTCGGCTCGATGCCGAGTTCGCTCAGGACGTTGGCGAGTCCATCGGAGACCTCTTCGCCCGCCTTCAGGACGGTCGAGTCGGCGGTCACCTTGATGGAGCCCTCCATGATGCGTGCCTCGGCGCCCACCTGCTGGAGTTCGCCGACGAACGGACCGGGGTCGATGCCGGTGTCACCCTCGGGGATGACGATGTCGTTCGGGGCGACTTCGCCAGCGTTGATGGGTGCCGGCGTCTTCGAGGCCTCGAGCTGCTTGTACAGCCCGAACGGGTTGTCGTTGGTCGCGATGATGCCGACCTGCCCGTTGACGAACTGGGTCATCTCCTCGACCCCCTCGTCGACCTCCTCGAGCGCGCGGGTCAGGAGCGTGTTCCGCGAGACGCGGAGCTCTGCCGTCCCGTACAGCTCCCGGCGCATGTCCTGAAGCTGGCGCGAGGGGATACCCGCGATGTTCACGATGCCGACGGACTCGTAGGACTCGAGCATCTCCACGATGTCGTCGACTTCCTCGCGCTTCCACTCCGGGATGTGCTCCGTCTTGCGCTCGGATTCGGCGCTCATCAGATGGGCACCTCCTGGGACGGACCCATCGTCGTCTTCACGTAGATGCCGTCGATGTTCTGGGGGCCCTTCTCGAGATTGGCCTCCAGGCGGCGGATGATGACGTCGATGTTGTCCGAGATGTCCTCGGCGGTCATGTCCTCGGCGCCGACGCGCGTGTGGAAGGTCCGACGGTCCCGCGAGCGCACCTGAACGGTGTTCTTCATCCGGTTGACGGTCTCGACGACGTCGTCGTCCGGCTGGAGCGGGGTCGGCATCTTCCCTCGCGGGCCGAGCACGGTCCCGAGGTATCGACCGATGTCCTGCATCATGTTCGCCTGTGCGACGAAGAAGTCCGTCTCGTCGGCGAGGTCCTTCGCGGCGTCGGTGTCGTCACCGAGCTCTTCGAGGTCGTCTCCGTCCATCACCTGGTCGGCGACGTCCTCGGCACGAAGGGCGGTCTCGCCCTCTGCGAACACGACGATTCGAGTCTCCTGACCCGTCCCGCGCGGGAGAACGATAGACTCGTCTACCCGGTTGTTGGGGTCGTTTAGGTCAAGATCGCGCAGGTTGATCGCGAGGTCGACCGTCTCACGGAAATTCCGCTCAGGGGCCTCCTCGAGTGCGCGAGTTACTGCTTCCTCTATTGAATCTGCCATCTTTCACCTCCGTAGTCGCAGCCGTCGTGGCTACTACGGTGTGAAACAGGCTGCGCCTGTCTCGTTTCGTGGGAGGGTGATGACGCACTTAAGCGCGTCGAATGCGTTGCCGAGCGAAGCGAGGCAACGGTACAGCGAACGGGAGCGAACGCAGTGAGCGACACGTGAGCAGGGCGGTGTGAGCGATGTCTCTGCGAGCGAAGCGAGACCACGAAACGTGAGCGACGACCGTTCGGACCGGTGAGCGAGGCTACCGAACGCGAGCCGCGAGGCGGGCGGACACCGGATTACGCGGCTGCTCGTCGCAGGGCCACTTCGGCGATGCCTGCCTGTGCGGAGCACTGAAGGCAGGCGAGCACTCGACCACGCTGGTCGGCGAAGACCCGGGCGAAGTCGTTCGATACGTAGCTTCCACAGTGGTTGCAGTCTGGCATGGTTGGTGAGGACGGCGAGCTTCTCTCCCCCGCGGCGGCAACTCGTGGTGCAGAGTCCTCGTTCGAGAAGAAGGCTACCAACCGACCAAAAGCGGATACCTTACCAGTCAGCCATTGCCGTCGAAGAACTCCTGGACCAGCTTCCGTTCGGCCGCCCGGAGGTGCTGGTGGAACGTCGCCCGCGAGATGTCCATGGACGCAGCAAGCTCGTTGCCGGTCGTCGCACGGTTCGGCGCGTAGTAGCCACTGAGATAGGCTTTCTGCAGCGCGGTCACCTGCTGGTCTGTCAGGCGGTCTGCCACGGCTGAGATGAACTCCTGTTGCGTGGTCGGGGGGCGGTCGTGTTCACGAGACGCGACGAGGTCACTTTCCGGGTACCGGTCACGGACCAGTGTCGCAATCGCTCGGGGCTCGGCCTCAGGTGGGAGTTCCAGTGAGAGTCGCGCGGTACCGTCTTCGGCGGTTATCGACCGCGTCTTCACGCCTCGCTGGGCCAGCTCGGCGACGAGCGAGCCGGCTGCGAGCCGGATCTCGACCAGGTTCGACTCGTCGTCGCCGCTGACCACCGACGCGTGTTCGATGTCCGGAACGGCTGCCGCCCACTCCAGGAGCGCTGCCCGCGGTGCGTCCGTGGAGAAGAACAGCGAGAGCGCCTCGTCCGGCAGATTGATCGAGCCCTGGTGTTCGAGCCGGCAGTCACACCGAACCGAGAGGTCCACGACGAACAGGCCGGGGTCGCGTATCTCGAACTCCAGTTCGACGACGTTCGAGGCCGTGATGATGCGCTGGCTCTCACGCGCGTTCAGCGCCGTCCCGAGCGTTCGGGCGAGGGCTTCGATCACGACGGTCTCCCGCTCGTCGAACGCGGCCTCGTCGGTGGCGTAGACCGTCACCACGCCGTAAACCGTCCCACGGTACATCACCGGCACGGCAGCGAGTGACTGGGCGCCTGTCGTGTGGTCCGCACAGGCGGTACCGGGAACGCTCGCCGTGTGCGTCTCCCGCGTCTGGAACGCTCGGGCAGTCGGGTCGTCCGCGGAGACAGCGATCTCGACGTCGTCCAGTGACGCCCCGTCGCCAGCCCAGGCGACCGGGAGGAGCGTCTCCGAGACGAGGTCCACGTCGCCGAACCAGGCGAACACGTAGGGGTCAGTCGCGGCGAGGCGCTCGACGACGCCGCGGACGTGCGCGTCCCTGGTCGTCGACTGCACCAGCACTTCGGTGCCGTCCTTCAGCAAGCCGTTGATGCGGTCGAGGAGATGCTCGAGTTCCCGCGTTCGGCGTTCGACTTCGAACTCGGCCTCCTTGCGCGCGGTGATGTCGTTCTGGAACCCGACGAAGTTGGTGACTGCACCGTCGTCGTCGCGGAGGGGGGCGATGGTGACCTCGTTCCAGAACGCCTCGTCGTCGGCTCGGTAGTTCACGAGCTCGACCGAGACGGGCCGCTCGGCGGCGACGGCCGCCGCCATCTCTCGTATGGCCTCGGGGTCGGACGCCTCGCCCTGGAGGAACCGGCAGTTCCGCCCGCGAACCGCCGCCTGTGGATAGCCGGTCAGGCGTTCGAACGCGTCGTTGGCGTATATGACCGGGTTGTCCGGCCGGTCGGGGTCGGAGATGGTGATGCCGACGGGCGCCTCGTCCATCGCCCGCTCCTTGAGCTCGAACTCGACTGCAGGCTCGTCCTCGCCGACCATGGCCCAGATACACCAACTGGGGGTTTCTATGTTCCCCCGAGAGCGCGTTACCCCTGCTGCCTCGTTCATTCTTGGCCACCTCGCGGGGCTAGTGCCCCCATCGTGGCGGTTCCCGATACCCTACTGGTAAGGTGCTGTGGATACGCCGGTGGGACGACTCTTCTCTGTCGGTGCTATGCCAATGATAGATTCTCAACGGCGACAGGTCCTGAAAGCGGTCGGTGCGACCGGTGCGATACTCGCCGCGGGCGGGGTCGGAACAGCCGGTGCACGGCCCGGCGGACGCAGCGACGCGAGTGCCGAGGACACGATCTTCGACATCGCCAGCGGGAGTGCGGACTTCGACATCCTGGAGCTCGCCCTCGAGGAGACGGGCCTCGACGAGGTGCTCGACTCCACCGACGGGCAGTTCACCGTGTTCGCCCCGACCGACGGGGCGTTCGCTGCGCTGCTCACTGAGCTCGGAATCACTGCCGCCCAACTCCTGGCCGACCCCGACCTCGAGGACATCCTCCTGTACCACGTGACGGCGGGGCGTCGCTACGCCGCATCGGTCGTGCGAGCGCCCCAGCTCAGGATGCTCACCGGGGACACCGTGACCGTCGACGGGACGGTGCTGAACGGGGGTGAGGCAACCATCGTCGACACTCCCGACACCATCGACATCGAGGCGTCGAACGGCGTGATACACGTCATCGACGGGGTGCTCCAGCTCCCGTGACTGGTCGCCCCCTCACCCGCTAGCGTGCGTTCGACTGCCTCCTCGAACGTGGCGCTGTTCCTCGGTTTTCGCGTCACACTGTCCGGAGAACCGCCCGGTGCCGAATGTACTTCGGCCGCACCGCTCTGCCGTCGGAAAACGCGAAGAGAGAATCCCCGAGATTACGCCGCGGCTTCGTCCGCGAACGTGTCGTCGTACTCGCCGTCGTCGATGCGCTGCTTGAAGGTGCGGGCGTCCTCGCCCTCGATGGTGACACCGAGCGAGACGCAGGTGCCGGCGACTTCCTTCGCGGCGCCCTTCGCGTCGTACGCGAGCAGGTCGGGGAGCTTCTGTTCGGCGATCTTCTTGAGCTGTTCGACGGACATGTCGGCGACGAAGTCCTCCTGCGGGACGCCGGACCCCGTCTCGAAGCCGAGTTCGTCCTTGATGAGCGCGGCCGTCGGCGGGACGCCGACCTCGATGTCGAAGGAGCCGTCGTCCTCGTAGGTGACGGTGACGGGCACCTCGGTGCCGTCGAACGCCGCGGTCTGGTCGTTGATCTCCTGGACGACCGCCTGCACGTCCACCGGGGTCGGGCCGAGCTCCGGACCGAGCGGCGGCCCAGGGTTGGCCTGCCCGCCGGGGACGAGCACTTCGATAGTTCCAGCCATACGCGACTCAATTCGGGCCGCGCGTTTAAGGATTGTTTTTCGCCGTCAGCACACCAGTACGAGTCTCTCGGTCAGGGGAGGCTCACGCCGTGTCGGGTGAGGAAGGCGCTCACCTGCTTGATCTCGACCGGGCTTCCGATGATGCGGGCACAGCCACTGGGATGTCCACAGCGGTCGGTCTCGACGACGGAGACGGTGAAGCGGGATTCGACCTCGCCACGAACGCTCTCGAAGGCCGCCCACGGGAGGACGATCTGCGTGCTGTCACGGAACCTCGATGGGTCCGGCATCTACTCCCAGATGGCAGTAGCACCCCATCAACCTGTTGAAACGCCGTTCGGCCCGACGACCTCAGAGGTTCACGAGCGCGAACCCGACGAGCACGACGCCGATGAGGAGGACACCGACCTCCTCGAGTCCCGTATCGAACACGAGCGTCGCGAGCAGCGTGTGGGCGACGCCAACGAACAACAGTGCCCCCAGAATGAGGTTCGCAGCCAGTTGCCGCTTGTCCATACCCGTCGTAGCGGCGGTGGCTGTATAACCTCGGCTGTCCCGGCACGTTCCCGGGGGCAACGGACAGACTTTTCCGGTCCAGCGGCGGATTCGAACGTAATGGGGCTCGAAGAGGAGATCGAGGAAATCGAGGAGGAGATATCCAACACGCCCTACAACAAGTCGACGGAAGCGCACATCGGTCGCCTGAAGGCGAAGCTCGCCGAAAAGAAGGACAAGCTCGAACGCCAGCAGTCGGGTTCGGGTGGCGGTGGTGGCTACGCCGTCGAGAAGACCGGTGACGCGACCGTCGCGCTCGTGGGGTTCCCCTCCGTCGGCAAGTCGACGCTCCTCAACGCCCTCACGAACGCCGAGAGCGAGGTGGGCCACTACGAGTTCACGACGCTCGACGTCAACCCCGGGATGCTCCAGTACAAGGGCGCGAACATCCAGCTGATGGACGTGCCTGGGCTCATCGAGGGGGCAGCAGGTGGCCGGGGGGGTGGCCGCGAGGTCCTCTCTGTGGTGCGGACCGCGGACCTCGTGCTGTTCGTGCTCTCCGTCTTCGAGATCGACCAGTACGCTCGGCTCTCGAAGGAGCTGTACGACAACAAGATCCGGGTCGACCAGGACCCGCCGAGCATCTCGGTGACGAAGCGGCACAAGGGTGGGCTGAAGGTGACGAAGGCCGACGGCGTCGACCTCGACGAGGAGACCATCAAGCAGGTCTGTCGCGAGTACGGCTACGTCAACGCGGACATCACGCTCCGGCAGAACCTCGACATCGACCAGCTCGTCGACGCGCTGATGGACAACCGCGTCTACCTCCCCTCGGCCGTCACGGTCAACAAGGCCGACCTCATCGAGGAGGACTACCTGGAGACGGTCAACGAGCAGCTCCGCGAGCACGACATCGACCCCGAGTCGGCGGTGTTCATCTCTGCCGAGGAGGAGAAGGGGCTCGACTCGCTGAAGGAGACCATCTTCCGCAAGCTCGGGCTCATCCGTATCTACATGGACAAACCCGGTCGTGGCGTTGACTACGAGGAGCCGCTCATCCTCACCGAGGACGAGAACACGGTCGAGGACGCGCTCCACAAGCTCGGCGGGAGCTTCGACGAGCGGTTCCGGTTCGCGCGCGTGACGGGCGCGAGCGCGAAACACGACGAACAACAGGTCGGTCGCGACCACGAACTCGCCGACGAGGACGTGCTCCGTATCGTCGCCCGGAAGTGAGTCGTCTCGCCCACGCCTCGGCCCGACGGCGGCTCGCGGCGCTACTCGCGCTCTCGCTCGTGCCGTGGACGCTGTTCCTCATCGACGGCGGGCGTGCCACGCTCGTCTTCCCGCTGTTCGTCCTCGACTACAATCCGGCGCTCGACCCTGTCGTCAGAGTCGTCCCAGTCTACCGGTTCTTCCTCTCGGGTGGCGGGCTCCCCCGAAATCCGGGACTGTGGCCCGCGAGCATCCTCCTCTATCTCGTCGCCGTCGCGAGTGCCGCGTCCGGGGCGCTGTTCGACCGGGAGGACGTGCGGCTCACTGCGGGCGCCCTGACGTTCGCTGGCCTCGCACACGTCGGCGTCAGCTACGCGTTCAGCCACCGGATCGCGTGGACGCCGTTTCCCGTCGGACTCGCGGTCGTGTTCGGCGTCGTCTGGTGGTTCTACTGGCCGGCGCTCCGCGCCGCGCTGTTCGCCCCCGTCTCCGAGCAGTAGTCGATAGCTCGACCGCTTGCCGAACGCTTTTCGCCCACGCGAGCCTCCTGCCGGTGTATGCACGCACCACTCGACCACGTCATGATGCGGGTCGGCGACCTCGAGGAATCACTCGACTGGTACCAGACCCACTTCGACTACGAGGAGAAGGGTCGCTGGGAGGCCGACACGTTCACCAACGTCTATCTCGGCCCCGCGGACATGGCCGACGACGGTGCGGTGCTCGAACTCACGTACAACCACGGCGAGTCCGAGTACGAGATGGGAGATGCCTGGGGCCACATCGCCGTCCGCGTCCCGGAGGGGGAACTGCAGGAGCGGTACGACGAACTCATCGAGAACGGCGTCGGTGACTACCGCGACCCCGAGTCCTGTGACAACCGCTACGCGTTCGTGAGGGACCCCGACGGCCACGAGATCGAACTCGTCAAGCGCGACCATGGTGCGCTCTGGTCGCTCGACCACACGATGGTTCGCGTCGAAGATGCCGACGCCGCCGTCGGGTTCTGGTCGCGCAAGTTCGAGTACGACCTCGCCCGGCGCTACGAGGGCGACAGCTTCGCGCTCTACTTCATGGAACCGCCCGAAGCGAGCGAGGAGGCAATGTCCGTGGAACTCACGTACAACTACGACGGCCGCTCGTACACGATGGGCGACGCCTGGGGCCACCTCGCGGTGCAGGTCGACGACCTCGACGATGCCTGGGGTCAGCTTCAAACCCGCGAGGCGGACGACTACCGAGACCCCGCCTCTTGTGACAACCTGTACGCGTTCACGCGCACGCACGAGGGGCACGAGATCGAACTTCTCGAGGGGCACGTAACCAACTGAGGGCGGATACTGTCCAGTCATTCGTTGGGTTGTTCCCGACAGAACACGTTGACTGAGCGGTACTCTCTGTCGTTCTGTCAGTCCCGTGCAAGCCCTTCGTCACCGCTCCGTCTGACGCGTGCCATACGGTCACAAACGGTCTCTATCCGGTGATTTCGACGGTGTGGTGAGTTGGCACGGTTCTCATTTTACCACAAAACATTTATAACGAGCGCCAGTTCGTAGAGATGTACCCCTACCCATGGTGACAGTACGAAGTACCGCTCACGGGTCTACTCGCGACTCACGTCGCGCCCCGTGGGGCGAAACGCGCTGTTGCCGTCCGGTACACAACAAACTATGACAGGAACCAACACGAAGGTTCGCAGCATCTTCCTGACGGTGCTGATGGTCCTCTCCGTTTTCGCGGGGACCGTCGCATTTGCAGGAAGCGCGGCTGCTGCGGACATCGGTGGAAACCACGTCATCAGCGATGATGCCGCTGGTGCCGCAGGTGTAACGTATAATCACAGTGCAACAGTCGATCCCGCAAGCTGGGACGACAGTGAGGAACTCCAGTACGTCGAGATTGACTTCAACTCGACCGGTACTACCGGCCCGGACCTCGCTTCGGTGACGGAGTCCGACATTACCGTCCTTATCAACGGGACGGAGTACACGGATGGGTACTCCTCGCTCTCGAAGAGCGGCGACACGCTGTCGTTCACGCTCTCGAACTCCCAGGACCTCGACGGCAATGAGAACGTCTCCATCGCTGTGGGTGACATCAAGAACCCGTCCGGAGGCACCTACACGCAGGTCACGGAGCTCAAGAACACTGGTGAGGTCACTCAGGACACGATGACCAACGGTCAGTACACCATCGTTGCCTCTGGCGGTGGCAGCACTACCACTGACCAGGACCCGCCGTACGAAGGCCCCGGCCAGGAAGGCCGTGACTACGACGCAACGTACCAGACTGGTGCGAACCGCTGGGTCGGCCAGACGCTCTTCGCCCAGAACCTCAACAACGCTGACGGTAACGACACCGACACCGTCGTTGAGCTCCACGAAGTCGAGACGGTTAGTAGCTCGAAGGTCGTGGGCGACCTCGTCACCGAGGTTTCCTACGACTCCAGTACAGGTGAGGCACTCATCAGCACCTCCGGTCTCAGCGGTGAGTACGTCCTGACGGACGGTAACGGAGCCGTTCTCGCGGGTGCAGCTGATGGTACCATCACGTACAGCAGTACTAACCAGAACTCCCTGAGTTCCGGTGAGATTATCACGATCGTCAACCAGGACTTCAGCGCCTCGTTCGGCGACAACTCGGTCACGCGCGGAGCGAACAACGATGTCGAGGTTAGCTTCGAGAGCAACCGTGCAAAGTACAATGTCACGGTTTCCTCGTCTGGCCTTAACGAGGACGTGCTCAACGACACGTTCGGTGACGCCGACACCACTCTGGACGGTGTCCAGGTGCAGGTCAGCGGTAACGACGTGACGCAGAGCTACACGCTCCCGAGTGATGCACCGACTGGCAACTACACGATCGACTTCGAGGTCGTCGGCACGGGTGACTCCGACTCTGACTTCCTCACGATCAGTGCGCCTGGCGACAAGTCGGCCTCCTTCGGTCAGGCCGTCTACAGCGAGGAGCGCGGTGACGTCGCGGAGTTCACCGTCAACCTCAACCAGGACTCGACTGCCGACGTTCAGATCGGCGGGGACGACGTCAACTACAACGTCTCCCTCACCGTTGAGGACGGCGACGACGACGGCCAAGTCACTGTCGAGTGGAACACCGACAAGGCTGGCTACATGACTAACGAAGGCACCGCCTTCGAGGCCGCCGACAGCGACGACGCGGTCACTAACGTCCGTCGCTTCAGCAACCGCATCCCGAGCGACTCGCGTCTCTCGGCTGCTGACTACGACCTCGCCGTTTCCTTCGATGGAGACGAGCAGGACGTTGCGGTCGTCACGCTGAACGCCCGTTCCACGGACTCGGCCCAGCAGTGGGTCGCTCCGGGCTCCTCGAGCCCCGGCAACACGACCGAGCTTCTCGACGTTGTCACGCAGCGTGACAACGTCGCGCTCGGTGACAAGACCGTGACCCAGATCACGGCATCCGGTATCTTCGGCTACATCACCAGCCTCGACGACCTCGACGAGGCCGGAAACGACGGCGTTTCCGTCACCATCGAGGAGGCTGGCGACACGATCAACCGCGAACCCAAGGAGATCTCCGTCAACCAGAACGGCGTCGAGCTGTTCGTCGACGCGGAGAACAACCAGCACTTCATCGTCGTCGACACGGACGAGGCAACCGCGCGCCGTGGCACGCAGACCGGCCTCGCCATCGAGGAAGGCGAGACCTACAACGTCACCTTCGAGATCGACGGTGACGAGAACCCGTACGTCGATGAAGACGAGACCGAGGAGGTCTCGACGCAGTTCACCGTCGAAGAGCGCACGGCTGAGTTCGACACGGCCGCCGACGGCAACGTGACCGTCGACTCTGCTGCGGACCAGCAGATTTCCGGCACGACGAACCTGGCTCCCGGTACGGAGCTCACCATCCGCGCTCGCTCGACTGGCGACAGTCCGTTCCTCAAGTCCAACACGACGGAAGTTGGCCCGAACGGTACGTTCTCGGGCACGTTCGACTTCTCGAACGTCTCGCAGGACACGCAGTTCACGGTCACCATCCCGAACCGTGGCTTCGAGGACAACGTCGAGACGCCCGGCATCGTCGCCCCGGCCCCGACGGCCACGGTGACGATCAACGACCAGACCTCTGACGGTACGACCGCGACCGTCGCGAGCGCCACGCTGTCCGACGGTGGCTTCATCACCATCCACGACGGCACGCTCGCCGACGGCGCTGTCTTCGACTCCGTCCGCGGTACGTCCGCGTACCTCGAGGCTGGCAGTCACTCGGACATCACGGTCACGCTCGACACCCCGTACACCGAGTCCGGCACGGCCATCGCCATGCCGCACCTCGACACGAACGGGAACGAAGCGTACGACTTCGTGACGTCCGAAGGCGCCGAGGACGGTCCGTACACCAACGACGCTGGTGACATCGTCACGGACTCGGCCTCGCTGACCGTCGCGACGCCGACCCCGACGCCGTCGGCCACGCCGACGCCGGAGTCGACGCCGACGCCCGAGGAGCCGACGCCGTCGCCGACGCCCGAGGAGCCGACGCCGTCGCCGTCGCCGACGCCCACTGACGGGCCCGGCTTCGGCCTCGTCGCCGCGCTCATCGCGCTCGCCGGCGCCGCGCTCCTCGCGCTCCGCCGCGACTAACGACTGAATAACCGGGACCCACCCCGGTCATCCGATACGGGATTTTTCTTTCGCGCGCTACACCCCCAGCGACAGCCGCGTCGCTACGTTGATACGACCGAGCGACGAACGGGGAGTCGATGCAACAGCTCGACGCACTGGCGTGGCTCGTCGTCGTGACGTTCCTCGTCGGTGCGCTCGTAGAACCGCGAGCGTCCCACGCTGGTCGGTGGCTTTCGACCGCTGCGTGGCTGCTCTTTGCGGCGTTCTGGGCGCTCCTCGTCCCGCACTTCGCGCTCGTTCAGCTCTCGTACGTCGAGGGCATCCTCTCGGCGCTGGCCGTCCCGGCGTGTGGCTACGCCGGCTACCTGACGCTCCGTGGCCGCGAGAGTCTCCTCGTGCTCGCGCGTGCGGTGGGAGTGATGGGGCTCGTCTACCTCCCGGCGACGACGCTCGCCGTCGTCCGCGTGCCGCTCGTCGAACTCGTCACGCGCCAGGTGGAGTGGTCCATTGCGGCGGTCGGCTACACGCCCGAAGTCGTCACCGAGGCGGGCGTCCGGAACGTGTTCGTCTTTCGCTCGGGCGAGCGGATCGACCGCTCCGTGGAGATCCTGCTCGCGTGTACAGGACTCGGGTCGATGGCCATCTTCGCCGGGCTGGTGACTGCGGTGCGTGCCCCGCTCGCGAGTAAGCTCCGGGCGCTCGCGGTAACGCTCCCCGTCATCTGGGTGTTGAACGTCGCGCGCAACGTGTTCATCACGCTCGCGTACGGCCACCAGTGGCTCCAGGTCCGCCCGGCCCTCGTGCTCTGGCTGTTCGGTGCCGACCACCCGGACCTCGTGTCGTTTCTGCTCGCCGACCGCGTCATCGCACAGACGCTCTCGGTGGTGGTGGTCGTCGGGCTGTTGCTCGCGGTGAGTCGTGAACTGCCGGAACTCCGGCTGGTCATCGGCGACCTGCTCGAGGTGACGACCGGAAGCGACTACCAGTTCGGGACGCTCGACGAGTCGGTACGAGCCGACGGCGGGCGCCGTGAAGACGACTGACGAGTTGGCATCGGGCGTGCGCGTTCGGACAAAACATATACCCTCGGTGGCGAACTACGGAACAACACATGGTCGACCCCGTGAGCACGCTCGCTGCCCTGCACGACGTTGTCGCCGTGCCCCTCGCGTGGGTCGTCATCCTGACGTTCACCGCGGGCTCGCTCCTCGAACTCCGCGACCGCGAACGTGCCCGCCCCCTGCTGGTCGGGGCGTGGGGTATCTTCGCCGTCTTCTGGGCCGTCCAGGCGCCGCACTTCGCGTTCACCCAGCGGTCCATCATCGAGGGGCTCGGTAGCGTCGTCGCCGTCCCCGCGTCGCTGTACGTCGGCTACCTCCTCTGGCAGGGCCGCGACTCGCTGTTCGTGATGTCGCGGGCCGTTGCCGCGATGGGAATCATCTTCATCCCGTTCCAGGCGGTTCCCGCGCTCGAAGAGTGGCTGGTCGAGACCGTCGCGCTCCAGACGGCCGCTGCGATTCGGCTCGTAGGCGTCGACCCGACGCTCATCCCGTGGCCGGAGGCCGCGCAGCGGACGGGCGAGGCGCTCGGCATGTCCGACGCCCGGACGGCCGAGTACGCCACCAAGTACGCCGACTACCGCAACACGTTCTACTTCGAGGACGATGGCCACCCCATCACGTACACCATCCTCATCGCGTGTACGGGTATCGGGTCGATGGCAATCTTCGCGGGCGTCATCGCCGCCGTGCGCGCGCCCCTGCGACGGAAGGCGCGGGCGTTCGCCGTCTCCATCCCCATCATCTACGCGCTGAACATCGTCCGCAACGTGTTCATCGCCATCTCGTTCGGCCAACAGCGCGCGCAAATCGCTCCCGAACTCGTGATGGCGCTGTTCGGGGCCGACGACGTGCGGATGGTGTCGTACTACGTCGCCGACCGCATCGTCGCGCAGTCGCTCTCGGTGGTCGTGCTCGTCGGCCTCACCTTCCTGCTGGTCCGTGAACTCCCCGAGGTGATGGTCGTCGTCGAGGACCTGCTCTACCTCGCGACGGGCAACGAGTACGACATCCAGGAGGCGTTCGGCGTCGAGTCGCCCGAGGCTGCGAACGTGCGGGCCGACGGTTCCGGCGAGGAGTAGTCAGACGGGGTCGGTCAGTTCGTCGGGCGCCCCACCCAGCTCCCGGAGCGCGTCGGCTTCGATGTGGTGGAGGTCGCCGGGGACGACGAGCAGCTGGAGCGGGTCACCGAAGTCCCGCTCGGCGAGCACGGAGAGGCGGTCGGCGGCGACGACGGGCTCGGGACTACCGGCCCGACAGACCGCGACGCCGAGACAGTCCTCGTAGCCCTCGGCGAGCAGGTCGGCGGCCACGTCGGCGGTCATGTACTCGCCGCGCTCTTGCTTGATGTCGAGGTAGACGAGCGTGTGGAGGCCGCGCTCGCGGTTGTCGTCGAGCACGTCACAGACGCTGCCGGGGACGGTGTCGCCGCCGTGCGCGTACGGGAACGGGAGCGTCGTCGCCTTCCCGAACCGGTAGTTCTGGAGGCCGGTGAGCGAGGCGGCCGCGGCCTCGGCGGTCGTCCCGTGAATCACTTGCGTCTCGATGCCCCGGTCGTGCGCCCGCAGCCGAAGGTCGACGTGGGTGGTCGAGATCATCGTGTCGCCGGCGGTGAGGAAGACGGCGTCGTCAGCCTCCGAAGCGTCGAGGATGGGCGCGGGATTCTGTTCGACGCCGGCGCGGTCACGGACCTCGACCGAGACGTCGTGGTACGCCTCGAACTCGGGTACCGATGTCCCCATGAGCCGGGAGGTGTAGAACTCCGCGAAGACGCTGTCCGCGCTCCGCAGCGCGTCCTGTCCCTCGACGGTTATCGAGCGCTCGTCCCAGAGGCCGAGGCCGACGAACGTGAGCATACCCGGTTCTGGACACGGGGCCGAATAAGCGCCCCGAAGCGTCAGCCTTACCGCGCCCACCCGCCCACAGCAGACAATGAGCGTACCGTGCGTCCGCGTGTCGCCACAGGCGGGGGAAGCCACCCGACAGGCGCTCGCCGACGCGGACCTCGTGGACGACGGCCACGACATCACCGTCTCGGACGGCGACCTCTACATCCCGGTGACGGACGCCGAGGCGGTCCCCGACGAGTTCGAGGTGGTGGCGTTCGACGCCCCACGCCGCGAGGGCCAGACGATGCCTGCGGACATCCTCGGCTACGAACCCTCCTACGAGCGACTGGGCCGCATCTACATCCTCGACGAAGACGACGCCGAGCGCGCCGCCGACATCGCCAACGCCCTCATCGACTGTGACCTCCCCGTCGACACCGTCGTCAACCGCGCGTCGAAGGTGAAAGGCGACCTTCGCGTTCGGGACTGGGAGGTGCTCGCGGGGGCCGGCACCGAGACCGTCCACCGCGAGTACGGCGTCGAGTTCCTGCTCGACATCTCGACGGTCTACTTCTCACCGCGGCTGGCGACCGAGCGCCACCGGGTCGTCGAGCAGGTCCAGTCGGGCGAACACTTCTTCGACATGTTCGCCGGGGTCGGCCCGTTCGTCGTGCCGGCGGCGAAACGTGGGGCGACCTGTGTGGGCTGTGACCTCAACCCCGCCGCCATCGAGTACCTCCGACAGAACGCCGAGCGCAACGGCGTCGCGGACCGCGTGACCGCCATCGAGGGCGACGTTACGGCGACGACCGACGAGTACGCGGGGTGGGCCGACCGGCTCGTGATGAACCTCCCGCACTCCGCAAACGAGTTCCTCGACGCCGCCGTCGCGCTGGCGGGCCACGACTGCGTCATCCACTACTACGACATCCAGCACGAGGACGACCCGTTCGGCCCCGGCGAGCGGGCGATTCGGGCGGCCGCCGAGCCCGAGGGGTACACCGTCTCGGTCGAGACGCGCCGCGAGGTGCGGTCGTACGCGCCCCACGAGCTCAACGTCTGTCTAGACGTCCGGATTCGGCGCGAGTAACGTCCCGTATCCGGGTTTTCGGCCGACTCGAACGAGACGTTCCTACGGATTTGTCACAAACCGTTTAAGAGGAGCTGAGGGTTGTGAGAGTAACCACCGATGACGGCAGCCAAACAACTCTCGACGGTCGCCATCGCGGTCCTGCTGGTGCTGTCCGCGGTCGCCACCCCGGTGCTCGCGGGGGGCGACGGCGGGCTCACCGGCGACGCTGGCGACACGCTGACCGGCGATGGCAGCATCGTCGACGACGGAACGGACACCGTCTCCGAGACGACCGAGGAGACGACGACCGAGACCACGGAGACAGTCGAGGAGACGACCGACACCGTGGACGACTCGACGTCGTCGGGGTCCGACACCGACCTCGGCGACACGACCGACGGCATCGACACCACGAGCAGTTCGACGACCACGAGTTCGAGCAGCGATTCGGGAAGCGGCTCCGAGGTCGTCGACTCCTCGGCGAGTCGCCACGACTGGCCAACCGTGGGTGCGGACCCGGCACACGTCGGCGTCAACCCCGACACGACCGGCCCCCGGGTCACGTTCGGCTCGCAGTGGATCGCCGGCCCGGCGAACGTGTCGGGCTCGCCCGTCGTCGCCAACGACACCGTCTACGCCGTCTCCGAGAACGGCACGGTCGTCGCGCTCTCCCGTGACGGCTCCGTGCGCTGGTCGACGAACGTCTCCGCGGGCGCCCTCTCCGGGACGCCCACCGTTGCGGGCTCGCCCAGCGTCGACGCTGGAACCATCTACGTCACCGGCACCGGGAGCGACGGCGGCTACGTCTTCGCGCTCGACGCCGCCGACGGCTCGACCCTGTGGAACGCGCCGGTCGGCGCCAGCTCTCGTGCGTCGCCCGTCGCGGTCGATGGCGTCGTCTACGTCGGGAGCGCCCCCACCGGCACGACGGGGACCCTGACGGGCCAGACCGGGCCGCTCACCGCCGTCGACGCGAACGGCACCCAGCGATGGACTGCCACCGGACTCGACGCCGAGGTCGCTGCCGCCCCGGCCGTCACCGACTCGTTCGTCTACGCCGCGACCACGGCCGGCACGCTCTACAAAGTGAACCGCTCTGACGGCTCGATTGTCGCCGAGACGAGCCTCACCGACGCCACGGTGCTCGCCCCGCCGACCGTTGCGAACGGCACGGTGTACGTCGCGGCGACCGACTCGACCGTGTATGCGGTTTCGACCAGCGATCTCTCGCAGGTGCGTTCGTCTGCGCCGTTCGGCGGGGAGATGCGTGGCTCCCCGGTCGTTGCCGACGCGGGCGTGTACGTCGCGACGACGGGTGGGACGGTCGCGCGCCTCGACACCTCGCTCGCGACGCAGGCGACCACGACCGTCGACGAGGGCGTCACGGCCTCGCTGTCGATGGTCGACGGCACCCTCTACGTCCCGACCGAGAGTACGGTCCGGACGCTCGATCCCGACCTCACTACCGTCGACGAGCTCTCGACGCCGGCTGCCGCCTCCGAGAGCGCCCTCACGCCGTCTGCGGGCGTCGGCTACATCGGTACGGCCGACGGGGTCTTCGCTGTCCGCGAGCTCTGTGACCGCTCGGCCATCGGTGCCGACACGGTCCACGTCCCGGGCGACTGTGCGACCATCGAGAGCGCCGTCTCCGCCGTCGCGTCGGGCGGCACGGTCGTCGTCGCCGCGGGCACCTACGACGAGTCGGTCACGCTCTCGAAGCCCGTCACGCTCCGCGGTGAGGGCTCGACGCTCAACAGCAGCTACACCGAGTCGGTCGCGCTCTCCATCGAGGCCGACAACGTCACCGTCGACGGCTTCGGCATCGAGCAGTATCTCACCGCGGCCGTTCGCGTCGGCGCAGTCGACGACGTCGAACTGCGGAACCTGACGACGAGCCGGAACCTCAACGACGTGCAGATCCGCCCTGCTGGGGGCCAGACCTCGGGGATAGCACTCGTCGACAGCGACCTCGACGCGCTCGCGAACCCGCTGATGCTCAACGCCACCAGTGGTGGCACCATCACCGGTGTCACGGTCGCACAGAGCACGCTCCGGTCGGACTCGTCGCTCCCCAACGTCGACGCGGCTGCCGAGTCGGGTGGCAGCGTTTCAGGCGTACTCGTTCGGGACGTCACCACGCGCAAGGGTCCCGGCCTGGCCTTCGAGGCTGGTTCCGGTGACAGCCGCGTCGCGGACGTCGCAGTCCGCGACCTCTCGCTTGGGTCGCCCACGCGCGTCGCCGACCCCGGCATCCGGTTCGCCGCGGCGCCGACGACGGGTGCGGCGACCGTCGAGAACGTCAGCGTCGCCGACGCCACGCTCCGCGGGCCGTACTCCACGGCTGTCACGGTCGAAGCAGTGACCGCCAACGGTAGCGGCCAGGCGGTCGTCGACGGCGTCGCGGTTCGGAACGCGACGCTCGCACCCAGCGGCGACAGCACGGGGCTGGCGCTCATCACGCGCGGTGACGCTTCGACCGCGACCCCTGTTGTTCGGAACGTCGCCGCCACGGACGCGCGGGTCGACGGCACCTCGACCGGTATCGCGGTCGACACCCGCGGTGTCGGGACCGTCGGCCCGGTCACGGTCACCGAGAGTGCGGTCGTCGACAACGATGTCGGCCTCCGACTC
This sequence comes from Halorarius litoreus, assembly GCF_024362405.1. Taxonomy (GTDB): domain Archaea; phylum Halobacteriota; class Halobacteria; order Halobacteriales; family Haloarculaceae; genus Halorarius; species Halorarius litoreus. The sequence goes on along the minus strand of NZ_CP101454.1, from coordinate 3,748,835 downwards.
GTCGAGGGTGACGCGAACGACGTCTCGATCACGAACTCGACGATCACCGGCAACGCCGACTTCGGCGTCGCCAACGACGGGCGCGGTCTGCTCGACGCGACGTACAACGACTGGGGCAACGCCTCCGGCCCGTTCGACGCGGCCAGCCCGGACACGGATGCGGCCGACGAGAACCCCGACGGCACCGGTGACGCGGTCACCGACAACGTCACGTACCGCCCGTGGGCCTCGCCGCCCGAGGCGGCCATCAGCACGAACGCGACGAACGGGACGGTCAACGTCTCCGAGTCCGTCGCCTTCGAGAGCGTCTCGACGGACGGTGCCGACGACATCGAGTCCGTCGAGTGGTCGTTCGGCGACGGCACGAACGCGACCGGCGAGTCGGTCACGCACGCGTACGAGTCGAACGGGACGTACACCGTCACGCTGACCGTCACGGACTCGCTCGGCGACTCCGACACCGCGACGCACGAACTCGAGGTCGTCGAACCCGACGACTCGGGCACCGAGACGAACGAGAGCGACGGAACGAACGAGACTGCGACGCCGACGCCCACGCCGACGCCGGATGACGAGGGAACGGCGACGCCCACGCCTACGCCGGACGACGATGGTACGGCGACTCCGACGCCAACGCCGACCCCAGACAGCGACGAAACGCCGACCTCGACGCCCGAAGATGACAGCACCTCGTCCTCCGGTGGCTCGACGAGTGGGTCGCCGAGCGGGTCGACCGGCGGCACCTCTGGTGGCACCTCGGGTGGGACGTCTGGCGGGTCCGGCGGCGGCTCCACGGCCTCGACGCCGACGCCGACGAGTACGGACACGGTGCTGTTCACCAACGGCAGCGTCCACTCCATCATCTTCGATCAGCCCGTCTCGGGTGACGTCTCCGCGATGGACCTCGACGAACTGCCCGCGGAGATGGCCGACCAGCCCGGTGAACTGCTGGGTGCGACGCGCATCACCGTCCCAGCCGCGGCCGAGGACACCGGGGCGACTATCCGGTTCAGCGTCTCGGCCGACCGGCTGGAGCAGGCGGGCGTCGCCGCCGAGCGCGTCCAGCTGGCCCGGTACAACGACGGCTGGGAGCTCCTCGACACGACGGTCGTCAGGGAGACTGACGACCGCGTCGTCTACGAGGCCCGCACGCCCGGCTTCTCGGTGTTCGCGGCCGTCGCGCAGCCCACCGAGTCGTCGACGCCAAGCCCCACGCCGACCGCGACGGCCACGGCCTCGCCGACGGCAACCGACAGCCCCACCCCGACCGAGACGGTGGCGGACCCGGCCACGCCCACGGCCACCGAGCCCGCGCAGATGGGTGGCGAGGACGAGGACCAGCAAGGTGGCCTCGGGCTGCCGTCGATGCTCGGCCTCGTCGGCCTGCTGGCAGTCATCGTCCTCATCGGCGTCGTTCGACTGCGCCGGCGGGGTGACGACGACGCCGAGCCGGCGATCCGAACCTGAATCCGGAACCCTTATTTCTCTCATCGCCGGACGAAGAAGTGGCGACAGCAGGCCGGTGTAGCTCAGCTGGCAGAGCGATTCCTTCGTAAGGAATAGGCCGAGGGTTCAAATCCCTCCACCGGCTCTTTCTCCCCGAACGCAGTGGGACCGAAAGAGGACTCTGTGGGGGGATTCGAACGAGGCCGGACGAGGAAGCGAGTCCGGACGTCGTTCACAATCCTGTTCCCCGAATTTCGTACTTCGGTCCGGATCGTTTCTCGGTAGCGTTCGCTCGGATGCGGCGAACTCCCGCAGTGCTGTCTCCCGGCTACTCGCTCCGTCGCGGTGGCGACTGCCCGCTGACGGCATCCGGACGGATGACGAGCACCACGCGCTCGCCACTGGGGCCGGGATACGTCGGCTGTCCCGTGTACCGTTCGGCGATCGCGTCGAGGTGCTCGCGGGCGTTCTCCTCGCGGCGCTCGACCACTTCACCGCGGACCGAGAGGTACCGGTAGGGGTTCTCGGGGTCTGCGACCGCAACGGTGATCCGTGGGTCGTCGCGGACGTTGCGGTCCTTGCGGTTGTCGCGAATCGTGTTGACCAGCAGGTTTTCGCCGTCGAAGTCGATCCAGGTCGGCGTCACGTGGGGCGTGCCGTCGGGCAGCAACGTGGCGACGTACGCGATCGACGGCTTCTCGAACAGGTCCTGGTACTCCGACGGAACGGGTTCCATACACCAGTGAGGTCACCGAGTCGAATAAGCACCGCTCTGCCGCGGATCGCTGTCCCGACGCTCGTTTCGACCTACGACCGTGCTTGTTCCCGGAGATATCGGAACGCGGTGTCGCGTCCGTACGTCTGGCTGAGGTAGATCCAGAACCGCGCGAGATGCTCGAGGTGGGTGGCGGCCGAGAGGTCGCCGGTTTCGACCGGCTCGAAGCCGAGGTCGCTCGCGAGGCTAGCTGCCGTGGCGACGGCGTCAACGTCGTCGCCCGCGAGGAACATGGTCGCCGGAGCTCCGTTGACGACGGGCGCCGTCATGCGGTTCGCCCCGATGGTGTTGAACGCCTTCACGACGTGGGCTCCCGGCACGGCAGCGGCGACGCGCTCGGCGAGCGATTCGGCGCCACCTGCCACCGGGTACTCGTTGGCAGCATCGAGCACGGGCTTGCCGTCGAGTACGGCCTCGAGGGCTGCCGCTACGTCGGAAATAACGCCGGCTGGGAGGGCGAGCACCACGGCGTCGCCGTGCTCGGCGGCCGTCCGCTGTGTGGCTACAGCGACGCCCTCGACCGTGGTCGTCGCCGGCTCACGCGACCCGACGACCACGTCGTGTCCCGCAGCTGATAGTCCCGTGGCCAGTGCCGTCCCAACGTTACCCGTCCCGATGATGCCGACCTTCATGACACAGCAGCTGTAGGTCCTGGAGCTATATCTCCTCTCAGGTGAACGCCCTGGACAGGTCGTCGCCCTAGAGCGTCGCGGCGCCGTCGAAACGCGCCGCTCAAGTGTCGCCCTTCATTCCGCCTACACAGTGACAGCGACCGGCGACGGCTACGGGCGGCGGATGCTCCTGAGCCTCGCCGTCGCGTGGGCCGTGCTCCAGACCGGTCGGTTCCTCCTCTCGCCGCTGCTCCCCGACATCATCGCGTCGCTCGACATCACCAAGGCCACGGCCGGAATCGCTCTCGGGGCGTTCCAGGGCGTCTACGCCCTCACCCAGTACCCGAGCGGGCGGCTCTCGGACGAACTCACACGGGCCGCGCTCCTGCTCCCGGGGTTCGCGGTCCTCGTCGTGGGGTTCCTCGCACTCGGAAACGCGTCGACGTACGCCGTGTTCCTCGTCGCCGCGCTGTTCCTTGGGGTAGGAAAGGGACTGTTCGCCATCCCCTCCCGGGCGCTGCTCTCGGATCTGTTCGTCGAGCGCCGTGGCCGCGCGCTTGGCATCTACACCGCCGGGACGGACGTGGGGGGTATCGCCGCCGCGGGCATCGCGTTCCTCGTGGTCGGCGGTGGCGCCGTCCTCGTCCCGTACATGCCGGTCGCGGCGGTGTTCGAGACGGCCGACTGGCGGACGCCGTTCGTCCCCGTCGCCATCGCGCTCGGACTCACCGGCGTCCTCTACGCGGTGTGGACCCGGGACAGCCTCAGCGTCGGGGGTGCGGACATCGCGTTCGTCTCGACGGTCCGGCGCCTCGCGACCACCCGCGAGCAGCGCGAGACGCTCGTGGCGTACGCGCTGTTCTACTTCATGGTGGGTGCGTGGATCAACTTCCTCCCGACGTATCTCGTGGAGGCGAAGGGGCTGGCGTCCCCGCTCCCCGAACTCCTGTTCGCGGTGGTGTTCGTCGTCGGCGTGACCGCCAAGCCGACCGCGGGCACGCTCTCCGACCGGTTCCCGCGTCGGTACGTCGCGGTCGCGGGGTTCGTCGTCGCTGTCGTGGCGCTGGTCGCCGTCGTGCTGGCGGAGTCTGTCCTGGCGCTGGCTGCCGCTATCGCGCTGTTCGCGCTCGGCTACAAGACGCAGTTCCCGGTGGTCGACGCCATCCTCCTCGACGCCGCGCCGGACGCGAACGTGGGCGGTGACCTCGGGGCGGCGCGTGCGCTGTTCCTCGGCGTCGGCGCGCTCGGGCCGGTGTACATGGGTGTCGTCTCGACGACGGTCGGCTATCCCGCGGCGTTCGCCGGACTGGTCGCGTGTCTCGTCGTCAGCGCGGGTATCCTCGCGGCGGGCGCGCGACGGTGAACTCGGTGAGCGGTGGTGTGTACGCAGTGGTGTGATAGTCCGGCGTTCATTGCCGGCCCAAACCTTACAGGAGTGTACTGTTGTTTTCGGGGTAGTACATGTCATCGAGCTATCCACGACCGTCGCTCGTGGCGGTCGTGTTGTTGGTGCTGGTTTCGGGAGTGGGGGCTGCGACAGGGGCCGTCGTCGCGCCGGGGAACCCACCGGAGCCGACCACCGAGAACCGCCCGCCGAGCGACGGTGCGAACTTCACCATCAGCCCGGACGACCACAGCCCGGGCGCGAACACGGCCTACCTCATGCAGTCGAAGGGGGAGGGACCGTGGGGTGACAGTCGGGGGCTGGAGACCATCGACTTCTACAAGATCACGACCCAGGAGACGATGTTCCAGGACTGCACGCCGAACGATGCACGGGCGTTCGGCATCGACCGCGGCAACGACGAGCCGGGGACGAAGACGAACACGGCGCTGTTGAGCCACATGAAGAAGTACTCGGTGTCGGGACGGATCATCTCGGTCGAGATCTACGACGAGGGTGACCTCGGGGGCTCGCCCACGTATCTCAATCGCTCGGACGAGACGGTCGCGAAGCTCGCCAACTGCGTCGTCGCCCCGAGCGAGCCGGGCTGGTACCAGTTCACCGGCTACGTGAACGGGACGAACTACGCCGGCGAGTTCCAGGAGGTGACGCTCTACTCGAACTACTTCTACATCTGTGACTGTTCGAGCCGCGAGGAGGCAGAACAGACGCTCGGGCCGCCGCCGCACTCGGGTGGCGGAGATGCCAGCTCCACGCCGACCGCGACGGCCACGCCCCGGCGTACGACCACGGCCACGGTGACCGCCACGGCGACGCCAACGCCGGTAGCGACCCCCGAACCGACCCGCGAGACGGAGACGGCGACGGCTGCGCCGGACCGTGACGCCGGACCCACAGCGTCCACGACTGCGACGACTGGGGCACCCCCCGTCGGCTCGGCCGAGTCGACCGTGACCTCGGAGGCCGACCAGGCGGCGACGGTGCCGGGGACGCCGACGACGCTCACGCTCGCGACTGGTCCTGGGTTCGGCGCCCTGCTGACACTCGTGGCTGTCGCGTTCGCGGTGCTAGGTCGTCGCCGTTAGTCGCTCCGTGGCGTACTGACGAGCGCCGAGAGCATCTTCGACTCGGCTTTCCGGAGGTGCTCGTCGACTGTCGAGGGCGCACAGCCGAGCGCGTTCGCCAACTGCTCCTGGTTGACACCGCGGGGGATCTCGTAGTAGCCCGACTGGACGGCGTGTTCGAACACCTCCCGTTGCCGGTCGGTCAACAGCGAGAGGAAGTCACGCTGTTCGGGGTGGTACTGGCCGACCTGTTCGATGTTGACGTTGATGGCCTCCGGGGCCGCGTGGAGGGCGTCGCGGAGCATCTCGTGGCGACCGACGATGGTCACGAGGATGTCGCCGTAGTCGGTGAACTCGATGGGTGTGTTCACGATGAGGGCGAACTCGTGGCAGAGCGCCATCAGCGACCCCGCAGGCTCGCCCGGCCGAACGTGGAGGTAGAGGTGGAAACCGGCGCCGTCGACGTTGATGAGGTCGTACCCGAGCACCCCGTCAGTGGTCGTCGAGAACTCGCGGGCAGCCTCGCGGTCACCGGAGAGGCGATAGAGGAAGATGCCGGTGCCGTCGCCGAACGCGTCGATATGGAGCAACGCCTCGCGAGCGACGCCGGTGACTGCCGCGAGCGACCGGTCGACGGGGTGGAGCCCGCCGCTGTCGGTCGTCAGCCGGATGTCGAAATACCGCATTATTGTTTGATTAAGTCCGGGGGCGATGTGGGTTGTGGTGTGGGAGGTATTTTCCAACGGTCGACATCTCACCGGGGATTTATCGGTGACGCAACCGACCCGACAGCCATGGAGAAGGTCGACATCGACGACGTGCCCGTCCAGAACAGTCCCCTCGGCGTCCACAGCGAGCGCCGCCCGGTCTCGTCGGCGCTCGGGACCGAGGAGTTCGCGATGAACTTCTTCCGGCTCCAGCCCGGCGAGTCGTTCTCCGGCGGGCTCCACACCCACCACGACCAGGAGGAGGTGTTCTACGTCGAGGAGGGGACGGCGACGTTCGAGATCGGTCGCGAGCGGGAGGAGGTCGAGGTCGGCGCGGGCGAACTCATCCGGTTCGAGCCCGGCGAGTTCCAGCAGGGCGACAACACCGGCGAGGGGGAACTCGTCGGCTGGGCGCTCGGCGCGCCGAAGTCCCAGCACGACTGGGACGACCTCGAATCCATCATCCACTGCCGCGAGTGCGGTGAGGAGACGGGGCACGCGATGGCGCTGACCGACGAGGGGCGGTTCCGGATGACGTGTACCGTCTGTGATACCAGCTTCGAGATGTAAGCCGAGAACGCACCGGCGTCGCCCACCCCGAAAAATAGTATAATTTTCAGACAAGTAGGGAAAGGTACAATAGGGCGCACCGTGCCTGTGGGTGTATGCCGCGGTGCAACAACTGCGAGTCGTTCGTGACGGACAACTACGTTCGGGTGTTCGCCCCCGACGGCTACGACGGGGTGCGTGTCTGTCCGAACTGTGAGGACAAACTCCGCGACGGCGCGGAGGTACGGGAGGCGAGGTCGACGCGACAGAACTAGAGGCCAGCGACGCTCAGCGCGTCCCGACGAGTCTCATGAGGAAGATGACGAGCCGCCCGAGCAGGAAGAACGTATCAGCGGTGCGCATATCTCGAACTCCGGAGCGTTCTCCAGTTCAGTCGTCGGCGTCCACCACCGTCTCTGAGTCCGGCGACCCTACGGCGGGCTGGCTGCGTTCGAGGTAGGCTTCGCCCGCCTCGGTCAGCCGGTAGATCGCCTCCGCGGTCACCGGTTCGATGAACCCCTGTTCGACGAGCACCGCCCGCCGACGGTCGACGTAGCCCGTCGGCATCCCCAGCCGGTTCGCGATGAGCGCGATGTAGTTCGGGGGATTGTCACGGAGATGTTCGAGGATTCGGCGGTCAGCCGGTCGCAGACGGTCAACACTCATTACTCGATGGTCACCGCGCAACTATTGGCACTGCCGATATTTAATTATATGGGGTGTGTTACCACGGCCCGTGGTGGCTGTCGCGGCGGTTCAACAGAGGTCCAGCGTGGCGTACACCCCGCCGTCGTCCGTGACGACGACGCCGATTCCAGCTTCGTCTGCGGGTCCGAGGAACAGCTTCTTCCGGGCAGCGTCCTCGGAGAGCCAGCGGTCGACGACGGCGTTCCCGACGGCGGTCTCGTTGCGGTAGTACTGGCGCTCGCCGTCAACCTGTACCGGCCGTCCGGCGGTCACCTTCGCGAGCGTCTCGAGCTCGTCACCCTCGCGAATACCGGTTCCCGAGCTGTCTTCAGTCCGGCAGCGGTCGTGGATTTCGAACCGCTTGTAGCGGTCGATGGTCGTCAGCCCGCTGGCGGAGTGCGAGACGAACCCCTGTTCGGCCATGTTCTCGCTGTGGAACCGCGCCATGTCGACGGCGACGCCGAACCGGCGGAGCGACTGGTGGCCCCGCTGCTCGCGCTCGGCGTTCACCCGCGATTGTATCGCCAGCTCGATTTTCGTCCGATTGAACTCGGTCGGCGAGACCGTCGGCGTCGGCGGAGTTGCCGTCGCGCTCGCCGTCGCCGTCGCCGTCGGCGTCGCTGCGCCGCTTCCCCCCTCCGGCGTGGGCGTCGGCGTCGGGCTCGCGACCGCCGCCCCGCCACCGAGTTCCAGTCCCACGAACGCGCCGACCCCCATCGCCGTCGCGGCGATGACCGCGATGATGATCAGCGCTGCCTTGTTCGCCATGTCCTCCGGTCTGCCCCGGGTACCAAATCATCTTCGGGTAGTGCGAGTTTCGTAATGTGGGGTCTGCCCCGGTCCGGACACGCTACCAGTAGCGTTCCCGGAACAACCCGAGGACGAGGTAGGCGTAGCCGGTGACGCCCGCCAGTGCGAGCAGGCGTCCGACGGTCACGGCGGGTTGGCCGAGAGCCACGCCCGCGAGTTCGACGAGGAGTCCGCCCGCGACGAGCGCGATGGACGCGAGTGCCGTGCGGTCGCTGGCACCGGGAAACGTGCCGACAGCGGGTGGATAGAACTGGTAGGCCGCGCCCATCACCGTCAGTCCGAGGAAGCCGAGGAGGTTCACCCGGAGGTGGGCCGTCACCAGTGCGGCGTCGAGGCCGACGAACGCGAACTGGAGGCCGAGGCCGACTCCCACGAGCCCGGCGACTGCCCCCGTGGCCACGCCGTAGAACCCCACGCGCCGTCGTTCCGAGCGGGCGAACAGCACCAGGAACGTCGTCGCGAACCCGACGACTGCGACCGTCTCGACGATACTCCCCGCGACCAGCAGCGGTCCCGTTGGAACCCCGAGTGCGAGGAGTGCGGGGCCGACCGCTCCCGCGAGGAGCGCGACCTGTGGGAGGCCGTTCGGCGGGCGGGCCGCGAGGAAGCGCGGGAACAGCCGGAAGCCGACGCCGAGCACGAGCAGGACGCCGACACCCGCCGCGAGCAGGTGGCTCGCCCGGGGCGGGTAGCCGTCGACGAGCGGCGGGAGGGGCGTGTGGCCAGCCGCCGTGGCGTACGCCCCCGCGAGCAGATACGCGAGCGCGACCGGCACCACCGCGTTCGCCGTCCGGTCGAGGAACCGGCGGTCGGCGTTCGTCTCGCTGGTGCCGGTGTCACCGCCCGTGAGGTTGTCTCGAACGGTCCAGACGAGCGTGGCGGCGACCCCCACCGCGCCGAGTGCCCACGCCCCCGCACCCACGGCTTCGAGGGTGGTGACGTCCGCCCACAGCCCACCGGCGAGCGCGAGCACGCCACCAGCGGCGAGCGGGAACGTCACGGCGGGGCTCCACGTCGGTGTCAGTTCGCGGTCGAAGTAGCTCGGGACGAGCGCGTGGGCCTTCCCGAACGCGGTCAGCAGGATCGCGCCCTGGAGGCCGAGGACGACCTGGACGCGCCGTGGTGCGCCCGCGGCGCTCGCGGCTCCCCAGAGGACGAACAGGACGGCGCCCGCCGCGACGAACCGGCGGGAACGGGCGGAGACGGAAGCGGCGCTCACGCTCGCGTCTCGACCGGGGGCCACATGAAACTCATCCCGAACGGGGCGACGTGCCGGTGCCCGTGGCCTCTTGGCGCCGTGGTGCCTCGCGACCGTATGGAACGACGCGAGGCGCGACTGCTCGGGGCGACCGTCGCCGCCGTCGTGACCGCTGCGCTGTTCGCCGACCAGTTGCTCGCGGTCGTCCCACTGCTGTGGCCGCCCGGTGGGCCGCGGTGGGCGACGCTCGTGCTGCTGGTCGCGTTCTCGCTCGTCACGCCGCCTCTTGTCGTCTCCTTGCTCGCCGAACGCTACCGCTCCGACAGAGGCGGCCGCGAGAGCGCCGTCACCGAGGCCGTCCCGGTCGCGGGGTTCTCGCCGACGGCGACCGGCGTGTCGAACACCGACTCGAGCCGCTCGGCCGTGAGCACCTCCTCGGGAGCCCCCATGGCTCGCAGTCGGCCCCCAGCGAGCAGCGCGACGCGGTCGCAGTACCGCGCCGCCAGTTCGAGGTCGTGGATGGCCGCCACCACGGTCTCGTCGGTGAGGCCGGCGACGAGGTCGAGCGTCCGGACCTGGTGGTTGATGTCGAGGTTCGCCGTCGGCTCGTCGAGCAGGAGGACGGGCGCGTCCTGTGCCAGCGCCCGCGCCAACAGGACGCGCTGTTTCTCCCCGCCCGACAGCCCCTCGACCGACCGCTCGGCGAGAGCGGCCGTCTCGGTCCGGTCGAGCGCCGCCTGCACCCGCTCGTCACCGTCCGGGTCGGGGTTGCGCCGCAGGCGTGCGCGGTAGGGGGTCCGGCCCATCGCGACGATCTCGCGGACGGTGAAGTCGAAGCCGAACGCCGTCTCCTGCGGGACGCGGGCGACGAGCCGGCCCACTTCCCTCGCCGAGAGTACGCCGAGGTCGCGGTCGTCGACGGTCACGTGCCCCGAACTGGGCGCGACCAGCCCGCCCATCGCCTTCAGGAGCGTCGTCTTGCCGGCGCCGTTCGGGCCGACGAGCGCGAGGAACTCCCCCTCTTCGACGTCGAGCGAGACGTCCGACAGGATCTCGACGCCGCCCGCGTGGACGGAGACGCCCTCGACCGAAATCACAGCTGGTGCACCTCGCGTTTGCGGAGGAGATAGAGGAAGAACGGCGCGCCCACGGCGGCGGTGACGATACCGACGGGAAGTTCGGCCACCCCGGAGCGGGCGATGGTGTCCGCGAGGACGAGGAACGACGCGCCAGCGAACGCGCTCGCGGGGAGGAGCACGCGGTGGTCCGGGCCGACGACGAGCCGGAGGGTGTGGGGGACGACGAGCCCGACGAAGCCGATGACACCGGAGACGGCGACCGCGGCCGCGGTGACGATGCTCGACACCGCGAGCAGGACGCGCTTGGTGTGCTCGACCTCGATACCGAGCGAACGGGCGTCCTCTTCGCCGACGAGCAGGACGTTCAGGTCCTCCGCGTAGAGATACAGCGTGCCGACGAGCAGGGGGACCAGGAGGGCGGTCAGGCCCACCTCGCCCCACGTCGCGCCGTCGAGGTGGCCCATCAGCCAGTAGACGACGGTCCGCATCGAGTCGCCGCTGTGGAGCAGGAGGAACGAGACGACTGCCCCGAGAAACGTCTGGATGGCGACGCCCGCGAGCAGCAGCGTCGCGACGGGCGTCCGGCCGCCCTCGGTGGCGATAAGGTAGACGGCGAACGCGGTGAGGAGGGCGCCGACGAACGCCGCCCCCCGGAGTCCGAGCCCGAGGGGGATGGCGACCGGCGCGACGATAGCGAGGACGGCACCCACTGCGGCCCCCGAGGAGACGCCGATGATGGAGGGGTCGGCCATCGGGTTCCTGAAGAAGCCCTGCATGACCGTGCCGGCGGCGGCGAGCGCGAAGCCGACGACCGCGCCGAGCGCGATACGCGGGAGCCGGACGGTCATGACGATGGTCGCGTGGACCTGCTCGACCGGGAAGGCGAACACGGGCGTCCACTGGATGGCGACGGCTGGAAGCTGGAGCAGCGAGCCGCTCGCCCCGTAGAGCTGGACACCCGTCGGAACCCGGAGCGCGTTCAGCAGCACCTTCGCGATGACGAGCGGGTCGATGGCGACCGGGCCGACGCCTGCGCTCACGACGGTGACGACGACGAGTGCCGCGGCTAACGCCGCCGACCACGCGGCTGCGCGGGCGCTCGGTTGCACGAACGCAAGTCGAGTTGGGTTAGATAAATATTTATTGGAGTGGGTGGCTGTTCGACACGATGCGAATCAGATTCAGTGTAGTCTTTGCAACTCTGGTGGTACTCGCGGCGCTGGCGCCGGTCGGCGTCGCTGCGGCCCCGGCTGCACAGACGGCGGACTGTTCGTTCCCGCTCACGGTGACCGACGCCAGCGGGACCGAGATGACCCTCGAGGAGCGGCCCGGGCGCGTGACGACGCTCAACCCGTCTGCGGCACAGACGATGTGGGAACTCGACGCGCAGGCCCAGGTCGTCGGGCGCACGACGTTCGCCGCGTACCTCGACGGCGCCGACGCGAAGACGAACGTCTCGAAGTCGGGCGGGTTCGGCGTCAGCGTCGAGAAGGTCATCGGCACCGAGCCGGATCTCGTGCTCGCGCCGAACACGACGAGCGCCGAGACGGTCACGAAGCTCCGGGAGGCCGGGCTGACGGTGTACCTGTTCTCGTCGGCGCGGTCCATCGAGGACGTCGCCGCGAAGACGACGACCATCGGCCGCCTGACCGGGAACTGCGAGGCCGCCGCGCGGACGAACGCGTGGATGAACGCGAACGTCGAGGCCGCGCGTGAGGCGACGGCCGACCGTGACCGCCCCGGCGTCATGTACCCACTCGGTGGGGGCTACGTCGCTGGCGGCGAGACGTTCATCACGGCGATGATCGACATCAGCGGCGGGACGAACGTCCTCGCGGCCGAGAACGTCACCGGCTACCCGCAGCTGAACGACGAGACGGTGCTGGAACTCGCGCCCGAGGTCATCATCACCACGGACGCGAACCGTTATCTCGTGGGGCAGGAGCCGTACGCGTCGACGCCCGCCGGTGAGAACAACCGGACCGTCGACGTGGACGTGAACTACCTCAACCAGCCGGCTCCCCGCTCGGTGGTCTACGCCACCCGGAACCTCACGACCGGATTCCACCCGGACGCCGAGGTCGAGTGGGTCGCCAAGAGCGAGATTTCGCTGGCGACGGCGACGGCCTCGCCGAGCCCGACGAGCGAGTCCGAGATGGAGTCTGACACGACGCAGTCGCCGACGCCCACCGATGGATCCGGCGCTGGCTTCGGGCTCGTCGCCGCGCTCCTCGCGCTGGTGGGTCTCGGGCTCGTCCGTCGCACAGAGTAGAGCTGGCTCCGCCGAACGTCGCTACTGGCCAGCGATCGCGTACAGCCCGCCTCGTCTGGCGGCATCTCCGACGAAGAGCGTTCCGTCGACGACGGCCGGGGGCTGATACGGTCTCGATTCGAGATCGACGTGCCACCGTTCCGTCCCGTCGGCGGCGTCGAGCGCGTAGATCCGTTCCTCGCCCCAGCTGGGGACGTAGACGGTGTCGGCGTCCACGACCGGCGACCCGCGGGCTTCACCGCTATCGAACTCCCACTGCAGGTCACCACTCGCCACATCGAGTGCGAACGCACTGCCGGAGTCGGCTGTCGTCCCGTAGACGGTTCCGTCGGCGACCGCCGGGCCGAACGTCGCGTCTCGGCCCCGTGCCGTCTCCCACAGGATCTCCCCCGTGGCTGCATCACGGGCGACGCCACCACCGTGGAGGCCCGCTGTCGAGTGGTACAGCGTGCCATCGACGACCGTCGGAGAGCCGGTCATCGACCCCGCCTGCACCGCCCACTCGGTCTCGCCCGTCGTGGCGTCGAACGCGTACAGTCCCGTGTCACCGTCGCACTCGTCGACGACGTGGTGATACACCGTGCCGTCGACCACGGCCGGCGACGAATACTCGAGGGCAGCGTGGTTGATCGTGGCCGACCACAGCAGCTCACCGGTGTCGGCGTCGAGGGCATGGACAGCGACGTCGGTCTCGCCCTGCACGTCGGTTCCGATCTCGGCGGACGCGTACACGACGCCATCGGCCACGGTCGGCGACGAGCGAATCCGCTCGCCGCCGGCGAACTCGTGGGTCCACTGGACTGCGCCGCTGGCCATGTCGACCGCGTGAACGAGATCCGGGTTGTCCAGTCCGCCTGAGTTGATGTAGAGCGTTCCGTCGCCGACCGAGGGCGCACTTGCGTGTATCCGGCCTGTCTCGTGTACCCACTGCTGCTCGCCGGTCGCCGCGTCGAACGCCATGATCGACCCCGCATGTTGGTCGTAGCTGTAGGTCCCGACGAACACGCGCCCGTTCGCAACGGCCGGCGAACTGTAGATCGCCCGGTCGAGCGGCTGCATCCACTGCGTCTCGACGCTCTCGCGGGGCCCGGTCGTCTCGGGGGCGTAGCCTGTGTTGGCGGCGTCGTGCTTGTACGCCGTCCACGCACCCGTAACGTCAGAGACGGCACGTTGCTCGCTGAGCTCGGCGTACGGTCTCGGGACGTATCCGAGCGCCGCACGGACCCCGGCTCGGACGACCCAAGTCGCGTCGTCGCGACGGCTCCGGACGTGCTTGTGAGCAGTGCACCGCTCGAAAGGAGGAACGCTCGCCGACTGGACGGCATGGTGAGGCAGGTTCTCCTCCCGCTCACTTCGTTAGAGTGGTGATAACTCGTTGAAATATATTCGACACCGCTGGGGCGACTTGCCCCATCCGACCGGCTGGCCATGTTCGGCCCTGCGAACGCACGGTGACCTAGAGCTCGAACACGTCGGCGCGGACTTCGGTCGTGACGCCGTACTTCGCGTCCGCGACCGATGCCGGCGGCTCGTCGTGTTCGTACCGCGCCCCCAAACCTGCCTGTACCGCCTCGCGGACGCAGGCTCGTGCCGCCGCACCCACGCGCGTCGCGCTCCCGGAGAACTCGGTTGCTGGGCCGTCGGGGTCGCTGGCGACGACCACGGCGTCGCTCGTCGTCCCCGGCACGCCCACGCTGTCGAGCAGCGTCGCGGCTTTCGCCTCCGCGGCCACGGCCACGAGGTTCGCGAGCGCTCCATCTGCGAGGTTTGCGGTCGTCCCCACGAGCACGTTCACCGTCCCGGGCACCAGTTCGCCGTCCGGAAGCTCGCCGCCCGCGGGGTCCATCGGGAGCGCCGCGGGGTTCGAGAGCCCAGTTGTGGCGTACGCCTCGACTGGCCCACACCGCGCCCCGCGCACGTTCTCGGCGTGGACGCCGGTCAGCAGGACGGGCGCATCGGGGTCGCGGTCGAACCCTGCCGTCTCGATGTGGTCGGTGACGGCGGCGTCGATGTCGTTGGGGCGCCAGTCGGCCGCGACGGTCACGCTGTACGCACAGTCGGCGCGACGACGGCCGCCCTGCCACCCGGTCGAGAGCCAGTCGGTGCCGGCGCGCGTGAACTGGACCACCCCACCCGAGCGCTCAGTCTCGAACATCGAGCGCCTCCAGGAGTTGGTCGTTTTCGTCGGGCGATTTCACCGCGACACGGACGTGGCTGTCGAGGCCGCGGAAGGTCGTGGCGTCGCGGACTGCGACACCGTTCTCGCGGGCCCACGCCACCACGTCGTCGACGGATTCGTCACCGGTGTCGAACAGGAGGAACGGCGCGTCCGAGGGGAACACCTCGTAGCGGGTCGCGAGCGCCTCGCGGAGTCGGGCGCGTTCCCGGGCGACTTCGTCTCTGGTCTCGGCCACGAACGCCTCGTCGCGGAGACAGTGGGCACCGACGCGCGCCGCGGGCGTCGAGAGGTTCCACGCTCGCCGTGCGGTCTGGAGGTCGGCGAGGCGGTCGTCGGTCGCCACCGCGTAGCCCGCCCGGATGCCGGGGAGGCCGTACAGTTTGGTGAGCGAGCGGGCGACGACCACCCCAGGGGTACCGGCCAGCGACTCGTAGCGCGTGTAGCCGAGGAACGCCTCGTCGACGAGCAGGTCGGTGTTCGTCGCCCGACACCGTACGGCGAACGCGCGGAGGCGGTCCGGGTCGGCGGCCTCGCCCGTGGGGTTGTTTGGCGTGCAGACGACCGCCATCGTGTGCTCGGCGGGGTCGGTATCGAGCAGCGCGTCGTGGGCCACGAACTCGGGGCGCCCGCCTTGGAGTTCGACCTCGCGAGCGTACTCTGCGAAACTGGGTGCCGGGAGGAGCACGCTGTCGCCGGGCTTGACGCGGGTGGCGATGGCGAGGCGAATCGCGGCGAGGCCGCCCGGCGTGGGGACGACCTGCTCGGGGTCGCAGTCGACGACGTCGGCGGCCGCCGCACGGAACGCGGGGTAGCCGTCGTCGGGGTAGCGCCGTGCCTCGTCGAACGCCGCGGCGTACACTTCGCGGGTGCCGTCGGGGGTTCGGTGGTTCGTGTTCGCGCTGAAGTCGAGGATATCGGGGTTCGGCTCCCCGCCGTGGGGCACCCGCGTCGCCGCTCGAACGCGCTCAGGCTCCATCGTCGAGGAGTCTCTCTGCCGCGGCGACATCCTGCTTGCGGTTCACGTTGACGGCGAGGCGGGCGTCCCACGACCGGAGGTGGCCGTACTCGTCGTCGCCGACGACGTTCAGTCCCGTCGCTACCCACCGTTCCTCGTAGTCGACGCTTGCGCCGAGCGCCGTCTTCAGCGCCCGCGGGACGACCACCGCGGTCGGGCCGTCGACCTCCTCGAGGACGCGGTCGACCGCGTCTCCTTCGAGGAGCGGGAGGTCTGCGACGACCGTGAGGACGGGCGCATCCACTCGGTCGAGAGCCACCTGCAGGTCAGCAACGTAGCCGTCACCAGGGGTCTCGATACAGGGGAGGTCGTCGGCGAGGTGCGCGTGCGTCTCGGGGCCGTGCGGGGAGACGACCGCGTACGTGGTGTCGATACGGCTCGCCGCGAGCGCCTCCCGCACGCGGTCGACCATCGGCACCCCCGCAACCTCGACGAGCGGCTTCTCGACGTCGGTGTCGAGTCTCGTCCCCTGCCCGCCGCACATCAGGAGAGCGTCCACGCGACCACCCCCACGTGGAGCCCGGTGAGTCGAGCGAGTTCGTTCGCCGCGCCGAAGACGTCGCCGTTGACGCCGCCGACGAGTCCGTTCGCCCACCTGCTGACGAGTGCGCCGCCCGCGACGGCCCCGACGAGCGCCACGGCCGCGACCGGCGACGGCCACGCGAGCAGGCCGGCAGGAAGTGCAACGACCACGGCCGGCAGGAGCGACCGGGGACCGGAGGCGGTCGTGAACGCCGAGCCGAGCCCCTCGTGACGGGCAGTGCCGAGACAGGCGACGCCGGCCATCGAGAGCTTCGCTCCCACCTCGCTCGCGACGACGACGGCGACGGCTATTCGGATGGGTGTCGCCGCGAGGCCGAGGAACCCCAGCGCTACGGCGAGCAGGACGACCCCGAGGGCGACCGTGCCGCCGACGCCGAGCACCGTGTCCTTCAGCACCTCGACGCGCTGGCCGGGGTCGCCGTGGACCACCGCCGCGTCACCGAGGTCCGCGACGCCGTCGAGGTGGGTGATCCCCGTCAGCGTGTAGAGCCAGACGACCGCGACCGCGGCGACCGTCGAGGCCGGCAGCACCGCCACGCCGAGGAGCGGGAGTGCCGCGAGCCCCCCCACGAGATAGCCGACAGCCGGGAACGCCACGGGCGCACGCTGGAACGCCTCCCACGCGTCGCCGTCGTGCCCGACAGGAATGCGGGTGAGGAATCCGACGGCTCCGCGGAGGGCGGTCAGAACCACGCGACCACCCCGGCGAGGGCGACGGCCAGCAGGCCAGCGCGGCCGACGAGCGTGACTCCGTGGTCGGCCGCCTCCCGGTCGGGCAACGGGGCGTCGGGATTCAACGTGTAGACGCCGGGCTTGTCGAGCCGGCGGTCGACGGCGGCCGCGACGGTCGCCATCGGCCACCCCGAGTTCGGCGAGGGTGGCGTGTCGGCCCACGCGCTCGCCCGGGTGAGCGACGCGGGCGCGACCGCCGCAGCTGCGAGCAGGGCCGCGCTCACGCGGGCGGGCACGAACATCACGAGGTCGTCGAGTCGCGCGCTCGCCCACCCGACTGGCTTCGACCGGTAGCCGAGCATGGAGTCGCCGGTGTTGACGGCCTTGACGAACGCCGCGGCACCAGCCGCGACCGGCAGCGAGACGAGCGCGCCGAGGGCGAACGCCAGGAGGGGCGCCACCAGGCCGTCCGCGAGGTTCTCCGCGGCGCTCTCGACGGCGGCGCTCCGCAATTCGCCCGGTGAGAGCTGGGTGGGGTCGCGCCCGGCGAGGGCAGGGAGTCGGTCGCGGGCGGCTCCCGGGTCCGAGTCGCTGAGCGTGACGACCGCCCGTGCCTCTTCGAGAAGCATCCGACGGCTCGTCGTCGAGAACAACACGAGCCCAGCGAGCAGGCCTGCGGCGAGCGGGTGGAGCCAGCCGGCGAGCGTGACCAGGCCGGCGACACCGAGGGCCGCGCCAATAGCGAACACCGGTGCGAGCAGTCCAACGAGCCATGGCTGTGCCCACTCGCGGTCGAGTGGCGCGAGCAGTCGGCCGTACCAGACGACCGGGTGGAGTCGCGTGGGTGGCTCGGCGACGAGCCAGTCGAGGGCAGCTGCCAGCAGGACTGCCCCTGCTGCGAGTACGCTCATCGCTCCCCCTCCAGCCCGAGCGGGGCGAGGTCGACGTGTTCGGCGACGAGTTCGGCGGCGGCCTCGTAGGGGTCGTGCGTCTCTTTCGTGTCGGGGGGTCGTTCCCGTCCAGCCACCGTGAACACCTGCCCGACGAACGCATCCCGGACGTTGTCGTTCTCGAACAGCCCGTGGAGGTACGTTCCAAGAACGTTGCCGACGGCGGCGCTTTTGGGGCCGACCGGGCGGTCGACGGGTGCGGTCGCCCGCGTCTCGCCCGCGTGAATCTCGTAGCCCGACGCCTCGCCCGTCGCGCCCGTGAGCGGGCCACTTCCCGCGAGTTCGTAGGTGACGGCCTCGACGTGTTTCTCGGGAGAGAACGTCGTTTCGACGGGCAAGAGGCCAAACCCTTCGACGGTCTCGGCGTCTCCCGTGCCTTCGATATCGGCGCCGAGCAGTCGCTCACCGAGGAGCTGGTAGCCACCACAGAGCCCGACGATTGGCCCGTCGAACGCGCGGAGTCGATCGCCGAGCCCGGCCCCCTGGCAGGCGAGCAGGTCGTCGACGGTGTTCTTCGAGCCGGGGAGGACGACCGCGTCCACCTCGTCGAGCGGTGCGTCGAGCGGGAGATACGCGACGCGGATGCCCGGCTCCGAAGCGAGCGGTTCGAGGTCCGTCGCGTTCGAGATGCGTGGCAGCCGCGGGACGCCGACGGTGACGCCGTCGTGGCCGTCGTCGCCGACGACCGTTCGCTCGCCAACTGCCGGGAGGCCGACGCTGTCCTCCTCGGGGAGTCCGGGGTCGTCGTACGGGATGACGCCGAGCACGGGGACGCCCGTTCGCGACTCCACTTCCTCGATGGCAGGGTCGAGCAGCGTCGCGTCGCCCCGGAACTTCGTGATGACGACGCCCGCGACGCGCTCGGCCACGTCGTCGGGCGCGAGTTCGAGGGTGCCGACGATGCTCGCGAACACGCCGCCGCGCTCGATGTCCGCGACGAGCAGGATGTCGGCGCCGCCCGGCTTCGCCGGTCGGCCATCCCGGTGCGCCTCCGGCGCACCACGGTCCCCGAACCGTGCCGTCTCGACGTTCGCGAGGTCGCGCTCGCGGAGGTTGGGTTCGGCCATCGAGCCCGCCCCCTCTGCGACGATGACGTCGTGTGCGTCGGCGAGCCGGGCGTGTGCGGCCTCGGCTGCGTCGCGTGCCTGTTCCCAGTGGTCAGCGTAGTAGTCGCCCGCCGAGCAGTTCTCGACGGCCGTCCCGTCGATGACCAGTTGGCTCTGGGCGTCGCCACGTGGCTTGAGCAGCACGGGGTTCATGTCGGTTGTCGGGGTGACCCGGGCAGCGCGAGCCTGGACGTACTGGGAGACGCCGATTTCGCCGTAGCCATTCCGCGAGAGGACGGCACGGGCGTTGTTGCTCATGTTCTGGGCCTTGAACGGCGCGACCGACACCCCACGGTTCGAGAGGTGGCGACACAGCCCGGCGGCGACGGTGCTCTTGCCGACGTGGCTCGCGGTGCCGGCGACGAGCAGGGTCACCATCAGAACTCGGTGCCCTTCCGGGCGCGCTGGCCCGCTTCGATGGGGTGTTTCACCTTCCGAACGTTCGTCACGAGGTCGGCGTGGTCGTAGAGATACTCGGGGTCGGCGTGGCTCCCGGTCAGGACGAGTTCGAGGGGATCGGGCTTCGACTCGACGAGGTCGATGACGTCCGCGGCGGAGACGAGGTCGCGATCCGCGGCGTACAGCAGTTCGTCGAGGATGAGCATGTGAACGCCCTCTTCTGCAGGAGTCTCGAGCGGAATCGGCGCAGAGAGGTCGGTGTCGTGCGCGGCGGCGACGAGCTCCTGGGTGCGCTCGAACCCCGCTCGGGCCGCGGCCTCGTGGTCGGCGTCCTCGCTCCCGTCGTTCATCGCGTGCCAGCCGTAGTGGCCGGTGTTCTCGTAGGTGAAACCTGGCATCGCGGCGATGGCGTTGTACTCGCCACGGGTCGCCTCGACGCTCGACGCGCCGCCCTTCATGAACTGGAGCATGTGAACGCGGTAGCCGTGGCCCGCCGCTCGGAACCCCATCCCGAGCGCGGCGGTTGTCTTCCCCTTGCCGTCGCCCCAGAACGCCTGTACCAGGCCGAACTCCTCGGGGGCGGCTGGCTCGATGCCCCGGGCCTCGGGGGTCTTCCCCTGGCCGGGCGTCGCTGACGTGGCGTCGGTGTCGTCTGGCATGGGTGGTGTTGGTGGAACTCCCAAGTGGGGCCGGTCCCGCGAGAGTCCTACTGGAGTATGGTTAGGACAATCTGACTTTAATTGTTTGGAGGGCGGCAGTGTCAGATCGTGGGAACGGGTACCGAACATCTTCGGGGCTCCGACCTTGGTAGCGGCGCTACGAACACCACGTATGTCACATGACGGGACCGAGGCCGCGGAGGACCCGGCGCCGTGGCCACAGCAGATACTCGACAGCGAGTGGCTGCTCGCGCTGGCAGCCTTGCTGTTCTTCACGCTGTCGTACATCGTACTGGGACTGATTGACCTCCTCGCGGTCGGGCCGGGGTGATCGAGCATGGACGAGCATTCGCCGCTCGAGTCGCCGGAGGGGAACTGGTGGAACCGCGAGGTGAACCGCCGCGAGACGCTCTGGCTCGGCATCAGCGGCGCGTGGGCACTGAGCCTGTTCGGCTGGATGATCGGCTGGACGCAGGCCGGCGAGCAGAACCAGATGGGGCCGACCTACAGGGTCAGTCCCGAGGCGTTTCAGTCGAAGGTACAGTCGTACACGGAGTCGGCGAGCGTACTGCCCGTCGACGGCGAGGAGCTGCTGGTCCCGCCGGGCGAAGACGTGTACGTCGGCGCGCTCCAGTGGGACTGGGACGGCCTGCCCGTCGTCCTGCGACCCGGCGAGACGTACAAGTTCCACCTCGCGTCGTACGACGTGCAGCACGGCTTCTCGGTGCGCAACGCCGACAACCTGAGCCAGCAGATCTCGCTGCAGGTCCTTCCGGGGTACGAGTGGGTCATCGAGATGTCGTTCGACGATCCCGGGACGTACCACGTCGTCTGCAACGAGTTCTGCGGCACCGGCCACCGCTCGATGCACGGGAAGTTCCTCGTGCGCGACTACGACGAGTCGGTGGTTCAGCAGCAGTCGTCGGGTGGGGAGGAATCCGCCGACTACGGCGGCTGGTTCACCGACGAGACCGGCGGCGCGACCGAGAACTACGGCGGGTCGCCGATGGACGCGACCGGCCAGGACCAGGCCACCGTCACCGTCGGTGCGGAGGGCAACGGCGGCACGTTCGCGTTCGAGCCGGCCGCCGTGCAGGTGTCGCCCGGCACGACGGTCTCGTTCGAGTGGACCTCGGACAACCACAACGTCCTCGTCGACAGCCAGCCCGACGGTGCCGGCTGGCAGGGCCACGAGGGCCTGGAGAACTCCGGCTTCACGTTCGAACACACGTTCGACACCGAAGGCGTGTACCGGTACTACTGCGAGCCCCATCTCTCGCTCGGGATGAAGGGCGTCGTGGAGGTGGTGTGAGATGTTCGGCCTGAGCACGTTCGAGTACGACGACGACGGCTTCCGGACGTGTGGCGTCACCGGCCTCCACATCCACCGGAGCGCGGAGGACATGGTGAAACTGTTCGGCCTGACGGCCATCGTCGCCCTCCTCATCGGGGGGATATTCGCCATCTTCGTCGCCTTGACCCGGTGGGAGCTGATCGGCCTGCTCTCGCCCAGCGACTTCTACCGGTACCTCTCGGTCCACGCGTGGTACCTGCTCATCTTCTGGATGGTGTTCATGGAGATCGCCATCCTGTACGTCGGCGGCGCGTTCGTCCTTGGGCGGAAGCTCGCGCTGCCGTGGGTCGCCAAGGCGGGCTACGCGCTGATGGCCGTGGGCGCGCTCGTCGTCACCTACGGCATCTGGACGCAGGAGGTGCCGAATCAGGCACCGCTCCTGACCTCGTACGCACCGCTTCCGTCGCCGGCGTCGTTCTACCTCGGGGCCATCCTGTTCCTCCTCGGCGCGCTCGTCGCGGCGGTGCCGTTCCTCGGGACCGTCTGGAGAGAGAAGCGCGAGTACCCGTCGAAGACACTGCCGCTCGTCACGTTCGGCGCGTTCTGTACGGCCATCGTCGCTGCCGAAGCCATCGTGGGCGGCCTCATCACCTTCGTCCCGACGTTCTTCTGGCGGATCGGCTGGCTCGCGCACATCGACGCCGCGTGGTACCGCCAGATGTACTGGATCATCGGGCACGGGAGCCAGCAGATCAACCTCCTGGCGATGATCACCGTCTGGTACTTCATGACCCACGTCGTTGGCGGCGCGGAGGTCGCCTCCGAGAAGGTCTCGCGGTTCGCGTTCGTCCTCTACCTGTTTTTCATCAACATGGGCGCGGCCCACCATCTGATGTCCGACCCCGCGGTCGGGCTGGGCTGGCGGCTCTGGAACACCTCGTACGCCGCGTACGGCGCGGTCCTGGCGAGCATGATCCACGCGTTCGCCATTCCCGCCGGCCTCGAAGCCGGTCGTCGGCGCAAGGGGCAGGGTGGCGGCCTGTTCGGCTGGCTGTGGTCCGCGCCGTGGCGGGACCCTGGGTTCGCCGCGACGGTTATGTCCATCATCCTGTTCGGGTTCCTGGGCGGTATCACCGGCGTGATGATGGGGCAGATGCAGCTCAACATGACGTGGCACAACACGCTCGCCGTGCCTGGCCACTTCCACGGGACGGTCGCGACGGGCACGACGCTGGCGTTCATGGGACTCGGCTACTACGTCGTCCGCCTCGTGTTCGGCCGCGAGTGGGTCGGCGGTGTCCTCGCGACGATACAGCCGTATCTCTACGCCGGGGCGATGTCGGTCGCGGTGCTGATGATGATGTACCTCGGCGTGCTGTTCGGCGTGCCGCGCCGGCATCCGACCGTGATGGACATCCCTGGCACGGAGTTCGCGTTCACGGCCGCCCGGCCGTTCTTCGCGGTGTTCGGCATCGCCGCCCTCGTCGCCATCGTCGGCGGGGCCCTGTTCGTGGCCGTCGCGGTCGGCTCGCTGCTCCTCGGCGGCGAGTTCACCGGCGATCCGCGCATCGAAGCGCTCCGTGCCGCCGCCGACGGGGGTGACCCAGCAGACGCGCCACACCACCAGAGCATGCGCGGCACGTTCGTGTTCGTGCTCGTGTTCTTCGCCACGTTCGTGGTGCTGTGGGCGCTGAACTGGCTCCTACTCTCGCAGGTCTGGCACGTCGGGCCCTGACATGTCCCTCGGCCACCTACTCTCGCTGGTGAAGCCGCGGATCGTCGCGCTGCTGTCGCTGACCGGCCTCTGTGGCCTCTTCGCGGCCGGTGGTGCGCCCGTCGCTCGGGTCGGCGGCTTCCTCGTCGCCGGCGCGTTCGTCGCTGGCGGGTCGGCGGCGCTCAACTGCTGGTACGACCGCGACCTCGACCGCGAGATGGAGCGAACCGCCGACCGCCCGCTGCCGAGCGGTGAGCTCTCACAAGAGGTAGCCCTCGCGTTCGCCGTCGGCCTCCTGCTGGCGGGAACAGTCGTCGGGCTCGCCTCGCTTCCGCCGGTCGCCGTCGGCTACATGTGGCTCGGCGTGGCCGCCTACGTCGGGCTCTACACGGCGGGGCTCAAGCGCCGCTCCCGCCTGGGGGTCGTCCTCGGTGGCTCTGCGGGCTCGTTCCCGGTGCTGGCGGGCTGGACGGCCGTCCGCCCGCTGGAGCCGGTCGCGCTCCTCGCGGCGGCGCTCGTGTTCGTCTGGACGCCCGCTCACGCGTGGGCACTGGCGTATGTCTACCGCGACGACTTCGCAGCGGTCGAGGTGCCGACGCTGCCCGCCGTGGCCTCGGTCGGTCGAACGGCTACGGCGGTCTGGGTCGCTGCGCTGGCGACGGTCGGGACCGCCGTGCTGCTGGTGCCGGTGGCCGGCGGCGTCTACGCCGTGGCCGTGCTGGTCGGCTCCCCGCCGTTCCTCGTCGCGTACCGGCGCTTCTACCGTGTGCGCACGGAGCCAGCCGCCGTGCTGGCGTTCTTCACGTCGAACTGCTACCTCGCCGTGCTGTTCTTGGCCTGGGCCGCCGGGGGTGGGGTGTCCCAGCCGTCGGCCGTGACGCTCCTCGTCACCGCCCTCGCCACGATGGGACTGCACGCGTGGCTCTGGCGGCGACGCCCCGCGTTGCGCGGCGTCCGCGCGTCGCCGGTCGACTGGCGGGCTCCGGTCGAGTGGGCGTCGGCCCATGGCTGGCGGTACGGACCGAGTCGCGTCCTGGTGGCGCTCTCGAACCACGCGACGCGGCTCCGTGACCGCGTGCTGGAGGGGTCACGATGAGCGAGACGCACGCCGACACTCCGGGCGAGCTGTTCGCGCGGACCCTCCGGGGCGCGTGGAACACCCTGCTCACCGTCTACTACGCGAACAGTCTCTCGTGGCGCACCCTGAAGAGCGGCGCGCTGTTCTTCTTCGGCTTCTTCGTGTGGGCCGGCTCCAACGTCCTGGGGTCGTACTTCACCGAGACGTGGCTCCTCCGGTACACGGCAGCCTACGGGTTCGTGCTCGTCGTGTACGGGCCGTTCCACCACCTCGTCGTCATCCCGGTGTACCAGCGGCTCCGTCGACAGGGCACTCACCTCACGCTCGGCGGGCACCTCCACCTGCCGAACCTCAGTCTCGGGCTCTTCCTCGCGCTGGTGGTCGTCCTCGGCACGTACCCGGTCGGGCCGATGACCATCGACTTCCAGTCGACACTCGAGGACGGCGGCGTCGACGTCGCGCCGGGACTCACGTGCGTCAAGGGGACGGCCCCCAACGGGACGACGACGGTCCACTGCCACCTGACCGAGTCCGAGGGCGTCGACCGCGTGGTGGTCGCGAGCGGCGACCGGACGCTCGTCGTCGACCGCGAGCCCCCCTACGAGTTCACCATCC
The DNA here is from genome assembly GCF_024362405.1 of Halorarius litoreus. Taxonomy (GTDB): domain Archaea; phylum Halobacteriota; class Halobacteria; order Halobacteriales; family Haloarculaceae; genus Halorarius; species Halorarius litoreus. The sequence continues at coordinate 3,724,008 of NZ_CP101454.1, read as the reverse complement.
GAGAAGACGAGTTACAGGAAGTCACCGGGACGAAACGGTTCCGGGTCGACCTACTCGCCGAGGACGGCTCGCTCGTACGGCGCTACACCCGGTCGCTCACGATGATCGAGGAGGGGTAGCTCAGGGCGTTCGCGTCTCCGGCGTCTCGGCGAGCAGGTCGTCGGTGAGTGTGGCGACTCGCTCGCGCACGTCGGCCATCGGCACGTCTCGCTCGGCGGCGAGCGCGAGCAGGCCACCCATCCCGACGCCCTCTTTCGCCTCGCCGCGAACGTACGCGTCCGTCGCAGGGTGGTCGAGGGCGTCGAACGCCGGGTCCGTGACCGTGAGGTCGAGGTTGAGGTCGGCGGCGAGTCCCTGGATGTCCGCGGAGTCGTCGCCGGCGACGAACGAGGTGGTCGCGAGTTCGAGCGGGGCGTCGACGCCGGCGTGCCGGACGAGCGCTGCGGCGGTCGCCAGCTGGGTACCGCCGGCGAGCGTGACCGTCGTGCCCGACTCGACGGCCCCCTCGACGAGTCCGGCGACCGCCGCCAGCACCGGGTCACCCATCCGGCGGACGGCCTCGGTCGGCCGGCCCGCGAGCGCCCCTGCGTCGAGGCGGCTGGCGTTGAGGCCCGCTGCGACGGCGTCGTGTTTCTGCGAGAGCGGGTTCTCGGGGAGCGACGAGGAGACGGCGTCGCGTTCGCCGAGCACCGTGAGGACGCCGAGTGCGGTCGTCGTCCCGCCGGGGATGGTCTCGCCGACGAGCACGCGCCCTGCTGGGAGCGAGCGGCCGAACGCGCGTGCCCTCTCGACCAGCTCGTGGGCGTTCGCCACCGGCTCGGCGTCGCGCACGTCTCCGCCCGGCTCTGCGCCGAGGTCGACCGTCGGTGCTCCGGTGGGCTTCGCGAGCCCAGCGTCGACGGCGACGGTGTCGACACTCGCCAGCTCCAGCACTGCACGGGTGACGACCGCGGGCGTGGGACAGCCGGTCGGGCTCACGGGCACGACGGGCGACCGTGTGGGCTCGCCGTAGCTGACGATCTCGAGGTCGGCGCTCGGGGTGTGGACCATCACGTCCGGGTCGGCGCCCGCGGCGCTGATGCCCTGGATGGTCGCGGTTCGCGTGGTGCCGCCGACGAGGACGACCACCTCGTCGGACGGGGGAGTCTCTGACGCCATCGAGTTCTACTGGCCTAACATTAGAACAAGTCGACTTTAATTGGTCGGAGCGAGCGACACGGTCGCGGTCAGATCTCGACGGTCACCCCCGAGCGGCGTCCACTCCGTTCGAGCCCCACATTCAGGGAAGGACGATGGTCGGCTTCGACTCGCGGGGGGTGTCGCCGTCGTCGGTCGTCGCCTTGGCCTGTAGCCGGTCGATCTGCTGGCTGGCCATCACGCCCCAGACGAGGCCGAACACGAGGCCGCCGACCACACTAGTCCGTCGGCGCTGGAGGCGTGAGCCGAGGAGGTACGCGACGGAGAATCCGATTACCGCATTCACCAGCACATTCGTGAAACGTGTCATACCAGCGGAGTACATGTCAATCACGGAAATATAGCTTCCGCGACAGGTTGTGCCACGGATGGTCCCGGCCGAACGAACCGAGTGGGCATCGTTTGACCGGGGATGCGTTTTTCTACCGACGCCCTGTTTCGCCGCCCATGCGACCCGACCAATCCGGGGGAGACCGATGACGCGGAGCACCGACGCCATCGTCACGCTGTTCGAACAGGCCGGCATCGACACCGTGTTCGGGTTCCCGTGTGAGCAGATGGACCCGTACTACGCCTCGCTCGCAGCCTCCGAGGTCAGACACGTTCTGGGGCGAAGCGAAGCGACCGCGGCGCTGATGGCCGACGGCTACGCCCGTGCCAGCCGGACGGCGGGCGTCGTCGACGGCGTCAGTGGCCCGGGTGCCGCCTACATCGGCGTCGGCCTGTGTGAGGCCGCCGGCGCGTCCTCACCTGTCCTCGCGCTCACAGGCGGGAACGACCGCGAACACCGCGGGAACGGCGTGATTCAGGACGGCGACAACGCGGCCATCCTCGACCCGTTCGTCGCGTCGAGCTACGACGCCGAAACTCCCGCCAGAGCGGTCGAGGCCGTCGAGCACGCGCTGCGGGAGGCCACCGCCGGCGTCCCGTCACCCACCCACGTCAACCTCCCCGAGGACGTGATGAACGCCGACACCGACCGCGAACCCCGTGGCGACGTCGACGCTTCGTACCCCGGAACGCGCCCCGGCCCGAGCGACGAGGACGTGGCCGCGGTCGTCGAGCTGCTCACAGACGCCGAGCGCCCGGTCGTGGTCGCCGGCGAGGGCGTGATTCGCGCCGACGCCTGCGAGGAGCTCACGGCGTTCGCCCACGCCGCGGACGTGCCCGTCGTCACCTCGATGAACGGGAAGGGCGCCATCGCGGAGACCGACCCGCACGCGGTCGGTGTCGTCGGGCGCTGGGGGTTCTGTCAGGTCGCGAACGACGCGGTCGAGGAGGCCGACCTCGTCGTCGGCGTCGGAACCAGATTCGGCGAGTTGACGAGCGTCGGCTGGACGCTCGTCCCTGAGGACGTGCCGCTGGTCCACGTTGACCTCGACCCCGAGTGGCTCGGTCGGAACTACGAGCCCACGGTTGGGATTCGCGCGGACCTCGAGCCGACGCTCGCGGCGTTCGCTGACGCCGCCACAGGTGATTCGGCCCGCGCCGACCGCATCGCCGACCTGGATGCCGCCCGTGCCGACTGGCGCGAGCGTCACGCCGACGACCTGCTGAGCGACGACGCGCCCATCAAACCACAGCGCGTGATGCACGAACTCAACGAGCGGATTCCCGGGTCGGGTATCCTGGTAAGCGCCACGAGCTTCCCCGGCTTCTTCTCGGGTGCGTTCTACGAGACGAAGGAGGCGGGCGTCCGCTACCTCCAGGCCCGCGGGAGCGACGGCATCAACGTCTGTCTCCCCCAGGCACTCGGGGTGCAGGCAGCCCGCCCGGACACGCCGGTCGTCGCGCTCTCGGGCGACGGCGGCATCGGCTACCACCTCTCGGAACTGGAGACGGCGGCCCGCGAGGACCTCCCGGTGACCGTGGTCGTCACGAACAACGACTCGCTCGGCTCCTCGAAGATGAGCCAGCTCGGGGGGTACAACTTCGACATGTCCACGGACTTCCACCCCGAGGTGGACTACGCGGCCGTGGCTCGCGGCTTCGGCTGTGCCGGCGAGGTCATCGAGGACCCAGAGCGGTTCGGCCCGGCGCTGGAGGCGGCGATGGCCAGCAACCGCCCGACGCTCCTCGACGTGCAAGTCGACCCGTACGCCGCCCCACCCGTGCTGGTCTGAGTCGGTGCCCACTACGTCGTGGCCGAGCGCGCGTCCGACGGTACATATCACGGAAGCAACTAGCGCGTTGATGGCCACCACCGCGTAAGTATACACTTGACGGCGGACTCAGATACCGGGGTGTATGGGCCCAGCGAATCGAGTCGAAAGGGGTAGCGACGAGCTGAGTAGCGCGGAACTGTTCGAGATTCTCCAGTCCCGGCCCCGTCGGCTGGCGCTGTTCCACCTCCGACAGCACGGCCGCGCGACCATCGAGGAGTTGAGCGAGGTCGTCGTGGCGCTCAGTTCCTCCGACGCGGACACCGCGGTCGACGAGGCTGCCACCACGGCCGACGAGGAAGCCAGTGGCAGACCCACGGACGAGACGCAGGCGTACAACCTGCTCCGTCACCGCGACCTCCCCGTGCTCGAACACTACGGGCTCGTCTCCATCCAGCCGGACAGCGGCACGGTCACGGTCGAGCAGCTGCCGCCGTCCGTGGCAGAGTGGCTCGACCTCGCGACGCGCCAGGAGCTGCGCAACGAGCGGTTAGCCACGACCGAGGAGGCGGACGAGGCGTCGACCGACCGGCTGCGAGTGCTCGTCGTCGACGACGACACCGACTATCTGGCACTGACGGAGGCGTATCTCGACGACGCGACGTTCGACGTTTCGACCTGCGAGAACGCACTCGACGCGTTCGCTTACCTCGACCGTGGCGAGTTCGATTGCGTCATCAGCGACTACCGGATGCCGTCGATCGACGGCATCGAGCTCCTCACCGAGGTCCGGAACTCCTACCCAGACCTGCCGTTCCTGCTGTTGACCAACGAGGGCAACGAGGCGGTCGCGAGCGATGCCATCCGGTCCGGGGTCTCCGACTACGTCGTCAAGGGGACGGACCCCCAACTCCTGCGCGAGCTTGGCGATCGCGTGCGGGACCTCGTCGAACCGACAGACGCCGTCTCGAACGCATAGGCACCGACCGGGGCGACGCCACTTCGCGGTCGGGAACGTCGACTTGGCCTGTCGCTGGCGCGCTCAGTCGGCGTCGGCAGGGAGCTCGACCAGCGCCGCCTCGCCGTCGCTGTCGAGTCGAATGCGGTAGCCGAAGTAGGTGAACTCGACCGTCACGGCCGTGGCGTCGGCCGGTGGCGTCGCGAAGCTGTGTTGCAGGAGCCCACCGAGCGTCGGCCACAGCCGGGGGAGGTCGTCGATGTCACAGTCCGCTACGTCCGCGACCATCTCGAGGAACGACAGCTCGACGTTCCGCACTGCCGGGTCGAACGGACGCCGATGTGTCGGCTCTGTGCTCGCGAAATAGTCCGTCTCCATACTCCGCCGTCTCACCACCGTGACGAAAGGGTTGTTTCCAGATACTATGCGAGTAGCGTGGGGTGGGGTACGCGCTCCCTCGGTCGCGGTGGCAGGCCATCGGCCGCTGAAAACCGGTACGCGGACCGCTGTGTCCACTCACCGTCTCGTGGTTCGAACGTCGGGAGGAGGGAGCCCGTGTCACGACGCGTCACAGGTACACGGCTCCTAGCTGAGTGTCTCTCCGAGCAAGGACGACAACTGGGCTATCGCCGGTTCCTTGGCGACGACCTGTTCCTCCTGGCGGTCGAACTCGAGGGCGTCCACGTCGGCCAGCAGCGGCACGTGCTGGTGGATCAACGAGAGCCGTACCGTCTCGGGTGGGTCGGTCCGTGCTTCCCGGAGGTAGACCTCTCTGGTGAGTTGATCGAGCGTCATCGACGACTCGGGCTCGAGGGCGTCGACGAGGATGCGCCGCCGCTCGTCTGCGAGCACGTGGTAGTAGCTGTCGAGCGTCTGTGGCTCGATATCCTCTGGCACTGGTGCCGAACCCGTCTCGTTCGGAGTTTCTTGTGTGTGGCCCATTGCAACTGTCCCCACGATGTGGGAACTCGTCCTGATGGACTCACGGGACGCCGGTAAGAGTTCGTCCGGAAATATGTGGGTCGCCGGGGTCGCCGCCCACGTGACCACCGTGCGAGATTGTTTCCAGTTCGTACACAGATGCAACCCAGGTTATTGGTAGATGCATGAAACTCCGTTCCAAATGCCTCCCCGGTTACCCTCCGTCGACGGAGTCTTGATACGTGGGGACAACGATGGGGAGCCGATGACCAACACGTCGCTGACGGGAGCCTTGCGGGAGACGCTCGCCGTGTTCGCGGACGCACCGCCCGGCCAGCCGCTCACCACGACGGAGGTCGCGGCCGCCCTCGATTTGGGTCGGCGCAGCAGCTACGACCGACTCGAGCGACTCGCTGAAGGTGGCCACCTCGAAACCAAGTCGGTTGGGGCTCGCGGGCGGGTGTGGTGGCAGCCGGTCGAGCCCGACCGACGGGACCGCGACGCCGGGGGCGTCGACCAGACGTTCCAGTCGCTCGTCGCCGCCGTCGAGGAGTACGCGATCTTCGTGCTCGACGCCGATGGATACGTCGAGACGTGGAATCCGGGCGCTGCGCACATCAAGGGGTACGAACGCGCCGAGGTCGTCGGGCAACACGTCTCGACGTTCTACACCGACGACGACGTCGCCGACGGGGTCCCGGAGCGGTTGCTCGGTGAGGCCGCGGAGAGTGGTTCCGTCGAGACCGAGGGGTGGCGTGTCCGGAAGGACGGCACCCGGTTCTGGGCGTCGGTCACGCTCACGGCGCTGTACGACGACGACGGCGACCTGACGGGCTACGCGAAGGTGACCAGAGACGAGACCGACCGGCGCACCTTCGAGCAGCTCCTCAAGCACCAGCGCGACGAACTGAAGGCCGAACTCGACGAGCTGTTCGACCGTCTCTCCGAGGGCTTCTTCCGTCTCGACGAAGCCGATCGCGTCACCTACGTCAACGACCAGGCGGCCGAGCTGCTGGGCGTCGACCGGACGGCGCTCGAGGGCGAGCCGCTCGACGCGTTCGACGGCTTCGACACGACGTTCGCGGAGTTGACCGACTACGACGGGAACGGTGGCGGCGAACTCGAGTTCGAGACGTACCACGAACCGCACGACACGTGGCTCCACGTGACCGCGTACCCAGGCAGGCAGGGCATCTCGGTCTACTTCACGCACATCTCCGAGCGGAAGCAGCGACAGCGCGAGCTCGAACGCTACGAGACCATCGTCGAGACGATAAGCGACGGCGTCTACGTGGTCGACGACACCACCGGCCGCTTCACGATGGTGAACGACGCGTACGCAGCGATGACCGGCTACTCGAAGAGCGAGCTGGTCGGTAGCCACGTCTCGATTGTCGTCGACGACGAGACCATCGAGACGGCCCAGCGCAACCGTGACGAACTGCTGGCTGGCGAGCGGGAGACAGGCCGCGTCGTGGCCGACCTCCAGACTGCGAGCGGGGGGTCCGTGCCGTCGGAGGCCACGTTCACGCTCCTCTCGGACCCGCGAGCGGACGAGCCGGCAGAGCGGGTCGCGGTCGTCCGGAACATGTCCGAGCGCATCCAGCGCGAGCGCGAGCTCGAACGCTACGAGACCATCGTCGAGACCGTCGACGACGGCATCTACATCGTCGACACCGACTACAACTTCCAGCTCGTGAACGAGGCGTACGAACGGTTGACGGGGCGCTCGCGCGAGGAGCTGCTCGGCTCGCACATCTCGACGGTGGTCGACAGCGACACCGTCGACCTCGGCACCGAACTCCGAGAGGAGCTCGAACGCGGGATGGGGTCCGGCGGCGAACTCGAACTGGAGATGACAGCAGCGGACGGGGAGGTGCGGACGGTCGAGATCAAGTACGCACCGCTGGAATCCGACGGGGAGTTCCTCGGCACGACTGGCATCATCCGCGACGTCACCGACCGCAAGGCCTACGAGCAGGAGCTGGAGCGTCGCCGCCGCAAGCTCGTCGCGCTCGACGACCTGAACACGGTCGCCCGCGAGATTACGGCGACGGTCATCACGCAGTCGACGCGCGACGAGATCGAACGGCGGCTCTGTAGCCACCTCGCGGCCTCGAACTCGTACGACGCCGCGTGGGTCGGCGGCATCGACGGTCCGAACGGGTCGGTCAGCTACCACGCGATGGCAGGTGTCGACGGGGCGGTCGATGCGGACGTCGAGCCCACGAGTCCGGACTACGAGGCGGTCGTCACGCAGGCCGTCGAGACACAGGAGATGCAGGTGGTGACGGACCTTCTCGACTGGGGTCCCTCCAGGCCGGTCGCGGCGTGTGACGCCCCGGACGAGGCCTATACAGCCGCGATCATCCCCATCGCTCACGAGGGGACCGTGTACGGCCTGCTGCACGTCTACGCCGCCCGTCAGGGGGCGTTCACGGGTGAGGAGCGGACGGTCCTCTCCCAGCTGGGTGGTGTGGTCGGGCACGCGGTCGCCGCGGTCGACCAGAAGCGGGCGCTGATGAGCGACGAACTCGTCGAACTCGAGTTCAGTACGACGGACTACCAGCGAGCGTTCGGGATGGCGTACGACGGCGACGGCCAGGTGACGCTCACTCGGACCGTGCCCATGGGCGAGGACGCGTATCTCGTCTACGGCACGGTGAACGACGACGGTATCGACCTGCTGACGACGCTCGCCGAGTCGCTCCCACACTGGGCCGACTACGACGTGCTGGATACGACTGGCGACTCCACCAAGGTGCAGGTCCGGCTCAACGGGCCACCGACGCTCGCCGCCGTCGCCGCTCACGGTGGCCGCGTCGATGAGATCGTGTTCGAGGCGGATCAGGCGTCGATGCGGGCCCACCTCGCGCCGACGACTCCGGTTCGAGAGATCATCGACATGGTCCGTGAGACGTATCCGACGACGAAACTGGTGGCCCGACGGCAGATCGCCCAGCCCGTGGACGGGCCCAGCAACGTCCAGCAGGTGGTACTGGAGTCACTCACGGACCGCCAGCGGACCGTCATCGACGTCGCATACAACAGCGGCTTCTTCGAGTCACCTCGCCTGTCGTCCGGTGAGGACGTCGCGGACACGCTCGACATCACTCCCTCGACGTTCCACCAGCACCTTCGAAAGGCCGAGGAGAAACTCGTAGAAGCCGTCCTCGAGACGGCAGTCTGAGCGGCCCGTGGCTCAGAACACCGGCTCGTAGACGCCCGCGCCAGTCTCCTCGTGTCGCGTTTCGAGCGTCTCGCGCAGGAAGTCGGTGCCGAGCATCGCCTCGATGTCGAACGGGCCGGTGTCGCCGCCGGAGCCACGCTGCAGGATGTCGTTGACCGTCTCGCGGTCGGCGACGCCGTCGTCGACCAGTCGGTAGGCCTCGTTGACGAGCGCGGCGACGACGGGCGTCACGTCGTGGCCGGCCTCGACCTCGGGCAACAGACAGGTCTCGCCGTCCCACTCGAAGAACCCCTGTCCGGTCTTCTTGCCGAGGTCACCGGCGTCGACCATCGCGTGCATCCGGTCGTGGACGGGCTCGGGTGGGGCGTAGCGGTCGCCGTACGCCGCCGAGAGGTTGTCGACCGTCGCGAGATGGACGTCGATGCCGATGAGGTCGATGAACTCGAGGGGGCCGCGGTCGAAGCCGATGTTCTGTGCGGCGCGGTCGATGGCCGCGGCTTCGGCCTCCAGGAGTTCCCACGTTCCGGCGCACTTGATGCTCGCCGACAGCCGCGAGAGGCAGTTCGCGCGGTACTCGGCGTGGAGGCGGATAGGCTGTCGGCCCATCGCCTCGGCCACTTCGGTGGCTCGTTCGAGCGCCGCGTCGGTCGCGTCGTCGCCCGAGATCTCCACGAGGTCGCGCTGGATGGCTGGATTGGCGAAGTGGAACAGCACGACGCGCTCGGGGTGGGTCGCCTCGGCAGCGATGTCGCCCGGCGTGAGCGACGAGGTGTTGGTGCCGATGACCGCATCGGGAGCGAGTACCTCTTCGAGCGAGGCGAGGAGGTCACGCTTGAGGTCGAGGCGTTCGGGGACGGCCTCGACGACGAACCCGCAGTCGGCGAGGTCGACGAGGCTGTCGCTGTACTCGATGCGCGCTGCCGGGTCGTCCGGGTCGAGGCCCGCGCGGTCGAGCGCGGGGACGAGGTCGGTACTGTGGTAGTCGAACGCCGATTCGAGCGCGTCGGCATCGACGTCGACGAGCGTGACCTGGTAGCCCGCGTTCGCGAGCAGGCCCGCGATGTCGCGGCCCATCAGGCCCGCACCGACGACGCCGGTGGTGAACTGGTGTGTCATGTGTCGAGTGAGGTTGGTGTCGAAGTTCGGTTGCGCGTCCGGGACAGGTAGACGCCGCCGCCGACCAGCAGCAGCCCGAGCCAGCCGGCGAAGATAGTGGGCTGATTGGCGGCGAGCAGCGTCAGGAGGAGCAGATTGAGCGGGACCGCGAGCGCGGCGAGTCCCGCCACGAGTCGCGGCGAGAGGCCACCGGGCGGCGTGAGGTCGTGGGCCGGGTCACGGACCACGGCGATGGCTGCCAGCATGACAGGGACGACGAGGAACGCGCCACCGAACCCGAGGAGCGTTCCGAGGTCGGCGATGGGGAGCGGCGAGACGAGCGCCGCCACCGCGAGCACGTAGACGACCGCGAGCCCCCAGTGAGGGGTGTCGAACCGGTCGTTTCGTGTCGCCAGCACCGCGGGGAAGAGCCCGTCGTCGGCCAGCACTTCGAGGTACTTCGGGGTGATGATGTAGACGGCGTTGATGCTCGTGACGATGGCGAACAGCGCGCCCCCGACCACGAACAGCGACTGCAGGCTGGGCGAGAGGAACTGTTCGGCGGCGACCGCGAGTGTCGCGTTCGCCATCGCCTCGCCGGCGACGCCCACCGCCACGAGCCCAATGCTCGCGTAGATGACGAGCACGAGCGGGACGCTGACGGCGAACGATTTGGGGATGGTGATGGTCGCATCGCGGATCTCGCCGCCGATGTCGACGACGAAGTTCGCGCCGAGACAGACGAAGTAGAGGATGCCGGCCGCGGTGACGACGCCCACGGCGCCACCGGGGAACAGCGGGCGGAGGTTCGCGGGGTCGACGTTCGGGACGCCGAGGACGACGAACGTGCCGAGTGCGGCGACGAGCCCGACGAACAGCACCAGTTGGGCACTCGCGGCCGGTTCGAGACCGAGGAGGTTGACGCCGAAGAACAGCGTCAGGAGCAGGAACCCGACGAGCGTCGGATTCGTGGGGAGCAGCGAGTCGACGTACTGGCCGGCGGTGAGCGCGTAGAGCGGGAGCCCGCCTGCGAACATACTCACGCCGAGTCCCCACGCGCTCAGGAAGGCGAGCGGTCGGGAGACGAATCGCGCCGGGTAGCGGTAGTTGCCACCCGTCGTGGGGAACGCCGCGCCGAGGGTCGCCGTGGGGACGAGCCCAAGGATGGCGATGCCGAACGCGACGGCGAAGGCGACGACGACGCCCGGACCGGTGAGCCCGACGGCGACGCCCGTGAGGCTGAACAGCGCGCCCCCGACGATGAGGCCGACCTCGATGGCGACGGCGTGGAGGAGGCCGACCGAGGGCGTGGAGTCAGGTGGCGACACGTCAGAAAGATTTCCTGACCGTCGTATAAAGGTGCTGCCGAGTAACACACCGCCGTGACACCCCCCGAGGCCACGTTTCGTCGCGAGCGCTCGCTCGTTAGGCGACGCGTTCGAACTCGAAGACGACGACCGACCCTCGTGGGTCGTTGTCCTCGATGTGGACCTCGCCGCCGTAGCGCTCGACGAGCGTGTCCACGAGATAGAGGCCGAGCCCCTGCCCGATGCTCTCGGGGCCCTGCTCGCCGGCGTTGAAGTACTCGGTCTTCCACTCGTCGGGGATGCCGGGACCGTTGTCCGCGACTCTGACGAACCCCCGGTCCTGGCTCGTCTCGACTCGGACCGTGACGTGTGGGTCGTCTGCGTCGTTGTGGTCGATGGCGTTCCGAATGACGTTCTCGAACACCGCCGGCAGGAGTTCGTCGGCGCGGACGGTCACGTCGCTGTACGCCTCGAACTCGACGGTCGCCGCCGGATACGCCTGTCTGACCGCCTCAACCTCGTCGCTGAGGACGGGCGTGAGCGCCAGGGGCAGCAGTTCGACCTCGCCGGAGACCGACCGGACGAGCGCCCGCACGTTCTGAATGAGGTCGACGACGGTCTCCGCGCGGTTCTCGTTCGCGTCGAGGAGCCGCTGGACCTCGGGGTCGTCGACCTGTTCGGACAGTCGGTCGGTGTTCGCCATGATGACCTGCATCCCGTTGAGCACGTTGTGTCGGAGCAGTTCGTTGACGAACAGGAGGGTGTCGCGCTGGTGTTTCGCGTCCTCGGCTTCGACGGTCTCGCGGACCGTCGAGACCCCGATGAGCAGGCCGGCGATGCCACCCCCGCCTGCGGCCAGCAGCATCTCCTGGATGAGCGTCGGTTCGGAGATGGGTTCACCTTGACTCACCTGGAACGCGGTGACGAACGCGACGATGGCGACGACGCCGGCGAGTCCGAGCATCGTCCACAGCCCGGCCCACCAGAGCCGTCGGCCCTCGAACGCCCCCGATGCGAGCCAGTAACCGCCGTAGACGAGCACGAGCGAGAAACTGGCGAGCAACAGCACCTCGATGATCTTCAGGATGAGTTCGAGTGGTCCCGTCCCGACCACGCTCCCCAGATACAGCGCCTTCACCACGATGAGATACCAGAGCGAGAGGCCCGCCAGTGCGAGCCCGACACCGCTTATGACCCACGCGGCCCAGTGCTGCTCCCCGAACCACGCCTGGAGTCGGTCGGTGCCGATACTGGTGCTCATTAACATACCACATATCCTTCAACTACATATAAGCTAGCATCAGTTTTAGGTCGCTGAACCGGGTGAAACCCAGACTCTCGGTAGGTGGGGCCTCTTTCAGCGGTGGAAGGATGAGATTATCTCTGCGCCGAGTGCGAGCGGACGAACGTCGGCGAGGCCCGCTATCGACCCCGGGGGCGAAAGGACATCCTGCCGGTCGGCGTTCCGTGCACGATATCGATGACCGGAGATAAACGAAGTTCCGGGATTATGCTCTCAGCCGCCGTCCTAGATGTCGGTGTAACCACAATGCAGACTGACGGCACGGTCCGTGCGAGCTATCTCGACTGGACGTCGCTCATCCTCGTCATCGTTGGCGCTATCAACTGGGGGCTCGTCGGTATCGGGAGCTTCTTCGACGCCAACTGGAACGTCGTGAACCTCATCTTCGGGTCGATCCCGACGCTCGAGGCACTCATCTACGTCGTCGTCGGGCTCGCCGGCCTCTACGAGCTGTACTTCGCGTACCAGCTCTACGGCGCGCGCTCCGAGTCCCGGATGCGCGAGCGCAAGACCGCATAACGCGGCTCTCGGCGTGACGTATCGAACGGTGACTTCCGGTTTTTGCGTACCATGTGACTGCCGAGCGGTCGCTGTGCGCGCTGGTCACCACGGCTCGTTCTTCAATCCGAGCAGGTACGCCCCAGCGTTCGTCGCGAGGTGAACGAGCGGGGTGACGACGAGGACGGCGGCGAGGACGGGCAGGGTGAACGTCGCCGTCGTCCACGCGGGTGCGACCACGACCGAGAGCGCCAGGGCCGCGACAACGAAGCCGAGCTGGTCGACGATGGGCAACGGCGCGCCACGCTCTCTCCCCGAGCGGCGCTTCAGGAACGAGCCGGTGAGGTCACCCAGCATCGCGCCGAGCGGCAGACTGACGACCACCGGAAGGGGGAACGTGGGCAGGCCCGGCGAGAGGGCCGGGGCGAGCGTGTTCTGCCCGAGTGCGAGCCCGATGCCCGCGAGCGTTCCCCCGACGAAGCCGCGCCACGTCTTGCCGTCACCGAGGAGGCGCCGGCCACGCCACGTCCGACCGCCGTCGATGGGGTGGCCCCCACCGACGACGACCGCGGCGCTGTTCGGGAGATACGCTGGGAGTATCGCCCACAGCCCCACCAGGACGGTCCATACGATGTCGACTGCCACGACGAGTGGGGTTCGAAGCCCGGGGGCTTGAGCGTGGGGTCGCGGCGAACGTGTGTTCAAGCGCCCGCGTCTCGCAGTTCTCGTCTGCACTCCGCACTACGGGAACGGGACCGATTGTCCTGTTCTCGCTCGTGAACCGATAGTTGCTATATGGAATCTCGTGGTCTGGAAGGAACTACGATCTGGAGAAACCATACTGCGTAGGTGCGTGAGCACTCGATAGTGGCTACCGTAGTTCGTCGACGAGAGCCGTCGTCGCGGTCTCGACGATATCAGCCGCCAGACGGCCCTGCCAGAAATCGATGTCCTCGTCAGTAACCCACGACTGAAGTCGTGGGTTTGTCAGTGGACTCCCCTTCTACCGTCGAATCGACGGAGGCGTGGAAATCGCCGTTCAGGTTCAGCGTCCCTGACGGTAGCGCACACTGACAGGGTGCGCCTCCACTCGAAGACGTCTGCCCCGAGTGGAGTCGTTTGAGCAGTTTGCGAGCGATGTTCTTGCTCGCGTTGTAATCCGCATTCAGTTCGTACTCGCACTTCTGACACACGAACTGGTGCTTCGACCGCCGATTCGACTCGTGCGTAAACCCACACGACGAACACCGCTGAGAGGTGTACGCCGGACTCACCTGCTCAACCTCGATGCCGACCATCTCGGCTTTGTATTCGACGTACTGGTAGAGGCGTCGGAACGCCCACGCGTGGAATCGCTTCGCACCAGCCATCCGCTTCCGGATGTCGGTCAGGTTCTCGAACGCGATATGCGTGCAGCCGTGGTCGCGGGCTTCGTCGAGAATCCGGTTCGAGGCACGATGGAGTTCGTCCTGCATCCAACGGTGTTCGCGGTCGTTCATCGACTGAATCGAAAGGTGTGCCGACCGCGTTCCCGTCTGTTGCATCGACCCGCGCGTCTGCTCGAACTCACGGCGTCGATGATTCATCTCGTCGGCGTTCCCGATGAACGCGCCCGTCGACGTCACAGCGAGCGAGCCGTCCACGTTCAGGTCAACGCCAAGGACTGTTCTGTGCTTGGCGTCTTCAGAATCAGTTGTGGACTGCTCATGCTCAGATGTGGCTCGGCGCATCCGGGCGTGAAGGTAGAACGACTCTGTGGGGCGGTCATACTGCAACGTAGACATACGGAACTCGTAGTCCTCGTTCAGCAGGTACTCGCCAATCGGTGTTCCCTCGGGGTCGTCGGGAAGCACGTAGTCGCATTCGACGCGACCGTTCACCGTCGAAAGCGAAACGTGGTCACGGTGGAACGTCGCACTCCGTTTGTCGTAGACGACGCTCCACGCATCGAAGTGTGGTTGACTCGTATTCTCCCCGTTCTTGAGTCGGGCGACACCGCTTTTGGTGGCCTCGACCGCGCGTCGAATCCCCTTCTGAACGAGGTTCGCGGTCAACTCCGTCTCGGTTCGGAGTCGCTCGTAGAGGGCGTTCTCGGCCGTCTGTTTCGAAGTCACGCAGTAGTCGTTCGGGTATCTCCACGCCCAGTCTGCGGTGGTGTTCGCACAGTGGAGGAACTGGTTTTTGGTCTGATGGAGGTCGTCGCACCGCTCTGTGGGTACGTCGAGTTTGATCTGGACGGTGCGAATCACGTCCTCCATCCGTGTTTCACATATCGAATTGACTTTTTATATATTCTACGACTGGAGTGGGGGAGTCGGACTGCTATCCCTCGTGGTATAGTTCGAATCTTGTCGGATTCCCCCCACGGCTGAAGCCGTGGGCTTCCTCCTTGCATTTGTGTGAGTCTGTCAGTCTCGAGGGCGAGGTTTTAGCCTTGAAACACCCTTAACCGTCCAGCGCTCCTCTGGATAGAGACTACACCATGGATATCTCAGAGATTCTTTCGACCAACTACACCGAGTTCGACATCGGCACGCCGCTCTCGAAGGTCGCCGGGGCGTTCGAGAATCAGGAACTCGATGCCGTCGTCGTAACAGACGGCGACGAGTATCGCGGCGTCGTCAGCCGCCGACAGCTGGCGTCCTCGTCCAACCAGCCCTCGGCGAAGGTCGGCTCACAGGTCCAGAACGTCCCGACGGTCGACCGCACCGAGGACGTCCGCGAGGTCGCGCGGCTGATGATCGGCAGCGACGCCAAAACGCTGCCCGTACTCGACAACGACCGAGTTGTCGGTGTGGTGACCGGCGATGCCGTCCTCGAAGCCGTTCGGCCGTTCCTCGACGCCGTGACCGTCGACGACGCGTACACGGCGGAGTTGATCAGTGCGACCCCGGAGACCACCATCGGGAAGGCGCTCAATCTGCTTCGAGAAGGCGGAATCGCCCATCTTCCGGTCGCCGAGGGGGACGACCTCGTGGGCATGGTGAGCCTGTACGACGTCATCGACTTCACGACGCGAGGCGGCAGCAAGAGCCAGGGCGGGTCGTCGGGTGGCTCCGGTGGCCGCGGCGGTGGCGGACAGAATCGTGGCGGGTTCGGGGCTCGCGAGGGCGATTCCGACCGCATGCTCGATCTGCCGGTGCGGAACCTGATGTCCGATGACGTATTCACCGTCGAACGTGGCGCGCCGCTCGACGAGGTCGTCGCGACGATGTTCGACCGAGAGATCTCCTCGCTCGTCGTCACGGCCGACGAGACCGGTCGGCCGGTCGGTATCATCACGAAGACGGACGTCATCGAGGCGCTCACCTGGGAGCGCGACGACCGGAACGCCGTGCAGGTGTTCGGTCTCGAGCTGCTGGAGGGGATGGACTACGACGACGTCTCGGCGTTGATCGAGGACATGACCTCGAAGTACGGTGAGATGAGCGTCATCAAGGCCAGCATCGAACTGCAGGAGCACAAGGAACAGAGCCGGGGGGTGCCGCTGATCCTGGCACGGATTCGACTGGTCACCGACCGCGGCTACTTCACCGCCGATGGAGAAGGCTACGGGGCCTCCCACGCACTCCGTCTGGCTGCGAACGCGCTCGAGCGCCAACTGCTGAAAGGGAAGACGTACGGGCAGTCGAAGAAGGACCCCGACATGGAACCCCAGGAGCATCTGTACGGCTGGTGGCTCGGTGGATAGCGGCGGCTCCTCTTGTACAGGGTTCGTGTGGAAGGCTGACGGTGCCGTACGCGGAACCGGGAACGCTACAGCCCCGGGCTACTGGGTGGCGCCCTCCGATTTGATAGCTGTGGCGTGCTGTAACTAGCGGGTGTGTTCGGCACCAGTCGCCGGGTGGTTTCACATTGTGAGGGCTGATTCTTCGACCTCTTGCAGCAGTTCGGTGGAGTGAACGGTCGATGCTGACTGAACTGCGACTCCGTCTGCCCCCCGACAGATATGTCCCAACTGGTATAAGGTAGCCGCTAGTCTACCGAGCGAGGTTGATAACTAATGGGTGTTCTTGACTCGTTTGGCGCGTTAGTCAGTAGTATCATCGCATCGATCGTTCTGTTGGTGTTCGCAATTGTCAGCTACTTCATCACTGTGTTCATCGTTCAGGTGGGCGCCGGGCTCGCCGGATATTCGCCCAGTGGGGATTTCGTCGCGCTTTCCGCGGCGGTACTCGCTACGGGCGCCATCGTTGCCGGTTCGACCCCGATGTCGTCGCTGAGCGGAATCACCGAATAGCGCCGTCTGCCGGTGATACCACTCCGTAGAAGACATCTGCTGGGTCTGGTTCAGACGGCCGGTTGACACGCTCTCTGTCTCGACCGACCCAGTCGGTTCGATACTGCCCAGTCGCTGGTGACCGACTCGCGCCCTGTATGCAGCACGGCCGAAACACCCTATTAGCACCAGGGAGGTTCAACGGAACTGAGATTCGGAATCAGTGCTGTGTTTGGTCGATGAACTCGTCGAGTACTGCTTCGATGAGGGTCGCAACCCGTTCGCTATATCGCCAGAGCGCGGCGTTGAGTCGCTCTTCGGTCTCGTCGTCGAGTTCGTCGTACCCGCGAAGGACGGAGTCCTTGGTGATCTGTGGGTGATAGACACAGACCACCCCAAGGGAGGTATCCGAACTCGAGGTCCCTGCCGTGTGGATGCCGTACTGGTCAGTCCCCCAGACACCATCACCGCCCTCTCGCTCCAGTTCTGAGTCGAGCGCGTCGAGCAGCCGGAGTTCCGCTTCGGTGAGGATCGGCTGGTCGCCTTCGAACAGTTCGACGTACGCCTCTCGCCGGGCATCTCTCGTCCATTGGTCCAGCTGGGACCGCGCACGGAGTACGAGTTGGCGCTCGTCTGGGAACTCTGCCATAGCTCTAGGAGGACAGCCAGGTCAATCAACGTTCGGACGGTGGGCCAGAGCGACAGGTGCGATGAGGAACAGCCGACGATAGGTACACACCCAACCGTTCGATCACGGCGACGATGAGGACACGTACATCCCGAGAGAACGCGGCTATAGGGCCATCTGCGAGCAATGACGAACACGGCTTCAGACACGGACGCCCCAGAAGAACGCGATGCCGAGGACGGTGACGACCGAAAGCAGCAGCTGTAACGGCGCACCGACGCGGATGAAGTCCGAGAACCGGTAGCCACCAGGCCCGTAGACGAAGAGGTTCGTCTGGTAGCCGACCGGCGTCATGAACGCCGTCGAGGCGGCGAACGTCACGGCGAGGACGAACGCGAACGCGCTCGCTCCGATGGACTGGGCGGCGCTGGCTGCAACAGGGATCATCAACACGACGCTCGCGTTGTTGCTGATGACGCTCGTCAGCAGGCCGGTCGCGACGTAGAACACCCAGAGGACACCGAGCACTGGCAAGAACGTCGCGGTCGACGCCACCGCAGTGCCCAGCAGCGCTGCCGCCCCCGTCTGCTGGAGCGCGATGCCGAGCGGGATAACGCCAGCGAGGAGGAAGATGACGTTCCACTCGACGGACGAGTAGAGTTCGGTCGGTTTCAGGACGCCGGTGAACACCATCGCCACGACCCCGGCTAACGCGGAGACGACGATCGGCAGGATGTTCAGCGCGGGGAGGGCGACGACGCCGGCGATGATGCCCACTGCGAACGGGATCTTCTCGCTCCGGTAGGTCACCTCGTCGAACTCGTGGGCGACGATGAAGTCCTCGTTCTCGACGAGCCGGGTGAGACTGTCGGGCGGTGCCTGCACGAGGAGCGTGTCCCCGACCCGGATGCGGATGTTCTCGAACCGGTCGCGGACGACGTCACCGCGGGTTCTGAAGGCCAGCACGTTCGCGTCGTAGCGCTGTCTGAAGGTCGAACTCGCGAGCGTCTCGCCGACGAGGAACGACCCCGACGGAACGACGACTTCGACGAGCACGGGTTCTTCCTCGTCGGGATGCAGGTCGTCTTCAGACCGGGGGCCGCCCGCCAGTGTGAGACCTTCTGCGTCCATGATGCGTTCGAGTGTCTCCCGGTTCGTCCTGAGCCGGAGCGTGTCGTTCTCGTGGATCTCCTTGCGGGCGAGCGGGTCAGAGAAGCGCTCACCGTATCGGATCAGCTGTAACACGTCGATGTCGAGGTCGTCGTCTCCCAGTGCCTCCTCGACCGTCTGCCCGACCAACGGCGAGTTCGCCGGAACGACGACGTCCGCGAGGTACTCCTGGAGGGCGTACTCCTCGACGAGGTCCTCGTCGGCGGGAATCCGTTCGGGGAGCAGTCGAACGCCGACCGTCATCAGATAGAGGGCCCCGACCACGAACACGACGATGCCGAGTTTGGTGAACTCGAACATCCCGAACGCATGCAGATCGAGTTCGGGAGACGCCGCCCCGAGCTGGGCTGCGATATCGCTCGCGAGGATGTTCGTCGACGTGCCGATGAGCGTCAACGTGCCGCCGAGCATGGAGGCGAACGACAGCGGCATCAGCAGTTTCGACGGTGACGTTTTCCCGTTGTGTGCGAGGTCGTTGATTACGGGGACCAGAATCGCGACGACCGGCGTGTTGTTGATGAGTCCCGAGACGGGGCCGGTGATGCCGATGGTCGCCGCGAGTTGCTTGCGCCGGTCGGCCCCGGCGAACGCGGCCATCTTCCGGCCGAGCAGCTGGACGATGCCGGTTCGGTTGATTCCGGTACTCAAGATGAGCATCGCCAGAACGGTTATCGTGGCTGGATTGGCGAACCCAGAGATGCCCTCGCGAGGAGAGATCTGCGTCCAGGGCTCCAGTATCATCAACAGCACCATCACCAGAATCGCGGTGACGTCTATCGGGAACCACTCGGTCGCAAACAGCACGAGCGCGAGGAGAATGAGTGCGAAGACGACGAGCATCTCTGTCGTTACGGACGGCAAGCTGAGACCCTGGACTGCCGACGAAACGAGAGAGAAGATCACACCAGATAGAGACGGTGGCGCGGGAAAAGGGCTGGTATGTCCGCGAGCGGGTTAGTCGTCGGTGGCGTCGTTCGGACTCGGTTCTACTCCGCGTGAGACGTACGCGGTCAGGTCCGTCGTCGTGATGACACCGATGACGTCTCCGTCATCGACAACCGGGGCGTGATGGAAGCCCTGTTCGAGCAGCAGATCCGCGACGCTCCGAATGGATTCGTTCGCGGTGGTCGTGATAACGTCCGCACTCATCGACCCTTCGACAGTCGCGTCCGGGTCCAGGCCCCCTTCCGCGACGACGCGGACGAAATCGGTTGCGGTGAGGATTCCTTCGAGTTGCCCCTCGTCGTCGACGACGATGACCGAGCCGATCCCGTGGTCGAGCATCAGCCGTCCAGCACTCTGCAGTGACGTATCGGTGCCGACGGTGTGGACTGGTGACGACATGAGGCTCCCGACGAAAACATCATCCATCCAGAAACAAAGCGGATGTCAGGGGATAAGCGTTCGCACCGAAGTACGAGGTAGGACGTGCTCGCGTGAGTACCGGGGTGACCGAGACGTCGCGGGGCTCCACCGACCAATTGCCTAGTGGTGAAGGCCCCCGGAGGGTCGGGTGTCACTCACATACTCAAAATAGTTCTCCGTGTGAAAATCTGTACAGCTGATGTACCTCCCGGGCGTGTACCACAGTATGACCAACAACAGCCTCGAAGCGTGTCTCTATCTCATCGCTGACCCGCACCGACGTCGGATCATCCACAACTTGCGCCACGGAGCTACCGGGACCACGACGGTTGCGGAGCTCGTCGATCAGTTGCACAGTCCTGGTTCCCCCTCCGAGACCGGCCCTTCACAGGATCGGGACGAATTCGCCATCCACCTACACCACACCCACCTGCCGAAGTTAGCAGAGCACGGCGTCGTCGAACTCGACCAGAGAAGCGGGGCTATCCGGTACCATCCTGACGAACAGGTCGAGACGGTGCTCGACTCGCTCCCGGAAAGCGTGTCGGTGACGAACCCCTGACGCCAGCGTCGCCTGCCGTCACTCCGATTCGTGTCGCGACTCGCCCGGCCGGACGACGACCTCCCCGTTGCTCTGGACAGTGACCGTACGGCCAGCGAACTCGAACGACACGGTCGTGATGCCGTCCGTCGGGTGCTTCTCGCGGGGAGTCAGGAGCGCATTTAGCGCATCTGTGTCGACCGCCTCATGTAACGGGTCGAGTGCCGTGGGCTCACGATCTGCCGCGATCGCGACGGCCTCGATGACCGCGATGCTCGGGGCCAGCGACGACCAGTCGAACTCGGCCTGAATGACGCCGTCCGCGTCGGCGCACCGGTCGTACTCGTCTTCTCGATTGGATGTCGTCACGAGTGAGTCCACCAGTCCGTCGATGCGGGTGTCCGACTCAGTCGATTCTGGTACGTCGGATTCGTTCTGTGGTTCGTCGTGTCGCTGTTCGTGGGGTTCATCCTGTGGTTCGTTGCGCTGCGGTTCGTGGATTCCATCATGTTGGATTCTCCGCATCGAGTCGCCAGGTGAAGATCGCCTTCAGAACTACCACCAGACTGTTCGCGTCACCCTCCCCCCAGATGGCCGTCTCGGAACGCGGATCGGACGGACTCGCGTCCGCGCCGTTGACGAGCGCACTCACGAGTGTCTTCCGACCGTCGACCATCATGAGCCGTCCCGCCGACGTGTCCGACCAGACCCACAGCGACTCGAACATCGTCGCGCCGGGGATATCGTCCTGAATGCGTTCCTGGACATCCGTCGACACTCCGGCGAGCTTGATCGAAACGCCCCGCGCTGCGGCCTCGCCCAGCCCCTCGATCAGGTCCTCGGTGAGGAGGTCCTCGACGGTCATGTAGACGATCTCCTCCTCTGCGCTGGCGAAGAACTCCAGGACGCGTTCCGTGATTGCGGTCTGCCCGTCGACGGTCCAGACGCCGCCCTGCTCGGCTCGCCGTTCGATGGGTTCGAGTTCCCGCAGCGACGTCCGAAGGAGTTCCGTGCGGTTCTGTAACTCGTGTTCGAACTTCCGACTCGCGGTCTCGGCGGAGATCGCCCAGAACTGCTTGGGCGACGACTGGAGGACATCGACGAGTCCCCGGTCGTGTAGCTCGTCGATCGCGTCGTACACTCGAGTGCGTGGCACCTCCGAGACTCGGCTGACGTCTCTGGCCGTCCCCGTGCCGAGACTCGCGAGCGCGACGAACGTCCGCGCGGCGTAGGCACTCAACCCGAACCGTTCGAGCTGCTGGATCGCGACGGACTGTGGGTCCTCGGTTGGATCGTTGGTCATCGGTTTGGCGTCTGTGGGTCAGCGTGAGCCCAGCCACGGAGCGTAGCCGGGCCGGCGCCCAGCAGTACCGTGGTTGGGACACCGAACTGGATCCCGTGCCAGTAACGTGATTGACCGTCTCACCTATGACTCTTTTGTGAGTAACTGAGTGACACTCTCAAACGCCTGGTTTCTGTCGACTCTGTACGTCGAAATCTATTTTCGATTGTTGTCATTCCGGTACTCACAATACATCGGGGAGATCTAGTCGCTGCGTGGATTTGAACGGCAATATCGGCCTACTCGCGTCGCATCCGTATTCGATGTCATGGATCGAGTGACAATGCCTATCCGTGTCGGGAGCGAACAGTCAGAGACTCACTGGATGACATCCCGTGAGGTTGGGACACATGACTACGACTGATAGTTTGGAGGACGCCATCGAAGTTCTCCAGCAACTCGGCTTGAAAGAATACGAGGCGCGATGTTTCGTCGGTCTGTCCCGCCTCCACACGGGCACAGCAAAGCGATTGAGCGAGATGACGGAGGTTCCCCGGACGCGGGTGTACGATGCGATCCGGGTGCTGGAGGCGCAAGGCCTGGTCGAGATTCAGCATTCGAGCCCACAGCAGTTCCGGGCGGTTCCGCTCGACGAGGCGACCGAGACCCTGCGCGACCAGTACGAAGCCCGCGTCGACCGGCTCCACAATGCGCTCGACACGGTCGAAATCGTCGACGAAGACGATGAAACCCCCGTCCAGCAGGTGTGGGCGATGTCCGGGCGCGACGCGATCGAAAACCGGACGAACCAGCTCATCGAGAAAGCGTCCGAGGAGATCGTGCTGGTCCTGGGCGACGAGTCACTGCTGACCGAGGAGCTCGTTGCCAGGCTCAACGACGTCGGTGACGAGGTCACGCTCCTCATCGGCGCGTTGACGGAGCCGCTTCAAGCCCAGATCCAGACGGCCGTGCCGAACGCGACGACGTTCATCTCTGGCCTCGAGTGGCTACACGGCGAGGACGTTACTGAAGACGAGACGGCGATCGGCCGCCTCCTTCTGGTCGATCGCTCGACGATCCTCGTGAGTTCGATCGTGCCCGGCAGCAAAACGGAACAAGCAGTCTTCGGCGAAGGGTTCGGGAATGGCCTCGTCGTCATCTCCCGACGGCTCATGGCTCAGGGGTTGTTGACCGCGCGCGACCCCAAGCAGTGACCTCGGTACGACGGGCTCTCGACACGTGGTCTCGGCACCGCGGGGCGCACACCTCCTGGCCGCTCGGGCTCACCCGAGCACGACGGGCCACAGCAGGCGGATGAGGAGATACGTCGCTCCCGTCGTCAGGAGGATGACGACGGCGTCCAGCAGGAGGCCCGCACGGAGCATGTGCTGGCGCTCGACGTAGCCGGCGCCGAACACGATGGCGTTCGGGGGGGTCGCTACGGGGAGCGCGAACCCGTAACTCGCGGCGATGGCCCCCGTCACGGCCAGCAGGACCGACGCGAGTTCGCCCGTGGTGCCGAGCGCTGCCGCGTAGGCGGGGCCGATGTTGATGAGCAGCGGCGCGAGGATGGCCGCCATCGCGGTGTTCGACGCGAGTTCGCCCACGAGTACGGTCATGGTGATGACGACGAGCAGGATGACCACGATGGACGTGCCCTCGATGGCGCCGAGCGTCACCTCCGCGAGCCAGACGGTCGCGTCGGTGTCGGCGAGCGCGTTCGCCAGCGAGATTCCCCCACCGAGCAGCAGGAGCGTCCCCCAGTCGATGTCCACGAGGTCGTCCCACGCGACCGCGCCGCTGCCGACCAGCGCGGGGATGGCGAGCAGGCCGACGAGGACGTAGAACAGGACGCCCTCGTGGCCGACAGTCCCGAATACGCTCGCGTCCGCGCCGCCGAACAGCGTGACGTGCCAGTGTTGGGGGAGGATGTCCATGAACAGGAAGCCGAGGCCGCCGAGGAGCCATAGCCCTGCTGTGAGGCCGAAGATGGCGACCGTTCGTCTGGCCGGTGTGGACAGCGCCCCGAACGACTGCAGTTGGTCACGGGCACGAGCACGCGCCCGTGAGACGTCGTACGACTCGGGCGGGTAAACCACGACGGTCAACAGGAGCCACGCGACCGGGAGCGTGACCGCGACCATCGGGAGGCCGATGGCGAGCCACTCGACGAACGTGATCTCGACGCCCAGCAGTTCGCGCAACTGGCCGACGACGATGGCGTTCGGGGGCGTGCCGATGAGCGTGCCCACGCCGCCGATGCTCGCGGCGTACGCGATGCCGAGTAGCATCGCAATCTGGAGGTTCGAGGCGTTTCCTGTGGTGTCGTTCGCCTCCGTGAGGTCCGTGACGCTCTCGACGATGCCCAGCACGACCGGCACCATCATCGCTACGGTCGCGGTGTTCGAGATGACCATCGACAGCAGGGCGGTCGCGACCATGACCCCCAGGACGAGCCCGCGTGGCGAGGTACCGAATCGGACGAGCAGGGCGAGCGCGATACGCCGGTCGATGGCGTGCTCCTGGAGCGCCTCGGCGAGCATGAACCCTGCGAGCAACAGGAAGATGACGGGGTCGGCGAACCCCGCGACCGCCTGCCCGAAGTCGGGGTAGACCCCGAACACCGTCAGGAGGATGGGGATGGTGAGCGCCGTCAGTGGGAGCGGGAGGGCGCCGGTCACCCAGAGGACGCCGGCGAACACCATCGTCGCCACCGCGTACTTGCCGGCGACGGTGAGCGTCTCGCCAGTCGGGAGCGCTGTGATGCCGGCGACGAGGAACACGGCGAGCGCGAACGACGCGAGGCGGGTGGAGCGTGCCGTCACCGGTATCGACCTGTTATCGGGTCGACATCGCCACCGAAGGTATAGCTATCCCTCGGAGTGTGGTCGCTGGTGGTGTCGCCACGTGGGTGCGTCTTCTGTTTTGGACGCACTCACCCCGGTGGTTTCGCGTACGGCGGCATCTCGGTCTCGATGACCTCTGCGAGGTGGTTCAACTCGTTCGCGAGTACCACCACGAGGTCGTCGAGCGTCACGATGCCCACGAGTTCGGTGTTCTCAACCACCGGAACGCGCCGTACGCCAGCGTCGGCCATCCGATTGACGACGGCGAACACGTCGGCGTCCGCGTCGACGGTGAAGATGTCCTCGGACATCACGTCGCGGGCGGTCATCGTCTCCGGGTCGCCGTCTGTCGCCAGTGCGTACACCACGAGGTCGCGGTCGGTGACTATACCCACAGGTTTCGCGTCGCTCACCACGACGATGCTCCCGACGCCCTCGGCTTTCATCTGCTGGGCGAGGGCTCGGACGGTGGTCTCCATCGATGCCGTCTTCACGTCCTTCCGCGCGAATTTCTGGACCGTCATGGCGTTCGTACGTATGCTAGCTAGTCGCATAACAGTTCACGCCGGCTCCCGGCGCTCGGGCTTCATTCGATGAGCAACGAGCGGAGGCCACCGATGACCAGGCGGTCGAGGCTCCGGGTGGCGATGCCGTACGAGCCGAAGAACACGACGAGGAGGACCAGCCACGACAGGCGAACGGCCCCGACGTCGAGCGTCGCGATGGCCGGCAGCATCGAGATGAGCGCCGCGATACCGGCGTCGAACGTCAACCACGCGATGCCACCCGCGAGCACGACGCCCACCAGGTACGCGAGCGCCAGCGGCTCCGAGGGTGGGGTCCGCTTCGCGGGGTCGGGGTCGACTTCAGGGTGGTGTGCCAGCCCGAGTGCCGTGAGCTGGCGGCGAAGTTGGTCGAGGAGCGTGACGGTGAGGATGAACCAGAGTGCGGCCGCGAGGGCGAACCGCACCGACGAGGACGCGACCCCGGGGAGAACGTCGTTCGCGATGGCGACGATGGTCGGGGTCGCGCGCGTCACGACGACGTAGAACAGCCCGAAGCCGAGCACCGCGTCGATGGGGCCGTACGCGGGGACGTAGCGGTTCGACCGACGCGGTTCGCCGTGAGTATCGTACGTGCCCATACGCCTCTGTACGTTCTCTGATGGCCTGAAGCAGTACGGCGAATCCCGTGTATCGAGATTCAGAGCCGGGGCCGAGTCACGCCGGTTCGAGCCGGCCGATCCAGGTGACGAGGACGCCCATGCCTGCTGCGGCGATAGCGCCGCCCACGATCATCAGCCCGTTCAGCGCCTGCCCGTTGTTCTGCATCACGCCGAGGATGAGGATGGCGAGCCCGACCACGAGCGCACCGAGCGTCAGTCCGAACGGGAGCATGTCGTCTGCCATGTGGGGTGGTGCCACTCCACGCGGCAAAAAGGCATCGGGAGATCACGTATCTGCGGTCGAGAGGGATGCCTCAGGTTACCCTGCAGGGCTGTGGGTTCGTGGTGTGCGTAGGCACTTCGTTCCACGAGCGGTAGCACGTCCGTATTCGGATTAGTTAGCTCATAGTAAGGCAATGAGGGCATCTTGATACCGGTGAAATGTCAGCACCGTACGCCCAGACGTGGGCCCCAGAGGAGGGACTTGACCCCCGCTTCGACTGTCCAGAGTGCGAGTACGAGCGGACGGGAACCACGACTACGCGGCACATGTTCGAGACGCATCTACTGAACGTCCACGAGTACAGTGTGGACGAGGCGCGGCGGGTGAGTGCGAGCGAACAGTAGCGGCGCTGTCTGGCCGACCATCGCTTTTCTGATGGACATCCTCCGCACACTTCAGTGACCGCCTAGTGGCGAGGCAGTTTGTACGGTCCGCCCGCCCCACCACGGCTCCCACTCAGTTATAAGCCACGAGCTAGCGATTAGGGTTCCATGCCGCCGCACACCGACTACGCGCTCGTCACGATGCTCGAACAGTTCGGTGACGATCCCGACGCGCTCGACCTCGAGTGGGCCGCGTTCGTGGGTGACGCCTCCACCGTCCACACGTTCGAGGTCACCACGCCGAACCCGAGAGACGGGTACATCGAGGTTCAGGCCTACGATGTCGGAACGTACGGCCACGAGATACGCATCAACGACGAGCCGCTGACCGGGTTCGACATTCCGCCTGCGAAGGGGTGGCAACTGTGGATGGATACCGTCACGGGCGCACGCTTACAGCAGGGGACGAACACGATTCAGATCCTCCGCGAGGCCCCCGACGCGTTCGCCATCGGAAACGTGGTCATCCACTGGCGCCAGACCGAACCGACCGACGCCTGATGGCTCTCGATGTCGTCGGGTGCGCCCGGTGGAGGATCACAGTCGAGACGGCTCGCCTGTAGCAGCGTCAAGCCCCGTCTGATTCACAGTCATGAGGGGGCCCGCCCACCTGGGTGAAGGCCACACGCGCAGTCGGGGGTACCGGTCGGTACTCGCACCTACAGGCCCGTCATGAGTGACGCTCGTCGAGTTCGGGAAGCGCACCGTGTTGCTCACGACGAGCGAGATCCCGGACGAACAGTCGCACCTGTCGGACGAGGTCCTCGCGGTCCGTGTACGAGTACACCCGGGCGTCCCAGCGGTCCTGCACGGCCGCGACCATGGCGCTTCGAACGCCGGTCTCGTGGATGAACAGCACCCGCTCGTGGTGGCTCGCGACGGCCGACTCGTCGTCGGTCGTGGTGCGCTCGCGATAGAGCGCTTCGAGAACCGACCCGGCCTCGATGCCGACCCCGAGATTGTCACCGAGTTTCGGAATCACGTAGATGACGGCGTTGCTGGCAAAGGCGAACTCGATGCTCTGGGTCGCGGCATCCAGCTCCTCCAGTGGAATATCGATATCGACGGCGAGAAAGGCGTTCACGCCGGGGTCGGTTCGCAGCCGATCGCGAACGTACAGCAACAGGTCGAACACCGCTTCCTGGTGGTCGAGGTCGACGTCCGACCCGACGAGCGTCTCGAAATCCACCGATTCGGGGATCTTACTGAGATCGACCGCGGCGTCCGTGTCACTGGCCTCGAGCATGGCATCGATGTCGAACGCTTTGTACGGACCCATCAGATAGACGAGAAATCGCGAGTGAGCGAGGTCGCCAAGCTGGTCGACAATCCGGTCGCGCATATCCCGGCTGCGAGCGCATCCTATATAAATGCGAGTAAATTCAGCATCTGCTGAGTCAGCGAACACTTATGCGCCGGGCTGGCAAACCATGTGGTATGGCTGAGAGTGGCCGGTCGGACCGGGGGTCCGAGGAGCGGGCTGGACTCCTCCCCGAGCACAGTCTGCTGTCGTTCGAGGAGTATATGGAGATGCAGCGCGCCGTCGGGAACGCGACGCGCTTCCGTATCCTCGACCTGCTCGTCGACGAGGGGGCCCACAGCGCGAAAGAGCTCAAGACCGCGCTCGATATCGAAGCGAACAGCCTCCACTACCACCTCGACACCCTCGTCGACGTGGGCCTCGTCGAAAACCGCAAACGAAAGGAGCCGTCGAGCGACGGCCTCTACTCGTACTATCGAGCCACGTCGCTCGGGGAGGGCATCCTCGAACACGGCGTTCGCGAACTGATGCGCGAGGAGTGGGACCTCCTCGACGCATACAGCGAGTAGCGGTTCCTCCTCGACGCGTACAGCGAGTAGCGGTTCCGCCGAGTTTGGATGGCCGTGCTAGTATAGAGCCCGAGCCTTGGACCGGAAGCCTGACTGACCTCGTTGGGAGCACACCCGAGAAGATATCGCACTAATTCGCCCGGTCAGTAGCCACGACCGAGTCGGGGGTTACTCACGCCACTTCGGACCAGACGTGACGGAACTTCCCACTGCGAGCATCGCGTTCCGGTGGTTCGGTGGCACGCTCGATTTGTACGCCAGTGATTGCCGCGTCACGAACTCAAGGTGGGCAGCGAGTCTCTTGGCCTGTCGTGCCTCGAGGTCGGCGCGAGTCGCCCGTCTCGCCAGGAGCGCGTCCAGCCGAATCTGAGCGTTCTCAAGCGGGCTCAGTTCGTACATCGTTCGAACGTACTCGCTGGAGGCAGCAATGAGAATGTGGGAGATACCGGCCCAACGGGTCCATTCGGACGAGGTAGCCCTACTCGAACGACGGTAGGGAAGCGACACCGTCGGGGATGGCTGCTCCCCCGGTCCGAGCACGGATAAAATCGCATACTCTGAAGTATGGTACTTTGAAATACGCTAATTTGGTGTATCCTCTGCTGAGATATTCGCCGCGTGCGTTCTTTGCTACGTTGCGACTCAAGTCTCTGACCTTGATGAGCAGAAAACCGCTCCCCTCGACGTGGTGTGAGTACGTCCGGCGTCTAGACAACTATCGCTTCGTTACCACGTCAGGCCTTCGTAGGTGATCCCCTCACGGGGCTCGACGATGCGGCGCCCGTCGACGATCACTGGATTCTCCATCGTGTCGAACTCCTCGTCGAGCGTCGCGAACTCGTCCCAGTCGGTGACGACGAGCGCGGCGTGTGCCCCGTCGAGGGCCTCGGCGGCACTCGACGCGTACGCGAGCTCGGGGAAGTGTTGCTGCATGTTCTCCGTGGCGACCGGGTCGTACGCGACGACGTCGGCACCGCGGTCGTGCAGCCCGTCGATGACTGGAATCGCACGCGAGTTGCGCACGTCGTCGGTGCCGGGTTTGAACGCGAGGCCGAGGACCGCAACACGCTTGTCCGCGACGTCGACGTGGTCGTCGAGTAGCGAGAGGAACCGCTGGGGCTGGAGGTCGTTCACCTCGACCGTGGCTTGGAGCATGGGCGGCTCGTAGCCGGCTTCCGTGGCTGCATGGATAATTGCATTTGTATCTTTGGGGAAACAACTTCCCCCCCAACCGAGTCCCGAGCGGAGGAACTGCTCGCCGATGCGGTCGTCGAGGCCGATTGCATCGGCGACCTCGTAGGCGTCGATGTCGAACTCCTTGCAGATGTTCCCGATGTCGTTGATGAGGCTGACCTTCGCCGCGAGGAAACCGTTGTTGGCGTACTTGATCATTTCCGCGGTGCGGGTGTTCGTCTCGACGACTGGGGCGTCCGTGCGGTCGACGAGCGGGTCGAAGACGCCGTGCATGTCCTCGAGCGCTCGGTCGTCGTCGGCGCCGAGAACGACCTTATCGGGATCGAGGAAGTCGTGGACAGCGGTGCCTTCACGCAGGAATTCGGGGTTCATCCCGACGCCAAACGTTTCGCCGGCCTGCTTGCCACTCGCCGCCTCGATAGCGGGCGTGATGACGTCCTCAGTCGACCCCGGAACGACCGTGCTCTTCACGATGACCGTGTGCCAGTCGTCCTTGGTGGAGAGGGTTTCGCCGAGTTGTTCGGCGCCCGCTTCCATGATGGAGAGGTCGATGCGGCCGTCGTCGTGCTGCGGCGTCGGGAGACAGAGGAACGTCGCATCCGTGTCGAGGATGGCGTCGTAGTCGGTCGTCGCTTCGAGGCGTCCGGTGCCGTTCTCGCCTGCGTGTTCGGCGACGAGTTCGGGCAGGCCCTCCTCGTGGATAGGCGGCTCGCCCGCGTTGATGGTCGCGACGATGTCCTCGTCGATATCGACGTTCACGACCTGGTGGCCGAGGTCAGCGAAGCACGCGGCGATGGTCGTCCCGACGTAGCCGCTGCCGATGACGGAGAGCTGCATACTCCGTCATGACGGGGCGGCTACTAGTAGTGTATGGATACGGCCGAACGTGTTCGTCTCACTAGGAAAGGATAACAAGTATTACCCAGCCGACTTGGAGTCACACCATGGACGTCTCCAAAGCCGTCATCCCTGCGGCGGGGTTCGGCACGCGCTTCTTGCCCGTGACGAAAGCCCAGCCGAAGGAGATGATGCCCGTGCTCGACAAGCCGACGATCCAGTACGTGGTCGAGGAGGCCGTCGACGCCGGCATCGACGACATCCTCATCATCACGGGGCGGGGGAAGCAGGCCATCGAACAGCACTTCGACAAGTCGTACGAGCTTGAAGAGGAGCTCAAAGCTGACGAGAAGATCGACCGCCTGGACCGAGTCCAAGACATCGCCGACCTCGCCGACATCCACTACGTCCGGCAGAAGGAACGCAACGGACTCGGCGACGCGGTGATGTATGCTCGAAAACACGTCGGTGACGAGCCGTTCGCGTTGTTGCTTGGCGACACCATCATCGAAAACGAGACGCCATGCACGAAGACACTTATCGACTACGCCGAGGAGTACGAATCCTCGGTGCTGTCACTCGAACGCGTTCCTTGGGCGGACGTTCCGAAGTACGGCGTTGCAGATCTCGGTGGGGCGAGCGAAGAGGAGGAGTGTTTCGCGGTCGAGGACTTCGTCGAGAAGCCGCCACAGGACGAGGCGCCGTCGAACCTCGCGATTACGGGTCGATACGTATTTACTTCTGAGATTTTCGACCGACTCGAAAAGACCGAAATGGGTGTCGACGGCGAACTGCAGTTGACGGATGCGATTCGGCAACTAGAGTCGGTGCGTGGCGTCGAACTTGACGGTGATCGTTACGACATCGGGAACATCCCGAGCTGGCTGCAGGCGAATATCGAGATGGCGCTACACCACGACGACGGAGAGATGAACGAGGCCGTCGCGGAACTCGTGGGACAGTACGCCGACGAGGTGTCTCGGTGAGCCGGATTCTCGTTACGGGTGCGGCTGGATTCCTCGGCAGTCACCTCTGTGATTCGCTCTTGGCCGAGGGACACGAGGTCATCGGGATGGACAACCGCGTGAGTGGGACCGGTGACAATCTCGAAGACGCGATGTACAACGACCGGTTCTCCTACTACGACCACGATGTCACCGAGTTCATCCACGTGAAGGGTGAGCTGGATGCTGTCATGCACCTCGCCAGCTTGGCGTCGCCGGTGTTCTACCGCGAATACCCCATCAAGACGCTGAAAGTGGGGGCACTCGGGACGCACAAGACCCTCGGCTTGGCGAAGGAGAAGGACGCGACCTACTTCTTCACCTCGACGAGCGAAGTGTACGGTGACCCTGAAGTCAACCCGCAGCCGGAGTCGTATCGGGGGAACGTCGACTCGTACGGGCCGCGGTCGTGTTACGACGAATCCAAACGCTACGGCGAGGCCATCGTCCGGGCGTATCGTGACGAACACGACATGGACGTGCGCGTCGCGCGTATCTTCAATACGTACGGGCCGCGGATGCGCTTGGATGACGGACGCGTCATCCCGAATTTCATGAAGCAGGCGCTCACGGGGCGTGACCTAACGGTGTACGGCGACGGCTCGCAGACACGGAGTTTCTGCTACGTCGACGATATGATCGACGGCCTGGTTTCCTTGTTGGAGTCGGGTGTGGATACGCCCGTGAACATTGGGAATCCCGACGAGCGGTCGATTCTCGAGCTAGCGGAGCTGGTGATTGAGCTAGTTGGCAGCGAGAGTGGGATCACGTACGAGGAACTGCCGCCGCAGGACCCGAAGGTCCGGCGCCCCGATATCTCGAAGGCGAAGTCAGAGGTCGGGTGGGAGCCGGATGTCGGCTTGCGAGATGGTTTAGAACGGTCGGTCGGGTACTTCGCCGAGCGCGTTTAGTTCGGGACGGGCTGGAGAGACGGTCCCACTACCAGATTTCTCGGTTTGTGTGAGGTATCGAGTGCCCCCCCGGGTAAGCGGGGGGTTATCTTCGCCGACCCCATACACAGTCGTAGTTCCGCTGGAACTGCGTCATGAGCAAGTACGACGACCTGTTCGACGAGACCCGCGCGGCGACGAGCGTGTTCGCCGACAAACGGGCGCTCGATCCGTTGGCCGCTGCGCAGGAAATCGTCGCTCGCGACGCCCAGGAGCGCCGGCTCGCGACTATCCTCAACGGCGTGCACGACGGCTATCTGCCGACGACGGTCGCCGTCCACGGGCCGCCCGGCACGGGCAAGACGCTCACGACCCGACGGGTGTGCGAGGAGTTCGCCGCGCGCTGCGACGACCTCGCCGTCGAGTACGTGAATCTCAAGGAGTGTCGCACGGTGTTCAGTGCGGCGAACGAGATTCTCGTCGAACTCACCGGCGAACGGAAGGGAGCCTACGAGGGACTCGATGGCGTCTTCGACGGCATCTGGGCGGCACTCGAGGCGTACCCACCGTGGACGGTGCTGCTACTCGACGAGATCGACCACGTCGGTTACGACTCGAATTACGACCCCAACGAGTTCTTCTACCGGCTGTTTCGCGGCGAGAAGAGACTCGAGCGGGAGATCGGCCTCTCCGTCTGGCTCCTCAGTAACCAGCTGTTGGAGGTCGACCTCCGGGTCGATAGCCGCGTCGGGAGCGCCATGAGCGGTGAGGAGGTGTTCTTCGGCCCGTACGACGCCGCTGAACTCGAGGCGATTCTTCGTCCGAGGTTACGGCGGGCGTTCGGTGAGGGCGCGATTGCAGAGACAGCGATCGAGCTCGGTGTCCGCGAAGCCGCGAACCGCTGGGGCGACGCCCGAAAGGCGCTCACGCTCTTCCGGCACGCCGGCGAGACCGCGAACGACCGCGGGCTCGATGTCGTGACACCGGAGTGTGTGACGGCGAATCTCGAGGCTACGGAGAAGGAGGCGGTCCTCGAGAAGCTCGAGGCGATTCCGCTGAATCATATGTACGCGTTGACGGCGATGGTCGTACGGCGCGATGGTCGTGGCTCTATCGTCCAGCCGGTAACGACGGCGGTACTACACGAAATACTCGCTCGGGAGGGCGTATCACTCAGCAAGCGGGCGGTTCGTGACGTGGTGCGCGAACTGGAGACGATGGGTTTAGTCGAGACGTGGATCGACTCACGGGGACGAGACGGTCGCGTCAAGCAGGTCAAAACGACGTTCGACCCCGAGTGGGTCCGAATCGCCCAGGCCGACCGCGCCGTAGAGCGAAAGCGTCGCGCACCATCGTAACGCCGTGGAGGGACACACTTTAGCCAGCCGCTCGCTGAGGGGTGTCGAATATGCGCGAAGATGATGAAACGGAGGCACTTGCCGTCGAGACGAAGACGGCAGAGATAGCCGACCGCGAGGAACTCCAAGCGATGCTCACCCGCACGATGCGCACCGTACAGGCCCGAATCGACGCCAGCGATCCCAAGACGCCTGCGGAGGAGCGACTCCTCATCAAGTGGATCAAGACTCAGGCCGTCCTCGCCAGGCGGATCCAGCAGCTCAATTCCGATGCCGACCTCGACGAGATGGCCGAACGCCTCGAGCTGTTCGAGGAGGCCGCCGAGCTTCGGGGGGATAAATGACGATGTCGAACCCGAAGAAGCCCGGAGCCCGTGGCGACAGAATCAGATCGCGAGGTTCGCAATGAGCCGGCCGACAAAGCGTGAGATCGAGCGCGGAATCGAGCGACTGGAAGACGCCACGTCTCCCGAGGCGCCGACCGACGTGGCCGTCGAGTGGGATGAGGCCCATCCCACGGGTCGGCCCGATGGAATCCGCTACGACCCCAGTTCGGAAACGCTCACGTACGATGTCTGGGCGGCCCAGCAGGCGTGTCTCGACGCACTCGATGCGGGGAACGACATCGTCGCGTTCCTCGGCGGGTACGGGGCGGGCAAGAGCATCATCGGCGCACGCTGGCTCATCGCCCAGGCGCTTGCCCATCCCGGGAGTCGCTTCCTCGCGATTGGTGTCGACTTCACGAAGGCCCGCGACACGACGTTCCGAGTGCTGTTCAGCCAGTTACCCGGCGAGCAGACCGACCGCGTCACGTCGTCGTTCAGTGGTCCGGAGACCTCACCTATCGTAGCGGACTACAACAAGTCGGAACACCGGCTGACACTCATCAACGGCTCGGAGATCCTCCTCGGGAGTGCCGATAGCTGGTCGCGGACCGCCGGCGCGGAGTTTGGGGCGATTTGGCTGGATGAACCCAGTCACTATGCGTCGAACCTGCATAAACTCCTTGAGATGCTCGGCGGGCGGCTCCGCGGGGTCGACGGCCCGAAGGTGATGTGCTGGACGCTCACCGGGAACGGTTACAACGAGGCATGGGAAATCCTCGAGCAACGTCAAGATATAGCTGGTGATCCGATCGGGCTCTCCATCGAGGTCATTCGAGCATCGACGCTCGATAACCCGTATCTCGATGAGGGAGATAAAGCCCGGTTCGAACGCCAGTACGGCGGGACCACCCGGGAGGATCAGGCACTGCATGGCGGGTTCGGCGCCGCGACTGGCCTCGTGTACGATGGGTTCACGCGGGCCGACCACGTCATCCCACACGCTCAGGCCGAATCGCTCGTCGTCGACGACTGGCGCGTCTACGGGTACGATGCCGGATGGAGCGCCCCCCGAGTCGTTCTTGAGGTCGGCAAGACTGGCTACGACCAGCTCGTTGTCCTCGACGAGTATTATGAACGCAAATCGCACATCGACGATGCCATCGCATGGCTCGAGGGTAGACCCTCCGGGACGATCTACGCCGACCACTTCCCCGACCACATCGACCAGCTTCGGCGGGCGGGTCTCACCGCCGAGCCAGCGATGAAGGACCTCGATACGGGCATCGCGGAGGTTCGACGTCGGCTCGAGTTCGACGGGGCTCGGCCGATTGCTGAGCCTCTAAGCGCTACGTGGGGGTCGACGGCGGGTACCGAGACCGAGTCGGAGGTCGAGCTGGTCGACGGGCGCGTCGGGCTGCTCGTCTCAGACCGGTGTGAGCATCTCATCCGAGAGTTCCACAGCTACAAGGAGGAAGACGTCGGGACGACTGGCGCGATGGATCACTGCCTCGACACTCTTCGGTACGCCAGCGTCGGCGCTGCGGGGAACGGACGCCCTGTTAGAAGTGCGACGTGGTAGTTCGAACGGGCGCCCACAGAAGTTCGCTCACGTGTGGTCGATCTATTGGAGGTCCATCAATTTAGCCCGTGTCCATCGAGTCACGAGGGTCTTCGACGATTTCGTAGACGCCCCGACCAATATTCTGGACGATGCCGTGTTCTTCCATCCTTTTCAGCCGCTGTTGAACGTACTGCCGAGTGAAGTCCAGCTCATCTGCGATGTTAGCCGGGACGTTACGTCCCTCTGCGAGCAGACTTAGAATGGCATTATCAGTCTCGCTGAGCCGGATGTCTACCATCTGAAGGTAAGTGGTCCGCAGTGGTACTTGATTTTGTATGGTTGCTGATGTATGTTTACAATGTAGCCTTACATCAGTAAACTTCTTGCACCTCCTTGTCTTAGCTACGAGCGAGGCGGGGATCCTATAGAATGGACGGTGCTGGAGACACCGCCCTCGCCTCTGTACGGAGGACAGAAGCAATGGCAACTACGACGAGACGACCTGAAAAGACTACCGAGAGTACCGACTGCGAACACGATTGGTGCGACGGGCCCGAGAGCGATACCCTACCTTGTTTCGGATGTTTCAATCCCGGCCGCGAGTACGACGGAGGGACAGCTGAATGACGGACGAGGGGCTGCGTGATCGCGAACGTCCCGGCGACGATGGAACGCATCGTGGGCCGGTCCTCGCGTCGCCGACGCAGGTGTTGACTGGCCTGCCGGTCGGATTACCCAACTCCCCCGTCATCTGTAGTAGATGTGGGAACGACCTCGAGGAGGGTCGGGCAGTAACAGTCTACGGCTATCGCGTTGCGGACCGTGACGAGTGGGACATTCGTCGGTGTTACTGTGACGACTGTGCCCCGTGCCGACTACACGTTCCGACACTCGGCATCGCGGAACTCCTTGCCCGGGCGTGGCTCGGGACACGTACGATACCGCGGACTCGGACGTACCGGCTGTGCTTGACCGAGGTTGAGTGTCTCGCGTACAGTCTACCGAGCGAGGGGAGTACGCCGTGACGGACGGGGACGAACTGTGCGAGCGCGTGGCCGACCTAGAGGCGACCGTTGCGGAGTTATCCGACCGCCTCTCGGGAGCCGTCAACCGGGACATTCCGCTGTTAAAAGGGACTGTCCGGGCGGTTGTTGATGCTGAGATCGACGAAATTGGCGAACTACCGGATGCGGGCCGAGCGTTCAACGGGCAGGTCGCGACCCACGGTGAGCGTCTCGACGCCGTCGAAAAGCAACTGGCGGCGCTTGGAGATATCGGGGCCACGAAGACGACGAAGGAGGAGAAGCTGGCAGCTATCTGTATGTTCGCACAGAACAAGCAGGGCGGACAATCATCGACGGTTGCGGTGACGGCTAGCGAAATTCAGGGCTGTGTCGGTGTTTCACGGCGATACGCGTATGACCTGATCGACGAGGCGGCGGTCGAACTTGAGGGGGTACGAGTGCGGGAAGCGACGGACGTGCAGACGGCCTCTGGTGTAGAACACAAGAAGAAGGCGTTACTGGTCGACTGTGAGGCGGTGCACGCGAGGCTAGAGCTGTGAACCACTTCACCACACGGGTAACGGGTGAGAGCCCGACCGAGACGGCAGTGTGCGCTAAGGAGGGGACTCGATAGGACCAGCTTCGTCTCGATTCAAACAGGAATCGTGTGTTGAGCGCGGTCGGTTACTCGTGGGTATACTCGGCACGACGCTCGGCGACGCTCAATGTCGAGCCTCTAAGCAGTGGGTTTCGCGTGGTGAACTGGTTCACCTCTCAACCGTGGGAGTTCGAAATCACTGGAGCGATTATTTCTTGATTTGCAGTTAGCGGTCATCGATGCGATTCTACTCGAAAGGTGTCGAATGAATATCGGCAATCCCGAGGACCAGTCGGTCGCCATCGTACTGAATGTCCTTCTTTTGAGGATTGACGGTCTGGCGCTCACCGGTCGGGAGGCTGGAGATCGATTTCGTATCAGTTCGGAACATATTCATCGTGGAAGATACTGTCTTTCTCGCCGACTATTTTACCACAATCTTCCGGCGAGAAGATTATCGGGAACGGCGTGGTAACCGAATTATACTCTCCGCAACCGGCGATTTAAATAACTATTGAATAGCGAAGATGAGGACACCGGTCTATATGATGGGCCACGTCGCCGTGGCTTTAAAATACGGGCGCCGAGTTCTTCTCCTAAAGTTCGCGCTCGTACCTATGGAGGTCGGTAATGTCTTGGAACGCGATGAGTTGGCGGTCTTCTCCTTGACGTTCCTAGTGGTAAGATGGATACCGCGTAGTAGCGGCCCCCACCGTAGGCATCTAATTGGATCGCTCTTTGTAAGGTGGCACGCTAGATGGACCCGATAGCTTCTTCGATGAATCGCGTGTCGCTATGATCCTCTGTTTGTGGCGTATGTGAGATGCAGGACTCGAAATCGCCTAACGATGGAATACTCGATAGTAGTCCCGAGAGATTATCTGAGAATATTCGATGTGATGTATGCTGATTACCAGCAGCCATCGATGGCACCCTGATAGGCGGTTTCGGCTTGGTCGGCTACTGTCCCCCAGTCGTACCGCTGCGCCCGTTCGACGGGATTCGTCTGAGGTCTTTCACCGCAAAGTGCGGCGTCGAGAGTCTTTGATAGAGATTCGACCGTAGGTTCGACGAGGAAACCCGCGTTGTCAATGACTTCGGCGGCAGCCGAATCTGGGTGACCGGCGGCAATAACGGTGCAATCTGCGGCCATTGCTTCCGCAAATGTGATTCCGAAGCCTTCCCTAGTACTGGGAGAGGCGAAGACATCGGCGGAGCGCATATGGCCGAGTACGTCTTCGTAGTCTTTGAGGAATCCGAGGAATTCCACGCGGTCCGCGTGAGTAATTGACTCGCGTTTCGCTTTGAGCCGCTCGAGCTCCGGACCATTGCCAATGATTCCTAGCGTGGTATCATGTATATCGGCGATATTGTCGAATGCCTCAAGGAGGATTTCCACGTTTTTGTGTTCAATGAGCCGCCCGGCGAAGAGCACGTCGAAGCTCTGTTTAGGGAGTGGGGCATTTCTAATCTGTCCGATATCGATACCGTTCGGGATGATTTCGATGGTCTCACGGGCGGGACCGATGGCACCAAGGCGGTCAGCTGTGACGTCCGAGACCGCAATCGGGTGCTGAGAGACATTTGCGGTGACCTTTTCGACGAATTTTCCGAATGGAGCAAGATGTCCAAGGTAGCTGTCCCAGTAGTCGCGCCACACTTCGTGCCAAGTCGTGACAACTGGTATGTCTGTTCCAATGGTTGCAAGTTCGGTTGAGAGGACTGGGAAGTACGGGAATACGGACGCGACGACGATGTCGTGTTCGTCAATATTGCGTCGGAGGGGTGCGACGGTGCGAGCGGAGAAACCAATTGCTTCCGTGATGGACCGGCGTCCGCCATTGTCCGTGTAGAGGCTAACCTCGGGAGCAACGGCTCTGAGAGTTATCCCGTCGTGGTTGGTTACTGTAGGTCCGTCCCAGTAGTGACGGCCGTAGACGGTAACGTCATGGCCTTGGTTAACGAGACGTGATCCAATCTCGTAGATGCGTTTCTCCGCCCCGCCGGTGACGAAAGGGTAGACGACGTTGGATACGAACGCAATCCGCATCATTTAATCATATCAAGGCCGACATGTATATCTTTTCAATATGTGGCGTCCCGAACCCCTCCGGCTGCACTCTCAGCGGAATGCTTTAGTTCGCTCTGACAAATCATCTTGTGGAACCTGAACTAATGCCTTCATTTCGCAATTCCAACTCACACACTCTAACCGTCTTTGTTGACGGTTTGAAGCCGAGTAGTCTGGAGTATATGCCGTTCCTCTCGTCGTTACACAGCGAACGGATGCGAACAGAGCTTGGCTACTCTCCTACCTGTGATGGCTCAATGTATACTGGTGTATACCCAAATAAACACCATTGCTGGTTCATCTGGCAGCGCACTCCCGGAGACTCACCATTTGGATACATAGACCGTTTCAATCTTGACCACCTTCCTCACAACGTATATTCAAAGTATGCGATGTATAAGACTGGGCTTAGTATAAACCAAAACAATTCGCAAGTACCCGGATTCACTATCTTTTTCGACACTCCGGTAGAGCACTGGGGGCAGTTCCGTCCATGTGTCGACGGTAAGTGGACAGACGACGACCTCCTTCCGTACCCAACCGTCTTCGAGATACTCCGTGAGCGTGGAATCCCGTTCCGAACGATAGGTGATGACGCCCCCGACCTAGCGAAGTCTTCAATCGCCGTTGAAGCAGCAGGATTCGATCCTGGAACTGATTGGACCTACTATTATATCGCCGATATCGACCCGCTGTCGCACAAATACGGTCAGGAGAGCAAGGAGACTGTTGAGAAGATGAGAGAGATTGACGAGCTCATCCGTGTGAAGTACCAAGAATTTGAACGTCAATATGGTGATGAATTCGACTTTCTTCTGTTCTCCGACCACGGACACGCTGTGGTAGAGGAGCATATCTCTCTCCCAGATACATTTGTTCGTGGAGGATACGCGCTCGACGACTACATTCACTTTGTTGACTCAAACTTCGCGCGGTTCTGGCCTCGCACGGCTGAAGAACGCGAAGAAATCAGGAATGCGCTCGCGCCCCTTGAAGAACACGGAATGTACCTTACTAAGGAACGGCAGCGGGCCTACAACGTTGAGATGCCCGATAACCGCTATGGCGAGCTCATCTATTACCTTGACCTCCCGCGGACCTTTGAGATGCCGAGTTTCTCTGTCTTTGGCCGCGAGATGAGCTACACACCGGTCTCTATGCACGGTTACCTCCCGGACCACGACTCTATGGATGGAGTCTTGGTCTCGAACAGACCAATTCAGTCGTCTGTCCCGGAACTTGTTGATGTTCCGCCAACAGTCTTAAGCAGTCTCGGTGAACCGGTTCCCGAGTATATGGACGGAACATCGGTGGTCTGATATGACCTACGTGTACGACGATGCCGCGAACCGGCGACTTACAAATGTTCTCAACTCGCTCACCGACGACCTCGTTGAGCGATTGAATCCCCACACCATACTGTTGACTGGGAGTCTGGGACGTGGGGAAGGAGCGGTCAAACTCAGAGATGAGGGGCTTGACCCCGTCAGTGATTGCGAGCTCCTGATACTTCCCTTAACACCGGTCGGGAAACGAACTGCCGATAGAGTCGTCGCGCCGTATAGAAACACCCATGGAATTGACATAGACGTCTCTGGCGTGGTCAAATCAATCCAACTGTTGACCCCACTTGTCCATCGGATGCGGCCGACAATTGATAACTATGATCTCCGATATGGCTCAACGCTACTCTATGGCCGCGACTATCGCGAGTCGATGCCGTCGTTTAACCAAGAAAATATCCCTCCCTGGGAAGGGTTCCGGTTGGTGTTTAACCGAACGACAAAACTGCTTTCGTCGGAGGTAAATCGAGCGTACTGGTTTGACAAGTTGGTGCTCGCCCTCAGAGATGCTGTTCTCATCTCTGAGGAACGATATTCTCCCTCGTACGACCGGCGACAGCGTCTGTTTGAGATGATAGACCCGCAGGAATTTCCAGTAGACGCGGATACGTATCGGACACTCTGTGAGCAGGCGGCGGACGCCACAGAGCGACGCCGCACCTGTTCATTGAAATATCGATCAAATGAAGAAATTGAACTGCTTATCGGCCTGCTTGAACAGGTACTCGTCTCGCTTGCCAACGTGTACCTTGACGAGTGGCCTACCGACTTTTACTCCTTCAGGCGGGTCTTCCTAGAATGTCCCCTCGCTCAGGATTATAATCGATTCCCGGGCCGGTCGCCGCTTATACAGAATGCGCTCTCCGCTGGGAGGCACCTCTGGGAGTCTCGCGAACGCCCTCAAATGGGCCCTCCAATGACAAACTGGAGCCACGACATATACACCGCGGCGCCGCTTGCGTTCGCAGATCGGTTCGGTTCTGATGGAACGCCGTCACTTCGGAGAGTCACAGAGAGAATCGTCTCGAGATATCATCCTTACCCGCACAGGGAACCGTCTGTGTATGACGCATTCGTGACTTGTTGGCGGCGCTACTGTTGGTAGCAAGTCATCTGACGAACCTCTGAGGGAGAATCTGGTTCAGCGCCAGTTGGTGCCGGTGTAGGTACCGACCGTCAAAGGCTATCGACCTTTCCCGGGGGAGTTCTCCTTTCAATACGGAGACCGCTGCCTCCGCTCGCCTCCGGGCTAGGTTCGGTACATCCTGCAGGTACCAATTCGCTCGGCGGCGGGCGCCGTCCTGACAACCGTATTCCTCGCGCAGTCGCTTGTCTTCCATGATTGCCGCATCGCCCTCCGCAATGCGTTTCCGCTGACTGTGGATCCGATTGCCAGCAACGATCGCGTCTAAGTGTTTGAACGAATAATGGCGGCCGAGCCGAAGCCAGAACTCGTAGTCCATCGAGAGGTGGAGGTTGCGTCTGAGTCGGTTATTCTCGAGCACCTCCGCACGAAAGAACGTTGCAGGCTGTGAGATAACCATCCCCCGGCAAAGACGGTCATAGTCCCAGTCATACTTCCGTCTTATCTTGAATACCGTGCCGGCCGCATCAATGAGGGCGTCGTTACCGTAGATTACGTCGGCATCGGTCTGCTTGAACATCTCAACCACCCTCTCAACCGTGTCTATTGTAAAGTAGACATCGTCGGAGTTGAGCCACCCGATAATTTCGCCCTCAGCCCGGTCGAAGCCTTTGTTGATCGCTTCAGACTGACCGCCGTCCGGCTCCGATGTCCACCGGAGGTCGTACTTCTCCTCTTGTTCAGCGAGGATTTCAACGGTACCATCATTGGAGCCTCCGTCAATCACGTGGTGCGTAATCGGCTTGTATGTCTGTCTTGACACACTTCGGAGAGTGTCTTCAATGAACTCTGCTTGGTTGTACGATGGCGTAACAACGGAGACTGAGAGGGTCACGTATTCTTCCTCATCTTCGTAAGTTCCAAAGCCCGCACCTGTTCCTCATTAGTGGGTCCCCGGAGGGTCTGATTATACGGTCCGTCGGAGCTTGAGTTGTGGTCAAATTCATTCAAATAATTTTGTTGATTTTGTCGTATAAACGAGGTTTTCGTCGACCGTAGAGTTCTGAATCTGTCCAGCATCCCAATAGGTACCACGGCCAATGAATATATCGTACTTTGTGTTTACCGTTCTATACAGGAGCGAGTCCTCGGAGCCCGGTTCAAGCACTGG
This sequence comes from Halorarius litoreus, assembly GCF_024362405.1. Lineage (GTDB taxonomy): Archaea > Halobacteriota > Halobacteria > Halobacteriales > Haloarculaceae > Halorarius > Halorarius litoreus. Next base: position 3,681,284 of record NZ_CP101454.1, on the reverse strand, counting down.
GGGCGACGTATGAATGTTGTCGACGAGGCTTGGATTTCGATGACCGTACATAACGAGCAACATCGTATCGTCTGTGATCACGCGCCTTTCCGCGTCTAGGTACTCTTCGATCCATCGCGCCGCTCGAACGTCAGTCGGGGCGTTCGCGGTCCGGTAGTACCCTGCGACCTCCCGATCGGCGGCCATCCCAGCGTTGATTCGCGTCTGTGACAGCGAGAGCGACGCTGCGTAGTCCGAATCGTACTCGCCTATCCGGTTATTCGTCTCCATGACAACACGAGTGTTGAACAGGAGAAGGAAGACGAGCAATATGACGAGGGTCCAGCGCACTGTTTTTCGATTGACACCGAATTGCTGACCGACTCTGAAAGCACCAAGTCCAAAAAAGATGGAGATGAAAATAAGTGAGATTTGGTACATTCTCGTGAGCCCCAGAGAAAATCCTCCTAACACCGCAGGTACAATAACGGAAACTGCCAGAAGTGTAAACATTGTTCCGGCGAAAGTGTACTGGCCGAGCGTCAGATCCTCCTCTCTGCGAACTAGCCGGCGCGTGGTACCGAGGAACCCAATGACGATAAGCGCCTGTGACGCGATGTAAAAGTACCGCATTACTTGGTAGCTAAAACTGGGCGTCGCCTGCCCACTCGTCGCGTAATATGTGCCGCTCTTTGAGACGGATCCGAATAGGCCCCCGACCGACTCACTGATTCGGTACCCTAAGAGGACGAATGATCGGAACCCCTCTCCGCTAGTCAGTATTGCATGCCAGGTCACCATTCCGATTCCGAGCATGAGGCCAAAGCGTAATGAGAAGCGGCGCCAATCAGGAGCTAGTTGCGCATTGATTAATCGGGTCACCGTGAGGAAGACGTAAGACGAGAGGTAACCGAAGAGGACGATGTACGGAATTCCGTAGTGGCTTAGCACCAACCCGACCACAGCTAATAGCTGAAGTTGTCTGTCGGCGGTTCGCCTTGCAAGTGATAGGCCGAGGATTGCAATGAACAGGATACTAACCGACTGCTTTATATTTTCCAAACCCGTTGTAAAATAAAAGAAGTACGAGGTGAATAGAAGGGCTGCTGCGTAGCTCACGACGGCGTCATGTCTGTGCCTAGCAGCACGGAAAATGAAAACGGGTGTCAACGCAAAGACAATGGGGTATGCGACCTTGTACGTCCACGTCAAACTCGTTCCTGATATTTTTGTGACGAGAGCCGCAAGGAGCGTGACTGGGAGAAGTGCGTTCATCTTCGGATTGATCCCCATGTCAAAGTTGAGGGACCCTCGGCGAATGATTTCCTGAGCGTGGTAGAGCTCAAACGCAATGTCCCTCCCGAATAAAAACTCAGTGGCGAGTGCATTGTGATAGAGCAGGAGAAGCGAGACGGAGAACAGTGCCAGTACCCCAACCGAGTCGGACAACTGCTCAGTCAGGGCGAGAAAGACGACCGGTGACAGGCAAATCAAGATGATGGCGATAAAGAGCGGTGCAGTGACCTTGAACTGGGGAACGGCAAGTATACTGGCGACCCCGAAACAAAACATCGCGACAGTCATGCGAAGCACACGGCTCATGTACGCTTACATACCTCTTGGTAAATATTTTCAACTCGATCAGCGATTGTGGACCACTCGTACTTCGGAGCACGTGCCACCGCCCACGCTGCGTCGCTTAGGCGAGCTATTTCTGTCTGGTCACTAAGGACGGACCGAATCTGGTCGGCCAGAGCGTCTTTATCCGCGGGTGCTACGACGTACCCAGTCTGGCCATCAGCGACGACATCAGAGACGCCACCGACGTCGGTCCCGATTACAGGGGTACCATTCGCCATCGCTTCCAAGTTTGTCAACCCGAAAGACTCGTGGTTCTCCACAGACGGGAGGACGAACAAATCTGCGGCGTTGTAGTAGTGTGGCTTTATTTTCTCGTCAACGAACCCTTCAAATCGAACGTTGTCATGCAATCCGTTCGCAGCGACATGTGACTGGAGGTCTGACCGCAAGGGCCCGTCACCGGCGACCACAAGCAACGTTTCTGGCATATGGGATACAATGTCTTCCATCGCCCGCAAGAGTACGTCAGGTCCCTTCTGTGGCACCAGCGCGTTGAGGTAGAGGATGACTGGTCGGTCTGGATCGATGTTAAGTATCCTTCGTGACTTCTCAGGTACACAGCCAGTAGTCGATGGATCAATATCGATGCCATTCGGTACCACTCGGACTTTTTGCCGATGTGAGGCCAATAGAGAACTGTTAATAAATTTTTCAGTTGGTGAAACCAGTACATCAGCGCTTCTTACTATCGACCTCACTGCTCTTTTGTACAGATGGACACCCGCCCGTCTGGCCGGTGAGCCATAGCCTGTCGCTTCGGGCTCGGCGTGATAGGTCACGACCGAGGGTGTGCCATGAACTCGTGAGTACACCGACCCTACGATGTCCATGGGGGGAGACGGGGCATGAATATGGATAATGTCATATCTATGGAAAAATGGCAGCAATGCCCCACTATAGGACAAGTTTGCATTTGCTACAGAGCCCAGTGAACCGTAGTAATAAACGTCGAATGGCACACTACAATTATATCCTCGCTTAGCCTCCGTGGTCGTTAAAACCTCAATGTTGTGTCCCCTCCGGTCCATTTCGTGTGCAAGGTTGTACGCAACGACTGCCGCGCCACCGACAAACCGATTCGGTTCGCCAGAAGCGTTAATTTCTGGAAACGACGTGAAAAAATACCCTATGTTCATTCTTTTTCAGCTACCACGGCTTGGTAGATCTCGTCGTAGGAGTCGTAAACTGTCTCCCAACTAAAATCATAAGACTTGGAAACCCCAGCAGCGGCAAATTCCTTACGGCGCTCTTCGGACATCACGAGGTCTTTGAGTGCGTCAGACAAGCGCCCGATGTCTCCTGGGGGGATAAGCAATCCGTTCTCCTCGTTATGTATCTGAAGTGGGATGCCGCCGACTTGGGAGCCGATGACTGCCGTCCGCGCGGCCATTGCTTCTGTGACCACCATGCCAAACCCTTCCTCGAACGACGGAAGAACGAATACATCCGCCTCCGCATAGAGCGACCGGAGTTTTGCCTCCCCAACGAATCCATGAAAGTTGACATGGTCTACGAGATCTTCCTGCTTTATCAGGCTCCTAACCTCCGCGTAATACTGCTCGTCGATATCAGTACGCCCAGCGAGTCCGAGTTGCATTTGGTTACGTACTGGCTCCTCAAGGTCTACAACAGCCTTAACAAGTTCTTTTACACCCTTACGTGGGGTTATCGTCCCGACGAATAGTACGTCTACGGGGTTCCCATCCAATGCTTGATCGGCTCGAAACCGCTCAACATCTACCCCGTTCGGTACGATCGACAAGGAATCGGAGTTGACACCCTCATTAATAAATGATTGTTTCATATTGTCGTTTAGGACAACAGTCCGGGCCGTACGGTTGGCTAAATATACGTCTGGGGAGAACCGCCGTTCTGTGATTCGATCTTTGACTTCACCTAGATGAGCGGTGTAAACAATGTTTGTCGCTAGCCAAGGGAATAGTGTAACAAGGACGTTAGCACCGAACGGAAGATGGACATGTATTATATCATAATCAAGACGACGAAGAAGTTGGTACGCGGATACAGCAAAATTACACCGGTCGACAACTAGTTTGGCCGTTCCCGATATGGAGCGAACCTGTTTATAGGGGATATCCTGCCAAGGCGTGCTAGAACCTGTGGAGAGGTCAAGGCGCCTGAACTCTACACCAGAGTCTGTTTCCTGCTCTGGGAGACCATTCCAAGCCCGTTCAATGACTTTGACGTCATTTCCATTCAGTACGGCCTGCTTTGCTAGATTCCACACAACCTTCGGCACGGAGCCGTCTTCTCCGTAAATTTTTTCATGCCCGTCATAGATGTGGATTATCTTCATAATGACCTCAATTCATAGCAGTTTAAGGTAGTACCCATTTTCGACTGCATTTTTAACAAGATAGCGCCTTAACATTATGATGGTTCCGACTTCCACGCATTCTCAATCTCCGTATTTTATATCTTCTTGCGATTATAACAACGAGGCATGTTCGGAAATTCTTTAACTCTGTTGGGGTATCTCTCAAATGGCTTTAAGATTAATATGTACGGTACTATTAATGAGATCTTGGATTTCGTGTCGAGGAGGGACCTCCACGAAACTATCGATGTATTGCGCCTGAAGGGATATCGGAGGCTCTCGGGCTATCATGTGCGTTCAAACACAACCAGAAAATCAAAGGGCCGTGTGTTATTATCATATATTTTAGATCCGTTTTTCATTCCGGAAAGTTCTTCTCTATATTTCCGACACCAAAACAAGTGGGAAGCTTGGGCAATAACGCAAGCTTTCAACGAACTCGGGTATGATGTTGACCTTTTTCAATACGACGCTGTAGATCGACGGCCTGAAAGCTACGAGAATTATGATATATTGTTTGGGATGGGTCCAAATTATGAGCGATTTTCATCAAGAGTCGATCAAAATACTCACAATATTTTTTATGGGACCGGGAGACATTGGAAGTTTCAAAATTCATCAGAAATCAGGCGTTTAGATCGATTACAGAAGCGCCGCTCTATTCGTTTATCACCAAAAAGACAGATCTCAGAGATCTCTCACGAGCGCTTTACAGATGCCATCCTTGCGATTGGTGATGAGGGGACGGTTCAGACATACAAGAACAATACGAATGTACAATATATCGAATCAATTATGAATTCAATCCCTCATATAAAAGCACCAATATCATCTCGTGGTTCTAGGGTAGAGTCAAAATCTAATTTCCTATGGTTTGGAGGTTCTGGTCTCGTTCATAAAGGGTTAGACCTAGTGCTTGATGCATTTTCGCCAATGGATGAGTGTGACCTGTATGTTTGTGGTCCAATTGACTCAGAAAATGAATTTAAGAATGCGTACCATGAAGAGCTTTTTAATACGGATAACATTCATACCATCGGAAAGGTGAATGTGGAGTCTAAAAAATTCAGAGAGATATGTGGGAAATGCTCTTTTCTGATTTTCCCCTCCGCAAGTGAATCTGGATACCCTGGATCAGTGGCAGTGTCGATGCGGTTTGGTGTGATTCCTGTAGTCCCTCCGCAAGTGGCAAATGATCTTGGCGACTGGGGGATCCGGCTACAGGGTACTCAAATTGATACAATACGACAAACATGCATCTCATGTTCAAATCTTCCAGACTCAGAGGTGCAAAATATGTCCGACAATGCGATTGTCCGGTCTAAAAACATACACAGCCAAATACAATTTGCTGAAAATTTCAAGAATACAATGTCAAAATTGCTCCAACAGCTAAATTCTGACGGCTAAAATGGATATCGAAAAGAGCAGTTCTATACTGTTTATATCCAAGATAGTTACGACTGGTATTACCTTTATTGCCATCTTGTACTTCTCGAGAGAATTTGGACCGAGTCAAATTGGAATCTTTTTTCTATTCCAATCCCTCCTCAACTTGATTAGCGTACCTACTGACCTAGGGATTCGAAGCGCAACAGAAAAGCGAATCAGTGAGGGCATGGATCCAAGATCTGTTTTGGGAACTGCCATAGTAAGCAAGATATTGTTACTTTTTATCGCTACTATCTCAATTCTAATTTTTAGGGTAAAAATCAACGATTATATTGGCCATCGGTTGGCATATTTTCTAATTGTCGGGTTAATCCTTCACGAGGCAACGGAGCTTCTCACAGGTGTACTCAAAGGTGAGCTAAGAGTTAGTCAAACTGCTCTATTAGAATTTATAAAGCAAACCACTTGGGTTGGTGCTGGTGTCGGACTATCCCAATTTGGCTTAGAAGGTGCCGGGATGGTATATGCTCTGATTATATCTCTGGGCTTGACCTCGATATTTGGAGGATTCCTAATCCATACTCAATTGGCTTGGCCTAGGTACAGTGCTTTACTTTCACTAGTTCACTATGCAAAGTACAATATTATTGCCATCATTGGCTCACAAGTCTACAACTGGATCGACGTGGCAATTATCGGCTACTTACTTACTAGGACATCCGTTGGAATCTACGAAGTAACTTGGAGAATCAGTGCAATTGCCATTTTATTCAGTAAGTCATATACGGCAACCACGTTCCCTGTGATGAGCCAATGGTTTGAAAAACGCCGCTTTAATGAAATACAACACTTACTTACCGATAGTATCTCCTATGGCGCGTTGCTTACTATACCTGCATCATGCGGTGTTATACTCTTATCAACTGAACTAATTCATTTTACATTCGGGAAGGAATATCTGCCTGGAGCCACGGTACTGGTGATTCTAATGATTAATCGCTTGGCCGAATCGCTGCAACTTACGTTTCGAAGCGGTCTCCAAGCAATAGATCGCCCGGACCTTGCTGCGAAAGCTGCTCTATTAGGTACCTGTTTAAATATATTGCTTAATATAATGTTAGGTATGACTTTCGGGCTTGAAGGTATCGCCGTCGGTACCCTGTTATCAATGGTACTAGGCGGTGTAATTCTTAATTTCTATTATTTAAATAGTCACATTAGTGTAATAATGAACAAGTCCGAAATTGGCTGGATTTTGATATCCTCTGTTGGTATGTCTATTATCATTGAAACATACTTAATGTTCTATAGCATTGAATCTACATTGGAACTTATTACATTTATATTTTGTCTGACAGTTATATATCTCTGTCTTATGTATCCGCATCCATCATTACGACACAAGATAGCTGCGATCGCCTTCCAGGATGTTAAAAATACAGAGGCTTAAACCATAAGTCAATACCTGCGGTGTAGAAACGTGGCTAAAACTACCTCATCGGTTTTTTATATATAGAATAATCACAATTTAATAACCAAAGTTTTTAAAACATTCCCGTCATTTTTGGGTATTATGAAAACCCTTGTGATCGGTTTAGATGCTGCTACTTGGTCGGTAATCGACCGTCTATTAGAGGATGATAAGCTACCAAACTTATCAGGGCTTATTGAATCTGGTTCATCTGGTGTCTTGCGTTCGTCTAACCCTCCAATGACTCCGCTCGCTTGGACTTCGATAGCAACGGGGGTGAATCCTGGAGATCATGGCATCTATGACTTTTTAGAAATAAACGATGGAACGTATAATATAGAACCCACTGACTACAATAGCAAAAATCTAACTCCAGTTTGGGATATCTTGAATACTTACGACCTAAATGTTGGGGTTATCAATTATCCAATGGTTCGTCCACCGGATCATGTTGAACCATTTTTTATTTCTGGTATTCCTGCACCTGATAACCAAAACTTGGCTTACCCTGAAGAGGTGCAGAAAATTATTGACGATAATGGATACAAACTATATCCAGATGTAAATCCGCATGATGGGTTGAAACGATATTACCATGAATTAGATCGGGTTACAGAAAGCCAAGGTCGGCTCACACGTGAATTAATGCAGCGGTATGAATTAGATGTTCTCTTGTCTGTATTTATGACACTCGATTGGGCACAACATTATCTATGGGATTTCCAAATCGAAGGGCAAAATGCGGTGGATCTGTTGTATATGAAATTAGATGATATCATTGGGCAGTTCCTGGACGATATTCCTGAAAATTGCAATATAATTGTATTATCAGACCATGGCGCAAAAAGAATCAAGGGGAAAATACATTTAAACAATGTGTTTGAAGATATGGAATACCTTACACGAAGGTCAACATCTAGTAGCTCGGCGATAGATGCTTTACAGAGTATGTGGGAACTCTTGGTCAAGTCTGTAGATAATTTGCCACCGCGAGTTAGGCATTTATCAAAGAAAGTAATTCCTGACCAGGTGATTAGTTCAATTTGGGGAGAGCATGAACAGCAGAAACTTGGGTCAAGAATCGAATGGTCTGATACGGAGGTATTCTCATTCGGATATATGGGCAGAATATACATTAATAAGTTGGAAGCTTTTCCAGACGGGACTGTTGCTCAGGAAAACGTTGAAAATGTTATCGATGAAATTCAAGAACGGCTTTTGTCCTTAGAACATCCCAAAACAAACCAACCACTGATCGATGATGTGGTGCGGAAGGAATCTTTATACTCTGGGGATAATATGTGCACAGCTGCAGATCTAATTATTCAACCCAAAGACTGGGAATATTCCTTTTACGGTGATTTCGGTTCTGAATGGTTCGAAGATCCTCACCTCCGCGTCGCTGATCACGACCCAGAGGGAGTGTTAATAATGTCTGGGGAAAGATTAGAGCAAGGAAATGTACAGGGTACTGTTAATGATATAACTCCAACGCTTCTACACCTTCATGATATTCCCCTTCTAGAAGGGTTTGATGGTCATGTATTACCCGGAATACTGGATCCCGGTGAAAGCCCAAAAATCATCGAACAATATGAGATCGATGACGAACGTATGCCTAACAAAAACTTTGAAGACGATTCCTCTGTAAAACAGCGGCTGAAAGACTTGGGCTATATGTAAATATTGTTCTGGTGTATTGATGTGTCGATATGGTGGGTACTACATGAAACTAAAGTATGTCCCAACGGTATAATTTGTTCTGGATCGGGAATGATGGCATTCGACACCAGTGGTTGAATAAAAAATCATACAATAATTGTGAACCTCCACCCACTAGTACTCGCCGATACACTTAGGACTCAGGCGGAATGATCGGTTCTAGCATGAATAAAGCCTCTGCAAAAATGTGCGTACTAAATCAACTCTTTTCCGACCCCCCGTTTGAACCGTGAAGATATTATCTGGTGTCTGATATTACTTCCTACGCCGCTTTCCTAGTTCACCAAGCTGTAATCAAATAGAATCTCCTCTCATTCAAGGTCTAACTTATATATCGTGATAATTGAAGGCAACTTGCACTTTTTGCTTCCGCATATCGCGAATAAACACTCGAATCCCTGAGTGGCTTCGCCGACACAACACTGTTGAACTCATTGAGAAACTTTGTAAGCAGAGTATTTTCCGATCTACATTGTGGCGCTGGAATCAACCCAAGGCTGATTCCGCCTTCGAGTAATATACCTTCGCCTATGTCTGCCTTATCTGAGTGTCCCAATTCCAATATTAAACCCTCCAACTAAATCTTAAGTCCTGTTCTCCGCAATCATGCTCAAGAAAAATGCGTAAAACACCGTCTGGACACCTAGGATGACAGCCGTCACAGAGATGATGGTGATAACAACGTTAGGAGAAATCGAAAATCCACTCCCTACCCATACCCACGTACAGTATGCGAGGCCCAATGCCCCGAAGGCAAAGAATCCAAGACCGAGTGTCGCGCCATGCTGGAGTTGGAAGTTTCGGTTGACCCAACTCGTGACCGGGTCTTTTGGTTTCTGAATCGGATTCGTCGCGATAGAACTGAAGATAGACAGACTACCTACCTGATACCCTACGATAATGAATAGGCTTCCAGCTATTGCGGTGTGTGTCCCCAGAAACACCCCTTCAACAGGTTGCTGTAGCATCGAGATAAACATCAGACACACTCCAATAATACCCATCCCAATCGCTGGGCCTGTAAACAGGTAGCTGGGCGCGTTTTGAAGCATGAACTTCACGTGTCGCCAGCCATCCTGGAAGCTTTCTAGCGTTGCCTCGCCTTTTCGTTCGTGATATGTGATTGGTACCTCGGCAATATCAAGATTCTTCGCTCCTGCCTCCATAATCATCTCGCTGGCGAACTCCATCCCCGTGGTCTGAAAGTCTAGATCTTCCAGCACCTCCCGATTGAAGATGCGGAACCCGCTGTGGGCGTCACTGACATCCGCTCCATAGAAAGCGTTGAGGAACCACGTGAGAAGCGGGTTCCCTATGTACTGGTGAAGTGGAGGCATTGCGCCCGGTTCGATTTCGCCTTCTAGACGGCTCCCCATAACCATATCCGCCCCGGTCTCCTCCAACTCGCGGAGCAAGCGTGGAATCTCTTCGAAGTCATACGTCGTATCAGCGTCCCCGATGACGATATAGTCTCCTCGAACGTGGTCGAATGCGTACCGGTACGCGTAGCCGTAACCGTCCCGATCTGGGTTAATAACGACACATCCCTGTTCGCGAGCAATCTCAGGGGTACGGTCCGTTGAGTCGTCGCTGACGATTATCTCCCCGTAAACTTGTAATTCTTCAAGTGCGGTCTTGATCTTGACAATACACTCCTCGATACCATCCTCTTCGTTGAGCGTCGGCATTATGACCGAAATTGTGGGTGTACGGTTGCTCCCCTGTTGGAGCAAGAGCTCATCCCCTGAGTGACTCTGTTGCTCGTGGTCTGTAGGTTGCTCGTGTCCGTTCGTCGCTGTAGCCCTTAACCCGAGGTTGCCGGTGTTAGTTGGAATGCTGTTTTCGCTCATCTCCCCACCACACATATTGTAATTAATTCCTTCATACTCGTCCTGTTGAGCAGTAGTTACTAACTACTCAGAATTCACACCACTAATATGTTTATTGTTGGGGTATGGTATATGGTTGTTCCAGCTATGTCTGATATATGATCCGAATCGTGCGGACGAAGGTATATCCGAGTTTCGAATACTATCTGTTGGTTACCACCGGAGGTCAAAATGTTCTGCTGTCGTCCCTCAGTTACAACCTTGGTCGTTGTCTGTCACAGACGGAATGACCAATACACGTTCACAAGCATCGGGGTTTCTGGTACGGGGTTAGTGAAGATGAGATACTGCGATCGAAATTCTCGAAGCCTCCTTAAGTATTCATCGTGTGGGAAATGATTTAATTCAATATAATCAACAGTACATTGTAGGGTTTGAAGTCGTATCTGATTAATAACAAGTGTTTCGTAGTCGAATACCCTGAAACAGCACTACGACTGTGTACGAAACCTGCTCTCCCTTGAGCTATTAACCGAGAACAAGAGGTTGGGCGGGTCCGCTGGCTAATTTGTTGACTGGCCAGGGCTCTCCGAGTGGAAGCCAACTGGGTGCGCACGGCGAAGGCAGGTGAAGAGGACGCGGATACTTGGAGTATGGAGCCCCGTTTAAGTCACTCAGAGGAGACCTGTTAGATTACAATCGAATGTTTGAAGCGTAAGATGTTCCACGATGTTGTATCGAATGAATCTGGAAGCACGATTCAACGACCGCCCGGTCTTCGTCACGGGCGCGGACGGGTTTGTGGGGTCGCACCTGACGGAAACACTCGTCGAGTTTGGCGCGAACGTTCACGTGTTCGTTCGGGCAACCTCGAGTGGTGAACTGCGGAACATTCGCCATCTACGCGATGATATCACAGTCCATCGAGGAGACCTCCGCGACAAGCACTCTGTCACGGAGTCGCTCAAGGCGATGTCTGAGTACTCTGATACGATTCTCTTCCACCTCGGCGCGCAGGCACACGTCGGCGAGTCGTGGGACCGACCGTACGAGACGATCGACACGAACGTCAACGGCACGATGAACCTCCTGCAGGCCATCGTCGATCTCGACCTGGATATCGCGAAGTTCGACACGGCCGGAACCAGCGAGGAGTACGGCAACGTCGACGAACAAATGGCCGATAAACACGAGTACGAGGACGATGGCCGGGTCCTGCTGAGCGAACGGTCGCCCGTCAACCCCACGTCGGTCTATGCGACGTCGAAGCTGGCGGCGGACTTCCTCACGATGAACTACCACGACGCCTACGGGCTCCCGACCGTGACGACGCGGATGTTCAACAACTACGGCCCGCGGCAGAACCCCCGCTACATCACGGGCACCATCATCACCCAGGCGCTCGAACGCGACATCGTCGAACTCGGTAACCTCACCCCGAAACGCGACATGTGCTTCGTCGAAGACGGCGTCCGCGGCCACATGCAAGTCGCGCTCGAAGGTAACCCGGGCGAGGAATACGTCTATGGCTACGGCGAAAACGTTTCGATGCGGGAATGGACGAACCTGCTTCTGGAAGTTGGTTCCGAAGAGGGCTATTGGGACAATCCTGAAATTGTCCAGCGTGAGGACCGGTATCGCCCCGGCGATTCGGACGTCGAGGAACTGCTCGTCGGGTATGAGAAACTGCACGAACTGACCGGCTGGGAACCGAAGGTCGATTGGAGAGAAGGCGCGCGCCAGACCATCGAATGGTACGCCGAAAACCCCGAGAAGTGGGCGGGTCGTGTCGACTGGCGATGACGAGCCACGACTACTGGAACGACAAGACGGTGATGGTGACCGGCGGCGCGGGCTTCCTCGGCAGCCACGTCGTTGACGAACTCCAATCTCGGAGTGAATCTGTTGATATCTTCGTCCCTCGAAGTGCAGAGTACGATCTGCGCAACCGAGAGGATATCCAGCGGGCGTTCGAGGACTCCGGCGCCGATGTGGTGCTGCATCTCGCAGCGACCGTTGGCGGAATCGGGGCAAATGCAGCGAACCCGGGGCGCTACTTCTACGATAATGCCATTATGGGCATCGAACTGATGGAGCAAGCGCGACGCTATGATGTCGAGAAGTTCACCATCCTCGGGACGATTTGCGCCTATCCGAAGCATACGGACATCCCGTTCTCAGAGAGCGACCTGTTCGATGGCTATCCGGAAGAGACCAATGCCCCGTACGGTATCGCGAAGCGAGCCTTACTCACGCAGTCGAAAGCCTATCGCGACCAGTACGACTTCGACAGCATCTATCTGCTGCCGGTGAATCTCTATGGCCCACGTGACGACTTCGATCTCGAGACATCTCACGTCATCCCGGCGATCATCCGGAAGTGCATCGAAGCGCGGGAACGAGGCGACGATTCGATTACGGCGTGGGGAACGGGCGAACCGACACGCGAGTTCCTCTACGTGACGGACGCAGCCCAAGGAATCTTGGACGCGACGGAACGGTACAACGAAAGCGACCCCGTGAACTTGGGGACGGGTGAAGAGATCAGCATTCGCGATCTGATTGAGATAATCGCTGAACTGACTGACTTTGACGGAGCTATCGAGTGGGACACGTCGAAACCGGATGGCCAGCCTCGACGTTGTCTCGATGTCTCGCGTGCAGAACAGCGGTTCGACTGGACCGCTCAGGTCTCGTTCGAAGACGGCCTCCGACGGACGATTGAGTGGTACGAGGCGAATCGCCAACTGAACTGATAGAGGTTCGTTTCCGGCATTCCAATCATTAGGACGCCGGCTATTCGGAGGCACTGCTGGGCATCGACGAGGAGGGCTGGTTCCCACTGCGCATCCGCGCGAGCCCGGCCGAGCAGACGGTCATCGAGAATGGGGCCCTCACTGGCTCCCGCCAGTGAACGATGCTTGCCCTTACAGTGAACCAACTAGTCGGTACTCTCAACCCGTGACTACCGCGAGCAACGAGTACACGCAAGGTACGATCTCGAGGCAAACGAGAGGTACGCCCGGAAATCGGTGAGCGGTCGCCATCCCCCTCGACCTCGGTCGCGAGCCAGTCACCGACTGCATTGGAACGGAGAGGTGGGCGACAGTGTTGAGCCCGAGGGGGTGGTCAGCGGCCTGACCGTCATCCCGTTTCAGGTGAGTGTGGCGTCCGCTCCGATCTCAGCTCACTGGTGTTGGTACTGGCGATCGCAAGCGTCCTCACCGTGGGGCCAAGTACGATACTCCCGGGAGGGGAGTCCAGTGGCGGACTGAGTGCTGCACCCGTGTACTCACGCCCCAATCAGATTGCCACGATTCCGAGCCCAGTGTTCGGACATCGAAGCTACCGGACTACTCTGGAAGCGCGGGAAGCACGAATAGCTCGTCGTAGGCCGCCCCCCGGAGAGTGATGGTGTCATCGACCAGTCCGATGCCACCTGGGTCGTCGACGACACCCGCGAATATGTCACACAGGTCGGCCCAGTAATCGGCTGACCGCTCACCCTTACGGAGATAGAGACCCTCGCGACCGGATTCGTCGACACCGCGGACGACGACGTACGTCCGTGCCCACCGCAGGCGCGTGTCCCATGGGCAGTCACGGAGCCAGCGTGGAATGCGTACGGCTGTCTCGACTTTCGTTCCGATGGGTGCGCCGAGCACCCCGGCGAGGTATCGCCCGAGCACCGCACCATCGGACTCTGGGCGGCGCTCTGGCACGCGCCCGTCTCGCGTCCGCACCGTCGAGCCGACGCCGACTACATCGAGCGCGTCAACAAGCACGTCGTTATCGGGTGCTAACTCACTCCAGACGGGCATGAAGTCTTCACCGTTGATGGAGCCACCGGCGATCAGCCACGCGTGTAGGAGCGTGAGCGCCTCGAACACGCGGTCGCCCGGCTCGGACTCAATCCACCCGTGCTCGCCCGTCGTCATGATGGCGTTCACAGCAGGCGGGCGGGCGTCCGTGTACCACCAGTTGTGGATGTAGTTCGGGTCGAGATCGAGGTCACCGGCGGCATCGCCCTTGCTCGCGTCGGGGTTCGCGAGCTGGTAGTCACGGACGCGCTGGTAGTCACGGACGCGTTGCCAGCTACTCGTGTCGTACGTTGCGCTGAGTGCGAGTTCCTTGTCGAGCCGGCCGGGAAGCATCCGATGTAGTAGCACCTACTCGGGTGGGTGCTGAAAAATGTGACCGCTGGATGCGGTGGTTAGTTCGGGGTCGTCGACTGCCCAATAGTCTGGGAATTACCGCCAGACGGCGACGTCCAGATGATACGGACGTCTTCATCGGATGTGAATACGTCCGTGTTCGTCGTGTCGGTCGAGCCACCATCGTTGTCCTGCTCGCTAATGACCTGTGCACCACCGGTGGATATGGGGTCGGACCAACTGGTCGATGTGGTCAACTCTGCGACTTCAGTGTCACCGTCGAATTCTGTAACGAGTGCACTACTGTCGTAGACGGTGTCACCACCGATTTGCACACTAACGGTCGACAGTTCGACGTCCTCGCCACCAGTGTGTGTGATCGTGACTTGGTCGTTGAAGTCATCACTATCACCGAAGTTCGAATACTCGAACTGGAAGTTTGCCTGCGGCGCGGAGTCCTGCACGTTTTCGCCGAGTCCGAGGACGAACGTCCCTATCACGGCGGCCAGAATGACCGTGATTGCGACCATGAGGATGACGCCGATGACCGGGGACACCGCGTCCTCCTCATCGAAGAACTGCTTCAGCTTCATTAGTTAGGCACCGTGCTCTGTCCAATCGTGTTCGATGTACCACCCGACGGCGACGTCCAAACAACTCTCACACTGTCGCCCCCTGTAATTACGTCGTTGGAGTCCTGGTCCAGTTCGTAAACGTCCAGTGTGGAGCCAGTAGAGATCGTGGAACCGAAGACGGTGTCCTCGGCATCCGTTGTGTTGCCGAAGAAGTTACCTGCGTTAAAACCGGAAGAGGACCACGCTTCTGCTCCTCCGACCTGAACGGTAACCGTGCTCGCCTCGACGTCCTCACCGCCAGTGTGAGTGATTGAGACACCATCTTCCATTGAACCTCCCGCTGTGACTTGTTTCTGTACGTACTCGAATTGGAAGTTCGCCTGCGGTGCACTGTCTTGCACATTTTCGCCGAGCCCGAGGACGAACGTCCCGATGACGGCCGCGAGGATCACCGTAATCGCGACCATGAGGATGACGCCTATGACGGGCGACACCGCGTCTTCGTCGGCGAAGAATTCTTGAAGGTTCATTATGCGACCGTACTCGTGCCAATTGTTTGCGACGAGCCACCCGATGGGGAAGTCCAAATTACGCGGACATCATCATCGGAGCTGAAATCCGTTGCAGCAATGTCGCCACCCGAACCATCACCGATCGAGATGGTGTCACCAGTGCTGATTGTGTCTGCCCACCCACCATTGTTTCCAGAAACGGCGGAACCAGTCCCGATCTGCACAGTAACGGTGGACGCGTCAACGTCTTCACCACCAGTGTGGGTGATGTCGAATGTGTTACCAGTGCCACTGTAATCAGCTCCGTATTCGAATTGGAAATTCGCCTGAGGCGCACTATCCTGCACGTTTTCGCCGAGCCCAAGGACGAATGTCCCGATGACAGCGGCGAGAATGACGGTGATAGCCACCATCAGAATCACGCCGATGACCGGCGACACTGCGTCCTCGTCTGCGAAGAGGGATTGTAGTTTCATTTGTTCTGCTCCCGCGCCACCGCCTCCTCGGGTGCCAGCCCTACCGCACGCTCCACACAGGCTGCCAGACCCCAACGGGCTGCTGACGCGTTGGAATCGCACACGTCGCACCTGCTATAAAATACCTTGGTCAAATCGAATGTCGAAAGAAGTTGACACCCTTCAATAGAGGGTTTAACGACCCATTATCCGGCTGTTTCAGTAGAAATCCGAGATTCTGCCCCCAAATATTACCCGAAATGTGGTGCTGAATGAAACGTGTCTGACGGGCGCGCGGTCCCGCGCGCACCCAAGCCCATCACGAAATTCGGCCACGGTATTTATCATGCCCCACGTCAAAGACCAGTCGAGGGACGCAATACTCGAACGCGTCTCTGCTCCCGCGTCGGCCGGGGAGTAGTTGCCCCCGGTCACACTTCTACACGCTGAGACACATCATCATGAATCACTCCACCCCGATTTTCTCCATCGCTCGCGCAGCGATGTGGTCGGGTTCCGGCCCCAGATAGTTCTCGCGGAACGTCTCGCGGCCCTTCGCGTTCATCTTCCAGCCGCCCCAGCCCATCGTCAATTCCTCGGCGATGGGGACGCCCTCGAACGCGAGCGAGTAGAACGTGTCCGTCGCCCAGGTGCGGCGAAGGTCGTGCATGGTGACGTGGCGCCAGTCGTCGTTGCCGGTCCGCCCGGCGAGGTGCCCACGCGAGTCTGAGATCCAGTCGCGGAGTGTCTTCGTCGTCACGTCGACGAGCGGCTCGTCCTGGCGCTTCTCGGCAGAGTTGAACGACTGTCGCTCGAACTGAATATGGGCGCCGAGCACGAAGCGCTCAAGGACCTGCTCACGGAATTGCGTACTCACGGGCTGTATTAGCAGGGGCTTGCAGAGTGTGCCCTTCAGGTCCGCATGCCAGACGGGGTGGGGTACAACTCGGCGATGTTCGATTGAGTCGAACCATCCGGACACGGGATTATTACGGAAGTACAAGGAGAAAGCCCCGTGTTTTAGCGCGGGGATGAATCCGACACGCCTGTTCACTTTCACTCTGCGGTGCCGATTTAGGTGCCCTCGAGACATGTCTCCGTCCATCCGACGCGGCACGTCCGCGCCCACACCGGGACAATCGGACAAATTCGGAGTCCCCGACCGACGCTCGCTGGTACCCCAGCGGGAGAGGGCGGGTACCGACATTAAAGAACCAAGTACCTCCGAATCCGCCGGCCCACGCCGCAAGCCCCGAGGAAACGACGGGAGACGCCGTGGTGAGGATAGGAGTAACGGCCACTTGGCATGGCCCGCACCTCGTCGGCGTGCAAACCTGAAACTCCCAACGCAAACCGCTTCGTCTCGGTTCCGGCGGTGGGAATCCTCGCCCTTCAGGGCGGGGAGGATGTCAAGTCGCAGACCTGCTCGAAGTGCGGGCATCAGTCCAGCACGAACCGCAACTCGGACGGTTGGTTCGAGTGCAACGACTGTGGGTACTCGGTTGACGGCGACTACAACGCCTCGAAAAATATCGGCCTCAAGTTACTAACTTTACCAGAGGGCAAACGCCCCTCTGGGTTGGGCGACGGTCATCTCGCCCTCAAGTCTGGGATGCTGAACGGGAATGGCGATTACACCGCCTACGACGTTTCGTCGTCAGACCGGGAGTCCACGGACAAGCCCACGACTTCAGTCGTGGGTCGATGACTCGTCGTTGACTGCCGTGAGGTCAAGTCGCGGGGCAAACGAATCGTACGTATCGTCACTCGAGACGATCGTGTCACCATCTGATTCGACGAGATGAAGTGCATCAAAGGGTGTGAACCCGTGGTCTTCGACGTAGGTCGCAGCTGCTACGACTGTATCCACGTCACCGCGCACCTCCAGCAGAGCAGCAGCATTTGTGATGACTCGTTCAGTATCTCGCTCTTCACGATACGCAACCATGAGGAGTTCGATGAGAGTGAACTGCGATGTCCACAGTTCGTCCTGATGGTCGCTGTAGACCGCTTCTGCGGCGTCACCAAGCCAGTCTTCGTCCTTGATGAGTGCCAGAAGGAAGTCTGTTTCCGCGTACATTCAGCGTCCTGCCTCATCTAGCGCTGCGGTACGTGCATCCTGACGGAGTTCTTCCGCCGTCTTCTCGACATCCGCGAACTCAGAACGGAGGGCGTCAAGCGGATCGTCATCGATTGGCACCAGCTTGATACCATCGTGAAGTTGGACGATGTGGTAACGTTCACCGTATCGCTCTCGAATCTCTTTCGGGAGCGTGAGGCGTCCACGACCGTCCAGCGTTGCTTCAGACATGCTCTCACGTACGGTGGGTAGATACAAGAACGTACCCCATATTTTGTGTGCCTACCCACTTGGATAGCTCCTCCTCGGTTGCCCGTATCGACGCTCAATATTCAGCACGTCACACCATTGACCTCCTCCCGCGCCTGAAGTCGCGGGAATCGTCACGGTCGTGGTCTGGCAGTCGCGCCATCCCCGACGCGAGCGGCGTTCTCTTTGTCACCGATTCCGCGTGAGACCAAGGTAGAAGTGCATCGGGGTCCAGGGTTTCGACCCATGACAACACGGACCACAGTACGCCAGGGCGAACCATGAGCGACGCTGCTGGCGAGCCATACGATCAGTTCGTCTCGCGGGCGGCCGAGTACGACGTGGCCGTAATCCGAGAGCCAGCGTCCGCAGCGACGGCGGCGATCGACGACCTGGTCACCCAGCCCGCGGTGGGCGCGCCGCTGCCGTGGGACGACGTCTCGCTCCCCACAAACGTGCGGATTGATCCGACGCCAACCGAACTCGACGAGGCAGTCACCGGCGTGACCGCTGCGGCGCTCGCCATCGCAGACTACGGCAGTCTCGTTCTCCGAGCGTCACCCGAGGGGACAGAACCCGTCAGTCTGTTCGTCGACCACCACGTCGCCGTGGTGCGCGAGCAGGACATCGTCCCGGACATGGCGACCGCGTTCGACTGGCTCGGCGACGAGATCCGGTCGACCCGCGGGTCGGCTGTCATCGCGACCGGCCCCTCGGCCACCGCCGACATGGGGTCGCTCGTGAAGGGCGCGCACGGTCCCAAGGAGGTCTCGGTGGTGGTGGTCCGATGAGCTCGGACGCACGCAAACAGAAAGCCGAACACATCCGCCGACTCCTTGAGACGGAGGGCGATGCCGTCGCCGCGAACACGCGTGGCTTCAATCGGGGGCGGTACGAGTCCGTCAGCAACCTCGACGACTACCAGCAGTTACGCGAGCAGGCCCGCGGCATCAAGGAGGACGCCATCGAGCGGCTCCCCGCCCTCATCGACCAGCTCACGGAGCGCGTCGAGGCGAATGGGGGGACAGTCTACATCGCCGACGACGCTGCCGATGCGAACCGCTACATCGCGGAGGTCTGTGCCGACCGCGAAGCAGAGCGCGTGGTCAAGAGCAAATCGATGACCACCGAGGAGATCGAGGTCAACGACCACCTCCAGGAGCGCGGCGTCGACGTCGTGGAGACGGACCTCGGCGAGTGGGTCCTCCAGGTGGCCGACGAGGCACCGAGCCACATCGTCGCCCCTGCGATTCACCGCTCGCGGGAGAGCATCGCCGACCTGTTCAATGCTCAGTTTGATCCCGAGGAGCCGCTGGAGACCGCCGAGGAACTCACCGCGTTCGCCCGCGAGCGACTGCTCGACCTCATCAAGGGTGCCGACGTGGGCATGACGGGCGCGAACTTCATCACTGCCGACACCGGTACGATCGCGCTCGTCACCAGCGAGGGGAACGCACGGAAGACGGCGGTCGTTCCCGATACCCACGTCGCAGTCGCAGGCGTCGAGAAGGTGATCCCGAGCGTCGAAGCCCTCCAGCCGTTCATCGAACTCATCGGGCGGTCGGGCACCGGCCAGGACATCACCAGCTACATCTCGCTGTTCACGCCCCCGACCGAGTCGCCGGTCGTCGACTTCGACGACGCCGACACACCCATCACCGACGGCCCGGTCGACCGCGCGTTCCACCTCGTCCTCATCGACAACGGGCGGCTGGCGATGCGCGAGGACGACACCCTGCGCGAGACGCTCTACTGCATCCGCTGTAGTGCGTGCTCGAACACGTGTGCCAACTTCCAGTCGGTCGGCGGCCACGCGTTCGGGGGCGAGACGTACTCGGGCGGCATCGCCACGGGCTGGGAGGCCGGCATCGAAGGTCTCGACACGGCTGCGGAGTTCAACGACCTCTGTACCGGGTGTTCGCGCTGTGTGGAGGCCTGCCCGGTGAAGATCGACATCCCGTGGATCAACACGGTCGTCCGCGACCGCATCAACCACGGCCACGACGGGCAGTTCGAGTTCCTCGTCGACGGCCTGCTGCCGGATGCCGAGTCCGGCGGCCCAGACCTCCAGAAACGGCTGTTCGGCAACGTCGAAACGCTGGCGAAGGTCGGGAGCGCGTTCGCTCCCGTCTCGAACTGGGTCGCCAACTCGGCTACTGCGGGTGCAGTCCTGGAGCGGGTGGCTGGCGTCGATCGCCGGCGAGCCCTCCCCGCCTTCCAGCGCGAGACGCTGGTGTCGTGGTTCGAACACCGCGACACCCCGCCTCAGAACGACCCACGGCGACGGGTCGTCCTCTACCCCGACGTCTACACGAACCACATGCTCGTCGAGCGGGGCAAGGCTGTCGTGCGCCTCCTCGAAGCGCTCGGCGCCGAGGTCGTCGTCCCCCGAGCGCCGGGGGCCGGCCGAGCCCCACTGTCCCAGGGGATGATCGCCACCGCCCGGAAGAAGGCCGAGCGCGTCACCGAGACGCTCGACCCGTATCTCGACGATGGCTACGACGTGGTGGTCATCGAGCCGAGCGACCTCGCGATGTTCCGCGACGACTACGACCGCCTGCTCTCGGCGGGGGCCTTCGAACGCCTCGCCGACAACAGCTACGAAGTGCTCGAGTACGTCTACGGACTGCTGGCGAACGGCGCCGACGGCGCGGCACTCTCTGATGGAGGCGGTCGGACGGTCGCGTATCACAGCCACTGCCAGCAGCGGACGATGGGTCTCCACGACTACACGGTCGCGGTGCTCGAAGACCGCGGCTACGACGTGGTGACGAGCGACGTGGAGTGCTGTGGGATGGCTGGCTCGTTCGGCTACAAACAGCAGTATTACGACCTCTCGATGGACGTCGGCGAGCCACTTGGCGAGCAGCTCCGGGCCGCAGACGCAGAATTCGTGCTCGCGAGCGGTACCTCCTGTACCGACCAGATCGGCGACCTGCTCGGCGACGACGCCAGGCATCCGGTCGAGGTGCTCGCCCCACCATCCCAAGGCCGCGACCGGTAGCGCACGTTCCCCGTGTCAGCGCTCGCTGTCAGGTATCGTTTGCTCCGAGGCGTGCTCGGCGTCGTCGACGACCGACTGCGCATCGTCCACCGGCGTTTCGTTGGGTGTCGGGTCGTCGTCACCGGGTGTGAACTGCATCACCGACCCGGCAGCACCCGTGTAGATACTCCGGTCGGGGCCGACCTCGCTGCCCGCGTAGTAACTGTTGTGCTGGAACGCGGGGTCCAGGTCGTGCCGGAACGCCACGTCGCCGGTCTCCCAGTCCAGTGCCGTCAGGTTCCAGATGCCGTCCTGCTGGCCGACATCGTACATGAGGCCGCTCTCCGAGCTCATACACGGGATGCCGTTCGGGAGGCTCACGTCCGGTCGCGCCCATACAGATGTCAGCTCCTGGTCGTCGTCGTCCCACGCGAACCGCTGGACGCCGCTGGGGGCGACCTCGGGGACGTTGTCGAGGAAGCGCGTTATCTTCGCGGTCCCTGCGGGGAGGGCGTTCAGCGTATCCGGCTGTTGATTGTTCACCACCACTGCCCCGTACCCCTGGACGAGGACGGACTGCTCGGAGTTTGTGGCGTCGCCGTCGCGGCCGAACGTCACGGGTGCCTCACCAGCGACACGCGGGTCGCGCTCCTCGGGGGGCTCCCACCCGGCCGGGATGTCGTCGCGCCAGAACAACATGAGGTGCATCTGCTCGCGCGCGTCCGTGATGACGACGAACCGGTCCTCGTCGTCGACGCCCATCAGGCTCGGCGTCGACCCGGACCCCGCACCGAGCCGGCCGGCCTGCGTGCCGCTCCCCGTGGGGTAGTCGGCGACCCAGGCGCCCGCATCGGGGTCGAGGGTCAGTTCCTCGCCGGTCCACTGGATGCGGTAGAGCTTCTCGCTGGACACGAGGTAGATGCCCCCGTTCTCGTCGGCCGCGATGGAGTTCGACACCTCGTCGGTGCCCGACGCCGCGTTCGCCGGGGCGTCCGTGCCATTGAGCGAGAGGTACTCAGCGGAGTCGGCCGAGAGGTCGCGGTCGATGACGCCGACCGTTCCGAGACTCGTACAGAACGCGAGGCGACCGTCGTAGGTCATCGTCATCCCGATGAACGCCTCCTCGTCGGGCTGGTGGAGTTCCGATTCGGGAATCTCGTATCGGCCGACGCGCTCGATGGGCGACGTCCGGTCGCCGGTGACGCTGTCCGCGTAGGCGTCGATGCCGAGCCGCTGTTCCTTGCGGATGGACATGAAGAACGTGTTGTCGCGGTCGAGCACGTTGTACGCGCCGCTCGGCGTCGCGCCGACATCGCGCTCGTGAGCGCCCGCCAACCGCGCCGGCTCCTCGACCGGGACCGAGTAGGTGTCGATTGTCGAGAGGTCTTCGGGGTCGAGTTTGAACACTGTCGTCTCCGCGAAGCCGACGCCAGTCCCCCACATCGCGCGGTTCCCGTCGTCGTACGTGTCGGTGAACGTCAGCGTGATGGGGATGTTTCTCCCCGGTGCGAGCAGGTTGTGGTTGTGCTCGATGGTGTCGTCTGCTATGAGCGCCGGGTACGGTGAGGAGGCCTGCGCGTACGGGTTCCGGTGGGTCGCCCCCCACAGATCGGACGCGAGGAACTCGTTGGTTGGGGGGTCGCGTGGCTCTGCCCTGGATGGCGGGCCGGCGTCGTCCGGTCGCCCCGGGTCGTCGGGCTTTTGCTCCGGGTCTGCCTGCCCCCCTGCAACCGTACCTGTCACGGTGAGCGAGGCGGCCGCGCCACCGGCGAGTGAGCGCAACACGGTCCGTCGGTCGAATCGACCAGTGAATCTGGGTTCTGGGTCGTCGGTCATGGAATCTGGGCTAAGCTAATGAAACCGCCAGCAAGACCGTTCTTCCTGTGATACTCGGCGATATTTATGCGTGGCTCAACCACACGATGCTTCGAGCGGGCAGCCCTGAATACGCCGACCGCTCCCTCACTCGGTTTACAGACTGCCGAATGGCACCATCTCACTCCGTCCGGTCGAACTCGTCGAGCAGACGGTCACCAAGCACGACCACCAGCAGCGCCCCCAGTGCGTCGAACACGAGGTCGAACGCGGTGTCGAGTGGCCCATACGAAACGAGCAACGGCTCGCGGTCGAAGCGTCGCGCCACGCTGTGAATGCCGTACTCGAGTACCTCCCACAACAATCCAACCCCCACGACCACCCCGAGAACGCGCGGGCGCGGGTCCTGCTCTTTGCGCCGACACGCGACGTGGACGACCCCACCCAGTAAACTCGCCGAGTGGACGTGCGTGAGGTGGTCCCACCACCAGATGTCGTCGTACGGGCCGAGCATCCCGACCGCGTGCGTCAACATCGCTATCGCGGTGTATACGCGGTGCCACGGGCGGAGTTCGACGCCGTGACGCCGCTCCACGATGTCGGGGACGAACGTCATCGCGAACGCGACGACGGCGTTCACCACGGCACCAGGATTCCGCCGCCGGATGCCGACGAGCCCGACCACGAGAATGCCACAGCGGATGCCCTGCTCTATGACCCGGGCTACGCGTGCGCGGATACTGGGCGTCACGGTTGCTCGCCATGGACTACGACAGCCAGGGAAATAGCGCTTGGTGTCGATTCACCGCTCTTCGCCCATCTTCTCCCGAATTTTCGTTCCCTGAGCGGCTATAGGCTGGTCATTCCTACCTCTCTCGATATCGTATCCTGAGTGATATGTCCCTCTTCGCGCTCGATAACCTCGACGATGCGCTCGATGTGACACGGGATTTGCTCACCCCGATCAATCGCTCGCTGTGGCTAAAACTCGCGCTCGTGGTGTTCTTCATCGGTGGTCCCGGAGCGAACCTCAACAGCTTCCAGTACTCGTTCAGCGGCAACGGAGACGAGTTCCCCGTTCCTCCGGGGCAGGTCCAGCCGGGTGACCTCACCGCGATCTTCGCCATCATTGCCGTCGTCGTTGGAGTCGTCCTCCTGTTCGCCCTCCTGTTCCTCCTCGTCGGAGCCGTCATGGAGTTCGTATTCGTCGAGTCGCTTCGGAGCGGCGAGGTCACGATTCGGCGCTACTGGGGCCGACGCTGGCGACAGGGCCTTCGCCTGTTCGGCTTCCGAATCGCCATCGGCCTCCTCGTCTTCGCGGCCGTCCTCCTGCTCACGCTCCCGTTCGTTCTCCCGCTCATCGACGGCGCCGAACCGTCTCCGGGGCTCGTGCTCACGATGGTCCTCGTCTTGATTCCGGCATTCATCGTCCTCGGCGTCGTCGTCGGGCTCGTGAACGGCTTCACGACGGTGTTCGTCGTCCCCATCATGGTCCTCGAAGACAGGACGGTCCTCGGTGGCTGGCGGCGACTCTGGCCCACCATCACCCGGCACTGGACACAGTACCTCGCGTACGTCGTGGCGAGCTTCTTCCTCTCCATCGCCGGTGGGTTCCTCATCCTCATCGCGACGCTCCTGCTCGCGCTCGTGCTGCTCATCCCGTTCGGCCTGCTGTTCGCGCTCGGGCTCGGCCTGCTCGCAATCGTCGAACCCGTCGGCATCGCCGTCCTGGTATTCGCGGTGTTCCTGTTCATCCTCTCGGTGATCGTCGCTGCAGCGATCGTCCAGGTGCCTGTCCAGACGTACCTGCGATACTACGCGCTGCTCGTCCTCGGTGACATCGAGTCGGAGTTCGACCTGATTCCCGAGCAACGGGCTGCAGTGCGGGAGGGAACTCCCTCGGCGGACTAACGGGAATCCACATGACAGGCGCCTGAGTTCAGATATTCGTCTTCATTGTCGAGACGTCGGAGCGTCACCCAAGCGCTCGAGACAGAGAGTGACTATTGTGATTCACTGGCACAATCGACGCATGGGTCGCTATCCCCGGAGTGCACGGGCCGCACAAGTGAAATGCATCAGTTGCAACGCGCCAGTTCTCAGACGGTGGCAGACGAGTACGTCTGCGTCGAGTGCGGCGAGTCTCTGGTCAAGACGTAGCTGCAGCCGGTAGGCGCTCACTCGGTCGCCGCAAGTAGTTCTCAACATTCTACGTACTTCGGACGCCCAGGTACGCGGAGTGCAATTCACGGGCTCGCCGTCACGGTCGACTCCGCGCGAGCCACTCGAACATCTGGTCGCGCATTCGCCGCTCGGCGCTCGCGGAAAACAGGTGGCCCTCACCGGCAAACGTTTGGAGGAGTACGTCCGTCGCCAGCGCTCCCGTGGCGTCGAGGCTGTCCGACAGCGGAACGGTCTGGTCGTCGCTCCCGTGGAAGATGGCGACCGGAACGTCGAGCACGTTTGTGACCTCGCTGAACGGATGCCGGTCGAGGTCCTCGAAGAATCTCGCGTCGATGACGTATCCTGGCGCGTAGCTAATCTCGCCTTCTTGCTCCACGAGTCTCCGTGCCTCGTCGAACGTCCGGTTGTACGTGACGGGCGCCCGCGTCGCGACGGCTTCGATGCGGTCGTCGCCGATCGCCGTGTGCAATGCGGTCTTCGCGCCGAAACTCGACCCGAACAGCACACACGACGGCGGGTCGAAGAACGCCAGTACCGCTCGCAAATCGTCGATACGCGACCCAAGGGTCGCATCGACGAACGCACCATCTGATTCGCCACAGCCACGAAAATCGAATCTGACGGCGTTGTACCCCTCTGCGACGGCACGCTCACAGCGCTCCTCGTAGCTCCCCTCTTTGTCACTCACGAAGCCGTGACAGCAGACGAACCACGCGTCGGACGGTGCCGGGTGGTGGACGGCGACGACTCCCTCACCGTCGGCAACCGAGATGACGTGGCGTTCGGTCATACACAGAACTTGTTGTGTACCAGCGTAGTCCTTCCCGTGTGTCGGGTTATTCGTAGTAGGCTTCGCGACTGACGACCTCGGCGAAGCCGACCGTCTCGGCGACGTCCGTGATCTCGATGGTCACCCGCTCACCTTTCTCGGTGTCGGGAACGATGACGATGTAGCCGCGGTCGACGCGGGCGATGCCGTCGCCCTGCTCACCGATGTCGTCGATGTCTACGGTTCGCTGGTCGCCCTCCTGTACCGGTGGGGCTGGCGTGTTTGCGCGCTCGTGCTGATTGGAGGTTGTCGCTGGCGTCGGTGCGTCGGTCTGGGCTGGCGCATCGTTCGATTCCGCCCCGTCCGCGTGTGGGGCAGAAAGCAGGCCCACTCGGTGAAGCTCACCGGATTGCACTGCGCCCAGTGTGACCTCTCGTTTGGGTACCTCGATGACGTACGAGCCGTCGCGTTCCTCGACCGTCGCGTGGAAGAGACATTTGAGTTCGTCAGAAACGTTCATTTGCAGAGTACCTTCTCTGAATAGAATCCTAGCACTGCCTTCATCGTACCGATACAAGAAATTGCCTCTCTGTGCAGTAGTTACGGAAAATTCGAGGCGAAAGCCTCGTCCTTCAGGGCGAGGATGAAGCCGACCAACAGTATGCAACCGCCGACGATGGCATAGACGGGGTTCCAAAGCAATCTTTAAGCCGTTTAACTGTGATAGTATGCATAGATGGTAAAGAGTACCCGTCACGCGAAATACGAACTCTACTACCACATAGTGTTCGTGCCGAAATGTCGGCGTTCGCACCTGACGGGGAAGACGGAGGAACGTCTCGAAACCATCTTCGCGGAAATCTGTGAGGACAAAGACCTCGAACTGGCCGAGGCCGAGGTCATGCCCGACCACGTACACCTGTTCATCGGGAGTCCCCCCAAGAACGCCCCGTCCCTCATCGTCAACTGGGTCAAGGGTATCTCCGCGCGGAAGTACAATCAGCGGTACGACGACCGCGTGAAGTGGACTCGTTCGTACTACGTCGGTACAGCGGGGAGTGCCTCAAAGGGCGCTGTCGAACAGTACATCGCTGAACAGGAAGGTGACGACTCATGAAGCGCGTCAACACCTTCGAGGTCGTTCCACAGACCGAGACCGACAAAGAGTGCCTTCTACGGCTACTCGATGCGTCCGCTTCTCTGTGGAACGAACTGACCTACGAACGTCGTCAGAACTACTTCGGGGACGGCGACGTGTGGGACACTTCCGAGTACCGAGGACGCTACAACGGCGTCGTCGGAAGCGCGACTGTCCAACAGGTCACGCGCAAGAACAGCGAAGCGTGGCGGTCGTTCTTCGCCCTCAAGGAGAAATGCGAGTACGCCAACCCACCGTCGTACTGGGGCAACGAGGATGACGGCCGCGAACTCCGCACCTACATCCGATGCAACCAGTACACGATTGAGTGGGGGAAGCGTAGCCGTCTCGAAATCCCTGTCGGGCAAGAACTGAAAGACGAATACGGACTCGGCTACCACGAACGACTCCGCCTCGAAGTCCGAGGCAACCCGAAGTGGGACGGCAAACAGGGTCGTCTGGAATTTGAGTACGACGAGGTTAGCGACACGTTCAGGGCTTTCCAACCAGTCACCGTACCTGATTCTCGACTGGATTCACCACTGGCTTCCGAAGAAGCCGCCCTCGACGTTGGCGCGAACAATCTCGTCGCCTGTTCCACGACTACTGGGAACCAGTACCTCTACGACGGTCGTGAGTTGTTCGGACGGTTCCGCGAGACGACGCGAGAAATCGCCCGCCTACAGTCAAAACTCCGTGAAGGGCGCTACTCCTCGAATCGGATTCGACGGCTGTACCGACAGCGGACGAAGCGCCGTGACCACGCACAGAACGCGCTGGTACGCGACCTCGTTGAACGGCTGTACGACGAGGGTGTGGCGACGGTGTACGTGGGCGATTTGACCGACGTGCTGGAAACGCATTGGTCGGTCAGGGTGAACGAGAAGACGCACAACTTTTGGGCGTTCAAGAAGTTCATCCACCGCCTCGCGTGCGTCTGTGAGGAGTACGGCATCTCTCTCGAAGCCGAGTCGGAAGCGTGGACGAGTCAGATGTGTCCCGAGTGTGGCGACCACGAGAAGACGGTTCGCCACGAGGATACGCTGACGTGTCCATGTGGCTTCGAGGGGCACGCCGACCTCACGGCGTCAGAGACGTTCCTTCGAGAAAACAGCGATAGCGAACTCAGGCCGATGGCACGGCCCGTGCGATTCGAGTGGGACGACCACGACTGGTCGGGGAAACCATACCCTCACGAAAGTCCCAAAGAAGTGCGCACGAACCCGCAAGTTGCCTCCGTGGGTCGGTAGCCGAACCCCCAACGGAGGAATCCTCGCGCGTTAGCGCGGGGAGGATGTCAACTACCGCCAGACAGCTCACTCGTGTGGACTGTCCCACGTCGACTACCCGTCGCGACAACTGGATTTGAACGAGCCACGTGCGAGGGTCACGGTCGTTTCAGGAGACTCCACGACCACGTCCACGGTCCCGACGCTCGACCCACTGCGAGTCGCGGTCGCTGTCGCCGTGAGGTCGTCGACCGTGGGAGCGAGATAGTCCTGCCGGAGGTCGATGGTCGGTGTCGTCGCGAAATCGTTCGCCGCGGAGACGGCCCAGTAGCCAACCGAGTCCGCGAGCGACACGATAGCGCCACCGTGAGCGACCTGCGTCGACGGCGAGGCGGAGATGGCGTCGGTGAGTGGGAGTCGTCCTCGGGCGTGCCCAGGTTCGACCTCGAGAATCTCGATACCGATGGTCTCGTAGTACGGTGGGAGGGGAAACTCGCTCGGGTCGATGTCCATAGCCCATCCGTACGCCGAAGAGAGATGTGGTCTCGGCCCCCGAACTGCTGTGTGCGAGACGGCTACGCCGCGTCAGCTTCGGTCACGTTCACCCAGAGATGCACCTCGCGATAGGCGTTGTCGACGGTCGGGTTCTGTGCCGGCTGTCCCTTGTAGAGGAAGTACGTCAACCGCAGCCGGTCGCCCGTCATCGTCGGCGCGACCGAGTGGTTCAGCTGCCACGTCTCGTTGTGCGGGAGCGTCGTCTGGAACGTGCGCAACCGCTCTTCTTCGAGCACCCGTGACTCGTTGTTCTCGAACGTGACGTTCTGGACCGCGACCACGACCGTGTAGTTCACCGTCTGATGCTCCTGATTCCCGACCCCGACGTACAGCGACCGTGGCTCTCCAGCGGTGAAGTTCTGCGGGTAGTCGTCAGCGACGAGCTCGCCGTCGTCGCCTTCGGTCAGGAGATACAGCTCCGTGAACTGCTCGCCCTGTTTCGGCACCGCGACGGCATACCCCACACTGCTGACCGCGAGCAGGATACTCAACACGAGCAGGACGTTCAGCGCCGCGTCCGCCCGGGTCTCGGGCTCGAACAGTTCGGCCCGACCAGCGGCGGCCCACTCACGATACGGGACAGCAAACCGCTCTTCGGCAGGGAGTTCGTTGCGGCGGTACGTCCCGAGGCCCACGGCGACGAGCGTGAACCCACTCACTGCGACCATGATGGGCACGAGCCGGATTCCCCACGGCGTGAAGTTCAACACGAGGCCGATGAGCGGCACGATGGCGATGGACGTCCCGAACGACAGGGCAACGCGCTCGATGCCGTCGATACCCCCCTCGTCGAGTTCGTCGTCGTCCTCGTCGTCGACCGGCCCGCTCCCCGCTTCCGGAAACAGCGCCGCGATGAACGCGTAGCCCGGCACGAACAGCACGAACGGGAGCCCGACGACGATGCGCAGCGGCGTCTCGCTCACGATGGGGAGGAACACGGCACCGAGCGTGACGACGACGAGTGCGACGATCGCGGCGAGGTCGGCTGGCACCGCACGCAGCCACCCGGGGACCAGCAGTCGCCATCGCGATGTCATTGGTTGTCGAAGTGGTTAGTCCGGTAAAAGCGAGTCGGTCCTCAAACGAATCGGGCCGCCTGTTCGAGCGCACGCTCTGCATCCGTCTCGGACACGCCCTTCCGATCGAATGCGGCCCGTTCGTACAGCGACGTCAGGGTTTCGAGGGAATCCGAGTGTTCGAGTCCTGCGGCGTCACACGATCGGAAGAACTCCCAGTGCGTCGCATCGTCGCTGCCGAGTCCGCGCGCGTGGAGTCGCTGTCGAATCGTCGTGTACGCTCGCTCGACGGCGGCACCTGCGTTCTCGTCGACCGACGCCCGAGCCGGGGCCAGTGGGTCCGATGACGATGGCTCCGACTCCGCTCCTGCCGTCGTCGGTGCCGGTTCGACTCCCCCGCCAGGTTCATCTGGCCCAGTATTCGACTCGCGAAGCCACCACCAGCCGCCACCGAGGCCGAGGAGCACCAGTAGCAGGCCTGCCGCGGCAACCGCGAGGGTGTTGCTCGCGAGTAACTCCAGGACACCGTCGCCACCGTCCGCGTTCGCTGCACCCGGTGGCAACGTCACCACATCCGACGCCGACGCGTTCTCGAGATTCGTCGTCGGCTCATCGTAGGAGACGGCCACTCGGTAGCGTTCCTCTGCGGTCCCCGAAAGCGTCACCGAGTAGCTCCCGTTTCGCCCCGTAACCGCGGTCGCCATCACACTCCCATTCCGTGTAATCTCGAGTTGCTGGCCAGCCACCCCATCACCGTCGTCGGTCGCAAGCCGACCCGTGAGTTCGATGCTCGACGCCGAGGGCTCGGTATCGAGCGTGAGATTCGTCCCGGTCTCGGTCACCGTCATCTGTGCCGTGTCGTTCGAGCCCCCGATAGCCCGCCCCTCCAGCGGCACGGTCACACGCAGGGTCTGAGTTCCCGTTTGAACGGATGCCGGAAGCACCCCCGTCAGCGAGTATCGGCCATCCGCAGACGTGTTCGTCCGTGCAATTACCTTCCCATTCACGGATAGCACGACCGGAACACCGGGGACGTCACGACCGAGCGCGGTAACACGTCCAGAGGCGGTGACCGGCTCGTCGAACGCCACTCGGCCCGTGGCCGTCTCGACCGTTGTCGTTGAGTCGACCTGCTCGACGGTGAACGTGATGTTCGCTTGTGACCCAAGATACGTCGACGTGGCGTTCGGGACGTATCGCACAGTCTGATCAGACGTCCCCGTGGGCATCGTCACCGGGCGGTACTCTGCCGTGAATCGCCCTTCGTCGTCCGTCTGTGCCAGCAGTCGCCGTCCGTTGAGCCGCAGCACGACGTCTCGATCGGCGACGGCGCTGCCGTTCTCCGTTACCAGCCGCCCATCGAGGACGAGCGGATCGATGAACGAGACACGGTCGGAGCGAGCGGTAATCGTGAGGGTCGTCGCCTCGAACTCGAGGCGGCGAATCTCCTCTTGTCGCTCGGAGACGTTCGCGACCGTCTCGTTCACGGCTGCGGACCCCTCGGACATATCTACCCCCGACTGATTCTGGATATCTGTGTAGGCTTCAGTGAGTTCTGCCTCAGTCGTCGAGATGTCCTCTGAGAGGTCGTCCAGTTCCCGAGCCAACCGCCGTGCCCGCTCCTCGTTGCCGTTGCGCCGCGCCTCCTGGTACTCCTCGTACTTTTGGTTGTACTCGCTGACGTCGGAGACGAGTTCCTGCTGGCGCTGCTGTGCCGTCTCGAACGACTCAGCGCGGTCCTCGGCGTCTGTCTCGCCCGCGACGTCGACGTACTTTCCGTACTGGTCCTGGTACTCCTGACCGACCAACTCGTTCGCGAGGTCGTACTGGTCCTGGCTCAACTGGACGGAACTCCCGGAGAGTCGCTGGGCCATCCGTTGAGCGAGCGCGGACTGCACCCCAAGCAGGTCGCCGTCCTGGTTCGTCTCGTCCGGGTCGATGTGTCGGGTCTCGTTGGCACTCGGCGTCGGCGTGTCCTCCTGTGCGGCCCCCACGGCGGCGAACGGCGCGATGGCGGCGAGGACGAGGACGAGTATCAGAGCCGGACCGAGCGAACGCGTCACTAGTCCAATCAGACGTGGCGGCGTACTTAGGCGTGTCCACTCTCGGTGTTCCTCGTCTCGAGTGGACCGACAACCTTCTGTCCCCCCGGTCACACGTTCGGCTGTGTACGGGTCGCGACGCTTCTGGACGACCGCCACCGTCGGCGTGCTTCTCGCTGGGGTGGCCGTCCTCCTCGACCGACCGGAGCCGATCGTGGGCGCTGCAGGCGTCGCCGCGTGGCTTCTCGCGACCCAACTGGTCGCCGTTCGGGCGTTCGAACAGGCGACCGACCTCGATATCACCTACAAGACGCAACTGCGACGGGCTGCTGTCGACCAGCCGGTCGGCTGTCGGTTCGTCGTCGAACGCTCCGCCCCTGGCTCGACCACCGTGGAGGCGACAGCACCCATCCCACTCGCCGCTCGCGGCGCCACTCGGGCCGACCGCACGGTTACGCTCGCGCCGGGCGACACCCGCGCGTCGACTACCTTCGAGCTCTTGTTTCCCGTCGCCGGGCGCTTCGAGTTCGACGCTCCGAAGATGGAACTCACCGATGCGTTCGGCCTGTTTACTGAACGTCTCGAACTTGGGGAGGGGCCACACGTTAGTGTGAACGCCGAGGGACCACGCGACATCCACGTCGGACAGGGTGGCGAGCGTATCATCGCTGCGTTCGGCGAGCACGCCACCGACCAGCGCGGTGCCGGTCTCCAGCCCGAGGAACTGCGTCAGTATGTCGCGGGCGACCCCGCCGACAGCATCGACTGGAAGGCGACCGCTCGACTGAACGAACCGTACGTCCGTGAGTACCAGGCCGAGACCGACCGCGAGACGCTCATCGTCGTCGACCACCGGGACGCGATGGACCACGGCCCCGGTGGCGAAACGATGCTGGCGTACGCCCGCGAGGTCGCGATCGCGGTGGCGGAATCCGCAGCCTCCGCGTCGGACCCGCTCGGCCTGTACGCTGTCGGCGACGCGGGGCTCACCGCTCGCCACCCGCCGAGCACCGCCCCGAGTGCGTACACGACCATCCGGTCGCGGCTGCAGGCACTCGAGGCTACCGAGGCGACGACGGCATCGTCCCCAGCGACCGAACCCAGCCGCGCACATCGCGCAGTCCAGACGCTCCGTGGAGACGACTCCGCGTTCGCCAATCAGCTCACCCCGTTCCTCGACGCGGGCGACGCCTACGTTCGCCGGCTCTCGGGGGACCCGCTGTTCGGCACCGTCCAAGAGCTCGTGACGGACGCCGACTCGAACCAGTGGACGGTCATCGTCACGCACGACGGTGACCCTGCCCGACTCCGGGAAGCCGCAAAACTCGCAGCGAGTCGCTCTGCGGCCGTCCTCGTGTTCGTCACGCCGACCGTCCTGTTCGACGCGGACCGGGACCTGGATGCGGCGTACGACCGCTACGTCGCGTTCGAGGACCTGCGCCGCGACCTCGACCGCATCCCCCGGGTGACGGCGTTCGAGGTCGGCCCCGGCGACCGCGTCCAGCGGCTCCTCGCCCAGCGCCGGACCCGAACCACCGGAACCTAAGACGCCAACCCGAGTTCCCATGACCGAACACATGCCCGACCGACTCGCGACGCTCACCGCACGCGTGACACCGACAGCCCTGGGCGCGGTCGGCCTGCTCGCGACGGTGGCCGCGCTCGCGGTCGTCGCTGGCCCGCTCGGAGCGGTTGTGGGCGTCGGGCTCGCACTCGTTGGCCTGTTCGCCCCACCGGTCGCCGTGTTCGGACTGGGACAGGCTGCACTCCTCGCGCTCCTCCCGTCTCCAACGCCCCTCCAGCTCGCGCTCGTCGAGGGCGCGCTGTTCCTCGTGCTCGTCGGTCCGGCGACGAAGTCTGCGACGGGGCGACTCGTCGCGCTCGGCGCACTCCTGTTCGCCGGGCTCGGGACCAGCGTGTGGTACGGCGCCCAAACGTTTGGCATCCAAGCGGCTGGAATCGCACTCCTTCTCGGGGTTGGGGTCGTCGCATACGTATTGCATCGGTACGAACGGGTCGTCGTCGGACTGGCTGGAGGTGACGCCGCGTGAGCGTCGAGGACCTCGCCGAGAACGGCGCCGACCACGACAAGCCACCCGAGGAACTCGACGAGTCTGACCTCGAAGCGCGAATCGACCTGCTCGAAGCCGAGAACGAACGCCTTCGAGAGCTGTACGCGCAGACGCGGCGGTCGGCCTACCGACGGACCGCACTCGGCCTCGCCGGTATCGGTGTCGTTGCAGCGGGCGGTGGGTTCCTGTTCCCGGCCGTCCGCGACGTGCTGTTCATCCTCGCGGCCATCGGCCTGTTCGGCGGGCTGCTCACCTACTACCTCACCCCCGAGCGGTTCGTGGCGGCGGACGTGGCCGAGCGCGTCTACGATGCGCTCGCGACCAACGAGGCCGACCTCACGGCCGACCTCGGGCTCAGCGACGACCGAGTCTTCCTGCCCGACGACACGACCGCGACGCTCTTCGTCCCCCAGAACGCCGCCGACCCGCTTCCCGACTCGGAACGAATCGAGGGGCCGCTCGTCGTCACCGAGGAGACGCGCGGGCTCGCGCTCGTGCCCAGCGGTGCGCGGCTGTTCGAGGAGTTCGACCGCACGCTCTCGGGCCCGCTCGCGGACGCTCCGGGTCCGCTGGCACGGCAGGTGACGGATGCGCTCGTCGAGGCGTTCGAACTCGTCGACGGAACGGACATCGACCTCGATGCCGACGACGGCCGGCTCACGGTCGGGGTTCGGGGGAGTGCCTATCCGGATGAGTTCGACAGCCCGCCCGCGTCGCTACTGGGCGTCGCGATAGCTGTTGGACTCGACCGGCCGATTCGCGTCACGACTGCGCCCGCTGAGGATGTCGATTTCACCGTGACCTGTCGATGGGACGTGGTTGACGCCTCCGATACCTCTGCTGCCGAGGCCTGAGCTGCGCCATGACCCAGTTTCAGTAGGTTTCGACCTCGACGCCAAGCCGGTCGAAGTCGGCGACGTTCCGTGTCAACACTGGCTCATCCACGATCTCGGCAGTTGCGGCGATGATGACGTCGCCGTCGCCCACAGGCGTCCCCTCGTTCATCAACTGCCCTGAGAGGCGTCCGGCTTTTTGCATTACGGGCGAATCAGCGGGATGAACCGGCTTTGACGCGAGGACTCGCTCGATTTTCTCTCGCTCGTTCTCGGACTGTTCAGCCCTGGCAACCCCGTAGTATAATTCGAAAAGCGTTATCGACGATAGCCGCTGTTGGACGAGGTCTCGTTCTAGTTCGGTGGCTTTCTCGACCGCACCGTCGTCACCATTCATGAGGTCGATGAGAAACGACGTGTCGAGCAGCACGTTACGCGCCCCGCATCCGGTCGCCGACCGATTCGAGATCCTTGTTCCGACGCTCTCGCCGCTCTTCTATAGCCTCCTCGAGTTCCATCGTCTCCTCATCGCTCAGGATGCCGGCGAGTTCGAGTAGCGACCGCTCTCCAGCCAGTCGGAGCACCACCTCAGAGAACGTTTCGTCCTCGCGTTTGTGTGCCGCAAGTCGCTCGTAGGCGTCATCCGAGAGGCGGATGCTCTTCGACATATGCATACAGTTGTATGCAGTCGGTGAAAGGGTTTTCCCAGCGAGGTTGAGCTACCGAAGTACGTGGGCGTTCTGTTTCTCGTGTATGGATGGTTGTCAGTCCAGCGCCGCCGCCGACACCTCCTCGGCACCGGGTGCGGACACCGCCCCGAGCACGTCGTCGATGACCTCCCCTGTCGTCTCATCCGCGAGCTGCGCGTCGGTCGTGAGCACGAGCCGGTGGCGAAGCACGGGCTGGGCGAGTGATTTGATGTCGTCCGGGATGACGTAGTCGCGGCCCTCGATGGCTGCACGAGCCTTTCCGGCGTTGAGGAACGCGAGTGTCGCCCGCGGCGAGGCCCCGTGTAGGATGTCGGGCGACTCCCGCGTCGCTTCGACGATGTCCAGGATGTACTCGCGGACGCGCTCGTCGAGATACACCTCTGCGACCGCGTCCTGTGCTTCGACGATGTCTTCCGGGGTCGTCACTTGCGTCGCCCGGTCGGCGTCCAGTCCGGGGTCCGAGTTGAACCGGTCGAACAGCGCGCGTTCGTCCTCGCGGTTCGGAAGGTCGACCGTGAGCTTGAGCTGGAAGCGGTCGCGCTGGGCTTCTGGGAGACTGAAGGTCCCCTCCATCTCGATGGGGTTCTGCGTCGCGATGACGATGAACGGCTCCGGGAGCGCGAGTGTCTGCCCCTCGATGGTGACGCGGCGCTCCTGCATCGCTTCGAGGAGCGCGGCCTGCGCCTTCGGCGTCGCACGGTTGATCTCGTCGGCGACGACGGTGTTGGCGAACACCGGCCCCTTCCGCAGTTCGAACTCACCGAGCTGCTCGCGGTAGACGTTCGTCCCGGTGATGTCCGCGGGCAGGATGTCCGGGGTCATCTGGATGCGCTGGTACTCCAGGCCCGTCGTCCGGGCGAACAGGTTCGCCATCGTCGTCTTCGCGACGCCGGGAACCCCCTCCAGCAGGACGTGGCCCCCGGTCAACAGCGAGACCGTCAGCCCCTCGATGATGTCCTCGTTGCCGATCAGCACCGTCCCTGCCTCGTCGCGAACGGCGTCGTACAGCTCCGCCGGGCTACTCATTGTCGTCCTCCTGCGGGTTCCTCCCCCATACACCTGTCGTCAGCCGCTTGACGCGCTCGGCATCCCAGCCCCGCTCCCGGGCGAGGTAGTCGGCCACCCGGTCACCGTCCGGGGTATAGCGCCGAGAGTCGCTCTCACCACGTCCAAACAGTCGGCTGCCCCCGAACACCAGTCCGATAGCGAGCGCGACGACGCCACCCTGCAGTGCGGGTGAGCCGCGGACCTGCAGGACGGCGACGGTCAGCGGTGGTTGCCCGTCCGCGTGCGAATAGTCGAGCAGGACGGTCTCACGGTCGAGGAGGTTCGCGGTGAACTGGCGGTTGTCCTCGCGGTCGAGCATCGCGTTGATGAACAGACTCGGGTCAGAGACGGCGACGACGCGGCCCGCTCCCACCGATTCGACCGTGGCGACCGGATACGAGCGCAGGGGCTCTCCGTCGTCGATCTGCTCGTTCCGGTTCGCGTCGAGGTACGCGAACTCGGAGGTTCCTACGAGTACGGTCGCGTCGTTCGGCTGCACGACGGTCCCGTAGTTGAGCGCCACCGATTCGACGTCGTCTGTCAGATTCCCGGTCGTGTTCGCGTCGGTGACGTTGTCGGCGACTGGAAGGGCCGGGGCACGTTCGTAGTTCTTCTCGTCGCGGACGATGCGTCCGTCGAACCGCGCGGTCGCACCCACCGATTCGAGCAGTGCGTTGCCGTTGGGACCGAAGTCCTCGGCGACGACGAGCGTTCCTCCGTTCCGAACGAACTGTCGCAGCGCTTCTGCGTCGCGCCCGTACGCCTCGTTCGGTGAGAGGACAACGGCGACGGTCTGGTTCGGTTCGGCCGAGCCGTACGCGCTCGTGTTGAGCACGACGGTCGCGTTCGCGCCGCCTTCTTCGGCGACGTCCTGTAGTTGGCCGGCGCCGTCCCACGCGGTGTTGTAGACGCCGAACGCCGCCGACGAGGTGCTGGCGGCGACGACCACGGCGACGAACAGGACGACGGCGAGCGACGCCAGCAGTGCTCGCGGATAATCGACGGTGACGCCGAGGACCTTCATCCGAACACCCCCGGTGGCAGGATGGCGAGGATGCGCCGCACGACGATGTAGCCGAAGACGACCAGTCCGAGGCCGATGAGCCACTTGAGCCGGGAGCGCCAGCGGGGCGTCACCTCGAACGGGGCGGTAAGCTCGACGACGACGAGGAAGCCGATGAGCGTGACGACGAAGAACAGCTCGTACGACAGGGAGTCCAGCAGGGCAAGTACGAGCGCTGCACCCAGCATCCACGCCACTTGTGCATGGATGAACCGCTGTCGGCGAGCCGTCGACATTACCGTGGTATTCGAAGGGGAGGGTTAGAAGCTGTCGGGACGGAATGGCGAACCGTCCACTGTCGATTCGTAACACCGGTCGTCCGTCTCCGGCGCAACGAGCCCTGGGCTCAGAAGTGGGTCTGGATGCTCCTCATGTAGTTGTCATCGGTGGGCGGTTCCTCATCGAAGTTGCGAGGGGACTACCTGCGACGCTCTTACCTGTTTGGACAGTTGCAGGTACACCTTTGAGAACCACAGTCCACCGACCAGCACGCGTTGCTAGCCGACCGGGGAAGATCAGGTCACAAGATGTACTTTCGATACAGAGTATTCTCCATCGTTAGCGGACTCTCCAGGTAACGGTGTGTCATCGGTATAACAACATCCAAATATATCAGAAATTATGACATTACTCGCCAAGCGGAGGGTACCGAGGCCTCTGAATCCTCGTTGATGAAGGATGATACAACCGGCTTTAAGCCCACGTATAACCGGAATGGGCGACTATACGTTCGACGGAGACACCGCGGAAGATACCTACAACTGTCGGCTGAAGGTATGATACTTCTAAGAGCATGATAATTTCAAAGTAACAATATCTAACTCGAAATATTTACCTGTAGTATATGTCCCGCGTTCACCACGGGAATCCACCACATCAACAGCTCCCGGACCACGGGGCAGATGCGCAGTCAGCCGATGCTGCGTCATCGACTGAGTCGGCTGAGATCATGATTGGTATTCCGGCGTATAATGAGGCGCCAATGATCGGTAGCGTGGTACTCGGGGCGAGGGAGCACGGTGAGGTGGTGGTTGTCGATGATGGCAGTACGGATCGAACGGCTGAACTCGCGAAGGCGGGCGGTGCTAACGTTGTCCAACACGAGACCAACTCTGGAAAAGGCCAATCGATCAAGACGCTGCTCAGCGTGGCTCAGGAGGCTGATGTCGATGCGCTCGTGTTACTCGATGGTGATGGACAACATTACCCCGAAGATATCAGAAACGTCGTCAGACCAATCCTCGATGGGGAAGCGGATATCGTCGTCGGGAGTCGGTACCTCGAGCGCCGGCGTAAGGAGGAGACACCGAGCTATCGACGGGTGGGCCAACGGTGTCTGGATCTCCTGACGTCGAAGGTGACCGAACTGGACGTAAGTGACTCCCAGAGTGGTTTCCGCGCGCTCTCAGAACACGCGATCGAACGAATCGACATTCGGACTGATGGGTTCGCTGTCGAGAGCCAGATGCTAGCGGCTGCCACGACTAACGGACTCCGGGTCACCGAAGCACCGATCGACGTTCGGTATGAAAATATCGAAACGGACCGACGTAACCCGGTGACGCACTTCCTCTCTGTTGCCCTGCCACTCCTCGTAAAACTCGTCTTACAGCGGTACCAAGTGGGTGAGTACGTAACACGAGGCCGTAGACGGTTGAAATAACACCGCAGCGTGGTTGCCTGAAGCTGACCGAGTCCGAGTGCCCTGACGTTTACATCAGAGACAGAGCATCCGCCCCTGGTTAATTGAATGTGTGCAGCACACGAGCGTTCCGTTCGTCAGCGTACTCGAACCTGCCCACACATGGGACAGTCGAGGGCCACAGCCTACGTCACAGTCCGGAACGGCTCCTAGTGCACCGTACTCGAGAACTCGTCTGATTGTACTGACGCTGCCTGGAGGCGTTGTTCCACCTCGTCTCGGTCTTCCGGATACCCAATATCCTTTCGCCACCCCTGCAATCGGATCGCATCAATCGTCCGCCCGCTCCGAATTAGCAGGTCGATCGCTTCGCTGATTTCGTATTCTCCCCGGTTCGAGGGTTGAATCAGCTCACAGGCGGGGAAAATCGCTGGGGAGAGCGTATAGAATCCCGTCATGACTAGGTTCGATGGTGGCTCGTCCGGCTTCTCGATCACCCGCTCGATCTCACCGAAATCGTTCGTCTCACAGACCCCATACCGACTCGCATCCTCGTACGGCACCTCCTCGATGAGGAACGCCGCGTCAGCCCGCGCCTCGTTTTGACGCCGCACGACGTCGCTCAGGTTGGCCCGAAAAATATTATCTCCAAGCATCAACATGAAGTCGCCATCGATGTGTGGTCGAGCGGTGAGCAACGCGTGAGCTAAGCCCTTCGGCTCTCGCTGATGCGAGAAGGTAATCGGAACCCCAGCATACTCGTCCCCGTAGTACTTGATAATCTTCTCTTTTTTATATCCCACTACGATGATGAACTCGGTTGCCCCGAGTGTTCTCAAGGTCTCCAGGCAGTAGGTGAGAATCGGCTTGCCGTCGACCTCGACCATCGCCTTCGGTTTGTCGTCCGTAAGCGGTCGCAGTCTCGTCCCACGACCGGCTGCGAGCACTACCGCTTTCATGGCGTACTTTCAGTCTGCCTGGGAGTCGTATTGTTATACCCAACATATCCCTGATTGCCTCGGAATACCCGCTCACGACGCATTGCTCCCTTCTGGTCCACTATTAGACAGCGTGCAGTGGTCAAGGAAGCAGCGAACCGGAAAACGCCTGAGGGGACGCCATGCAGGCCGAATCACCACTCCTCACGCAAGCGGGGACGGCTGCCGTACCGATTCGATACCCGAGATCTGCGGGTAAGTGCAGCAGATACTGGAGTTCTGTACGTGACCATTCATGTTGGGCACATGAGCCGGAGACAGTTCGAACTGCTCTTGGCTGTCGGCGGACAGCTCTCACGACTGAAATCGCTCGCAGAGGGCCCCCGGAGGCCCAACCCACGCCCCCAACTCGAGAGCTCGCTCGATAAGCCACCGATACAGGAATCGGAACCCCGGGAACTCCTCTTCGTTGAAATATCGTGGATGCCAAAGAACTGTCATCACCGCCTGGTGATCTGCTGCTTCGGTGAGTAACCGGTCGCACACCGCACGACGCGCTTCGACGCTGGAGTGCTGTTCGAGCGCCTGCTCCATCAACGTGAGCGGGAACACGAGGAAGTCATCGTCGAACGGCGTCACGGGATGATATCCGTGATGAAATCCGTACCGCGTACTGTCGCCCAGACTTGCGTCGTAGTCGAGCCCGATCGCCCGGTGGTGTCTCCAGGTTTCGGGGATTGATAGGCGGAGGTAATGCTGCCGCCCCCCGACGACATCGGTCCCTGCAACTGCTTCTAGCACCTCTTTCTCGTGGTGCAACCGCGCTCGATCGTCGTACGAGTGGAACGATCCATGAATCCCGATCTCCCATCCACCAGCGTCGAGCGTTCGGATCATGTCTGCAATTGCTGGTGACGTGACGTCGTATCGGCCGAGAAACTGGACCCATTCGATTGGGCGGAGCCATCGTCTCGGCTCCCACGTCTGCAGAATGTGTTGTTCGTTGAGGAAGTAAAACGCCGAGGTCACCCCGAACTCCTCTTCAATCGCCATGATGTCCTCGAATTGCCAGTACGGATTCACGGAGGGAAGCAACGACTTCAGATGTGAGAGCGACCGCTCAGCCTGCGTGTAGTAGAGCGTGTGGTGGAGCCGCTTGTATGGCCGATCTACGTCGTGTGTGAGACACAAGTAAAAGGTGTAGTCGTCGCACATTGCCCCTTACTGATCCCCAATGACGTCGACGATCTCTTTCGCTGCCGTTCCACCTCCGTACAGGGTCGGTTTCTCCGAATGAGACACCTCAGTACGCAACTCGCGACTGATCGCATCTCGATCTGCGCCGACGAGGACATTCCATCCACACTCGACGGTTTCCATCCACTCGGTCTCATCACGAAGTGTCACACAGTGAACATCAAGGTAGAACGCCTCCTTCTGCACTCCCCCCGAGTCAGTTGCGATGCGTTCGGCCCCGTGCAGCAACCGCACGAAATCCAGATACCCCACTGGGTCGATTAGGTGCAGCGAATCGGTGGTGCGCTCCCAGAGCCCGTGCCGCTGAAGCGCCTCGACCGTACGTGGGTGGGCGGGAAACACGACTGGAAGGGGCGCTGTTGCTAGCCCCTCGATGATGGCGCTGAGTCGACGCTCGTCGTCGGTGTTGCCTGGGCGATGGACCGTCGCCAGAATGTATTCGCCATCTGCATAGCCCAACTCGTCGAGGACTGTCGATTGGGCAAGAGCGCGCTCTTTAATCTGGAGCAACGCATCGTACATCACATCTCCGGTTAGATAGACCCCATCGAATAGCCCTTCATCGTGGAGTATCTTGACTGCCAATTTACTCGGGGCACAGAGGCGGTCGGAGATGTGGTCGGTAACCACTCGGTTGACCTCTTCGGGCATCTCCCAGTTGTGACTCCGAAGTCCGGCTTCGACATGAACGAGCTGCGGGCTGCGTTTCGCCGCAACCAGCGCTGCAGCGAGCGTGGAGTTCGTATCGCCGTAGACGAGGACTGTATCGGGGGCCTCTTGCTCGATGAGCGCATCTAGCTGAGTCATCATCTCTGCGGTCTGTTCGGCGTGTCCCCCTGAGCCCACACCGAGATTGTAGTCCGGCTCGGGAATCGGCAGCTCGTCGAAGAACACTTGCGACAGTACGTCATCGTAGTGCTGTCCTGTATGGACGAGGACTTCCTCGTATGAGTCAGGCAGTTCATTGGAGACTGGAAAAGCCTTGATGAAATGCGGACGGGCGCCA
Organism: Halorarius litoreus; assembly: GCF_024362405.1. Lineage (GTDB taxonomy): Archaea > Halobacteriota > Halobacteria > Halobacteriales > Haloarculaceae > Halorarius > Halorarius litoreus. Next base: position 3,638,588 of record NZ_CP101454.1, on the reverse strand, counting down.
ACGACTGTTAGGATATGCATGGTTCGTGATAGATTATCGGTCCGATTCGCTGACTTCACCGGTCGGTTGCCCGCTATCAACTATTGTTATCACCTGCCTTCATCGATTGGAAAAATTAGCGCCCGCCGGAAAATATAACATTATTTACAACTAATGTGTGCCGCTCGCGCGACTGCGGCCTGTCTAACCAGCGAAAGTTGATTCACTGATTCTCTGCATCAGGGTCGTTTCGCCCTGGAATACGAGTCTCTTCGGACTGCTTCAGTGAGTAGTCGACTCAGTGTCTCACAGTGGGAAATCCGGAATTATTCTAGGTACACCGTTAATAACGAAATAGCTCTCCGCGCGCCGTTACCGTGTATGAGCGATGACCACCTGTCGAAGCGGGGCTGGGGTGGGTGCTGAGTCATGTGGCCCTGGGAACATCTTGCCGTTGGGTATCTCCTCCTCTCGCTGTACTGCCATGGCCAAACGGGGGCACCACCGACAGACGCCGCCGTACTCACGGTGGCGTTAGCAACGCAACTCCCTGACCTCATCGACAAACCCCTCGCCTGGCAGTTCAATGTCCTATCTGGCACTTCGATCGCGCATTCGATCCTCGTCGCACTCATGCTCGTCTTCGTCGTCGGCATTGTCGCTGGTCGCGTCGGGTACCCATCCGTAACCGCGGCATTCGCGATCGGCTATCTATCGCATCTTCTCGGCGATCTCGCCTACCCGATGCTTCTCGGCGCCGGCCATTTCGCGTGGGGAAAAATCCTCTGGCCTGGCCCCCAACGGGTGGTCTCGAACCCAGGCTCCATTGCATCAAGCCCCGTCAGTAGCAACCCACCCAATGGTGCCGGTTTCTTCTCACAGCTCATCCACCGATTGGGCGAATTCGGCTCGTTTCTGGGCACGCAACCTGGACTCGAGTATCTCCTTATGGATGTCCTTCTCGTTGCGACGGCGGCGACCCTCTGGCTGCTCGATGGGCACCCAGGTGTACAGCTTCTCGCCGAGATGATCCGTCCTATCTCAAGCTGAGGCAGTCTGGACGGCTGTGAACTTCCACTTCTTTCGGCGACTAGTTGTTGTATAGGAGATTATCTCCACATCCATATTTCCAGGCGTACCCACTGCAGTACCGACAGTTACTGGGAGAAACGCTTCTGCGTGCGTGACCCGATTCCTGCAGGGCTTTGCCCATTTCACGGGCTACGGGCCAGGACCCTCCCTCTCCAAGCGGTTGCCGGTTCAAGACATCGATACCCGACGTGACCAATCATTGGGGAGTCCTCTGAAACGGAGTCGATCGTAGGTCGACTCCTCTCGATAATTATCTCATTACAAAGTAGGACTCCAGCGCGTGTTCAGGAACATGTCGCGATCCGAATCCCGGCCCTCGACGGTCAACGTCGATCCTGCGGTGGATATCCAACACACGCTTGCCGACACTCTAGCGTACGCGCGACAACGTGAGTACGCCGGGTGGGATTACGTCGATGGCATGAGCAGTCGGCTGCTCCAGGCGCTCCCAGTGGAAAGCAAGTGGCTGAACCTCGCCGTCCAGGAGACCGTCAAACGTGCGCCGATAAATCTCCGGCCGCTGTTCCTGGTCGAACAGCGGCGCAACTTCAAGGGCACCGCGCTGTTCGCAATGGCGAACCTCACCGCGGCGGATGTCATCGATCACCAGAGCCAGAACATAAACGGGGACACCCCTGGCTTGAAACCTGTCGACTATCGAAACGAGGTTCGACCACTGCTCGATTGGCTCATCGACAACCAGAGCAATGGATTCAGCGGCTTCTGTGGGGGTCACCAGCACACTATCCAAGGACTTCACCATCAAGGCCCGATCAACGACCCGGACTTAGTCTCGACGTCCTATGCTGTCAGGGCTTTACTCCGGGGAGCTACACTCGACTGCGAATACGCGAAGGTCGCCCGCACAGCAGTCGAGTGGGCCGTCGATGACATGGAGTATCGCGAGGTGGATGCCGGGGCAAAAATCACGTACTACCCAAAGCATCCAGACGATGCATACACCCTCAATGCCGGAGCGATTGCAGCCCGGATGTTCATCGACCTGTATGCCTACTTCGACGATGAGTCACTCCTGAGATACGGCGAGGAGCTCCTCCGATACATTGCCAGCGAACAGACCTCTATAGGAGGCTGGTACTATCGCGTCCCGGCCGACTCGTCGCATCTCTCGATGGACAACCATCACAATGGGTTCATCATTGAAGCTTTCCAACGCCACCGGGATGTCACCGGGTCATCGATGTTCACATCCACATACGAGCGCGCCCTTGAGTTCTATCGGACCACCTTGTTCGATGCGTCGGGTGCGCCACATTGGGACGAGACGTCCGAGTATCCCCGTGATATCCACGCAGCAGCACAAGGCATCCTCGTGTTCACGTACGCTGGGGAGTTCGACTTCGCCCGGCAGATCATCAGATGGGCGTGCCAGAATCTGTCGGATGGCGATGGCCGGTTCTTCTTCCGCCAACACCGCTTCTACACGAAGCGAATCACGCTCATGCGATGGTGCCAAGCGTGGATGGCCTACGCGCTTTCCGAGTATCTTGCCGCCCGATATGGACCCGGCGTCAACCAGTTCGGACGGACCCATCCCAGTGATGCGACACGCCCCGAATTCTAGCACTTCAACCTGCTCTAACTGAGTCCGCCGAGCCGTATCCTTCCTACCAGTTCTGAAAGTGGCGCATACTAAGATGTACCTACGTCCATCGGTCGTGCTATGGTTGGAGCCCGTGTCCTCGTGCTGGACGCTCAAGGACAAAACGCACTGGCAGTCATCCGCACGTTAGGCAGAAAGGGCCTCTCGGTGACCGCGGGTGGAAACAAACGCTATCTCCCAGGCATGCTCTCGAAGTACGCTGATTCCTCGTACGTGCACCCCGATCCCGCCGCGGACCAATCGGCGTTCGTCGAAGACCTCACCCAGCACCTCGAGGAGAACAACTACGCTGCCGTCTTCTGCGTCACGGACTTGATGACAGCGATTCTATCCAAACACAAGGAACAACTCGAGGCAACGGGGACAAGAATTGGCGTTGAAGACTGGGAGACGTATCTCCTCCCAAATGATAAGGGCCGCCTGTTCGAGCTCGTCGAGGACATCGACGTTCCCGCGCCGGAGACCACCGCCCCGGAATCGCTGGACGAAATTGCCACCATCGACGCCGACCGGTCGCATACAGTCGTCATCAAACCACGGCGCACGACGTATATCGATGCGGATGGCAAGAGCCATACGAACCGGATTGCGGGGACGAACTACATCGGTCCGGAGGAAGATCTTTTCGAACGGTATTCTGAGATCATCGACAGCAACGTCGCGCTCCAAGAACAACTCCCACTTGTCCAAGAGTACATCGACGGTCTAGAGACGGTCTGCACCGTCGGTCTTGCAGACGGCGACGGCCTCGTCGCCGTGTTCCAGCACGAGAAATACCGGGTGTATCCACCCTCCGGTGGCGTGGGGTCCGTGCGAAAAGGCATCCACGAACCGAAGATGCGGGAGTACGCCGACCGGATCGTTAACGCACTCGGGTGGGTCGGGCCAGTCCACGTCGAGTTCATGCGGACGCCCGCAAACGAGTTCTATCTCCTCGAGGTGAACGGGCGGTATTGGGGGTCGACGGCGTTGACAGTCAACAGCGGCGTCGACATCCCCTGGTTACACTATCAACAACTCGTTGACCCAGAGGCGTCGATTCGACGGCCAGATGGCTATCGGACGGATGTCAAACAGCGGAAGTTGTTCTACCAGGACATCCTCTGGCTGCGAGAAAATCTGTCACAGGGGAATTATTGGGCCATCGCTCCGTTTATCACCTCCTTCGCAACTACACGCGAAGAAACGCTTGACCCGTCTGACCCGTTGCCTGCACTGGGCATCATCCCACGGAGCATAGACGTGGTCCGGAGTATGCGATCTGGAGGGTCCGTGTATTGAACAGCCTGCAATGACGTGGTCCCGCTCCGTTCCAGCCCGGGCATGGGACGTACTGGAACGATATGGCGTTGCCACAGCGCTCAGACAGACGTATCTCGTCCTCCGGATGTGGCCTCATGGCTGGCGGTATCGGATCAACGTAGGTAACAGCGCCGCCGAGATGGCGGTCTCGAACTGGTTCGAGTACAAACGCGTCCGGCAGCTCCACGGCGAGCGTGCAGTACTCGGACAGTTGCTATCTGATCTCGACGGCGATACCGTGTTCTGGGATGTCGGGGCGAACGTTGGAGTTTACAGCTGTCTCGCCGCGAGCGTGCTGCCACAGGGTGCCGTCGTTGGCTTCGAACCAGAACCGAACAACCAGGCGCGGCTGCGGGAGAATCTCGCCAGGAACGATCCGGAGTGCAAGTGGCATGTCGCACCGGTCGCGCTCTGGGATGCAGATGCGGAGTGCCAATTAGCACTTGATTTTTCCTCGGAGTTCGACCAGGTCGGTGCCGGCCATTACTATTTGTCGGACGCAGAGGGCCAAGAGATCGACTGCCGTCGAGCGGAGACGATGATCCAACAGGGGTACCCCCACCCAGAGGTGGTGAAAATCGACGTACAAGGTGCAGAGCTACCAGTCTTGCGTGGGTTTGGGGCGGCGCTTGAGGCTGTCGAAACGGTCTATCTCGAACTACACACGAACAAGGCGAAGCGATACGACACGACCGTCGAGGAGACGGAGCAGTACCTCCGCGAGGCCGGCTTCTCGGTGACTCCGCTCGGGAAGCCTTCGGGGTTCAGAACCGGCGTGTACCACGTTCGCGCGAGTCGGTAGCTAATCGTCACGTCGAGGAGTGGAGCCCTGAGAGGCGTCGATCATTATCTCACTGACCTCTCCCCCCCTCGGTCCTTACTCACCGATATCGTGGACTCTACTAGCAGGTCATCACCGCAACAGTCGTTTGCTGGGTTCGGGGTAGCTTCAGTACAGTCTCCGGCTGGCGGCCCAACACAATCCCCCCCCAATTGGCGGTTTCCTAGACTTCGCATTCCGGGTGTAAGCCCGAAATAACAATTCGCGTCTCTGTTGTTCCTCCGTAAATCTACTCATGGCGTCCCCAACCGCAGTCGCACCCGAACGAGAGACGACGAATGCGCCAGCGGACAAGAGCTCGGTCCCTCCCGACGGCAACATGAGCCTTCTAATCGTCGGACCGTTTCAACGCGGCGGTGTACACAACTACATCCAGCAACAGATCGACCAACTCAGTGGGCGGGTCGCTGTATCGACCCACGACACTCGCGTCCCACCTCTCGGCGCCGGGCGACTCCGGAACCTCCGCGCTGTCCTAACCGGCCTGGCCGCGTTCCTCCAGTTCACGCGCCGGGACCAACCGGACCTTGTCCACATCCACACGTCCCACCGGTTCTCGTTCTATCGCAAGTCACTGTACGTCTTTTTCACCAACCTGGTGTGGGATGTTCCAATCGTTCTCCACGTCCATGGCTCCTCGTTCGACGAGTTTATGCAAACCGACTCCTCTGTCGTGGCGGCCATCCAGCGGCGGGTGTTCGACGCGAGCGACGGCATCATCGTGCTGTCGGAGTATTGGAAAGACGTCGTCTCACGTCAATCTGACCGTTCCAAGATACACGTATTACCGAACGCAGTCGATCCGGAGACGTTCCCTGCCGATCCGACGAGTGAACCACCACATATCGTCTTCGTCTCCAATCTTATCGCCCGAAAGGGTGTGATGGACCTCGCTGCCGCCATCGAACGGGTTGCCGAGCGATACCCAGGTTCGGTCCGCGTCTCCATCGGTGGGGACGGGCCCCTGGCGGAGAAGATTCGACGACTCGAGGAGGAGTACGACGAAGTGACGTATCTGGGCTATCTCTCGGAAGTCGACAAACGGTCTCTCCTTGGAGACGGATCGATTTACGTGCTACCGACGTACGCGGAGGGACTCCCGTTCGCGCTCCTAGAGGGGATGGCTGGTGCGAACGCTGTCGTCTCCACCTCGGTCGGTTCAATCCCAGAGGTGATTGGCCCAGAGAACGGCATCCTCGTCACGCCCGGAGACATCGACGAGCTCGTTGACGCAATCGAGACGCTCGTGACCGAACCGGAACGACAGAGACGAATGGCAGAGACCAACAGACGAGCTATCGAACGGCAATACTCGTGGTCTCATGTCATCGATGAGCTCGTCGAGATCTACGACAGTCTGGTCTGACCGGTCGATGTGTTGACGGCCGTTCTCGAAGCTCATCTCGTCCGCAGAAACTCCAGTCATTTCATCTGGATATGCGTCCACAGTTGACTGAGGAGAGACTCTGAGGTAGTGAGCGATCACCCGTGCGCTCCGAGGTACCACTCGATTGCCTCGGGAGAGTGCTCACGAAACGGCCGAAAGTCGTAGCCGAAGTCGCGTTCGGCCTTCACAGAAGAGTAGAACAGCTTCCGGGTTGTCAGCTTGGCCATTTCGAAGCTTCCCGGAAACAGTCGCGTTCCAAGAACATCGTTCATGGGACCGATGACGCGGCCTGCGAGATGGACCAAACTCGGTGGTAGGCACACCGAGGGTGCGGTGCCATCACTAAGGTGCGCCAGGATTTCGAGGGCAGTTTCGTAACTGAGGTTTTCACCCCCGAGGATGTAATGTCCCCCGCGGGTGCCGCCGGTCATCGCTGCGACGTGCCCGCGGGCGATGTCACGCACGCTGACGATGCTGGCACCACCGGGGAGGTAGGCCACCATCTTCGGGTTTGTCGCGAGTGTGAGTAACCGAGCAGTGAACCGCTCGTCGCCCGGCCCGAAGGCGGAAGTTGGATGAACGGTCACCGCGTCTCCACCTGAGGCGACATATTCGTCGACGAGCACCTCAGCCCGAGCCTTCGATGTCTGGTACGCGCCGACAGGTTCGGCGAAATCTGTTTCGGTCGCCAGAGCGTTCTCGCGGCGGCGTGTTCCGGCAGTCGACGTGAACAAGACACGCTCGACATCGCACGCTGTACATGCATCCAAGACGTTTCGGGTCCCCTCGACGTTTACGTGAAGAACCCGTTTGGGGGTTGCATCAAGCAGTCCGAGTCCGGCGAGGTGAAAGACGTAGTCGGTGCCGGCGACGGACGAACGAACGGCCTCGGCATCGAGGATATCGGCGGTCGCGATCGAGAGGTCGAGTTGTTGCAACCGTCGTACGTCTGAGGAATGTCGCCGCAACGCCGTCACTGACCAGCCATCATCGGTGAGTTCTCGACAGAGCTGGCTCCCCAGGAAACCAGTTGCCCCGGTCACGAGAGCCGAACTCATGGACTGTCCTCATGAGGTATCATCTGCGGCGGTAGCAGGTCGCCTGAAATCCGAGCATACGACCGGTACAGATTGGTGAGTGGATCGGCCGTCCCGTCCGCCCGATGTCTGGATACCGCCTCGGAGAAGCGTCGTCTCAGTGAGGGCGGCATAGACCGGGATTCGAGGTGGGAAGCCGCCGACCGCTTCACCCCGAGTGCATCCGCCGCCCATCTTCCAAGGGCGACGATGTCCTCGCTCGCAAGGAGGATGCAGCGTTTCTGCGGTGTCTCGGCGTATGCGAACGTGCCATCGAGTAGTGTGAAGTCGGGCCAGCAGCACCGGGTCGTCGCCAATATGGTTTGGCGGTTCGGTGTGTCAGTAACTGCCCGCGCGAGCGTGACCATTCCGGCTGCAACGCCAAACGTCTGAGAACTCCGCATGGTCGGAACGACGACGACGGCATCGCTCACCAATGGCTCAGGAACTGCAAGGTCAACCGATCCTCCGACAACACGGAGCTGTTTCTGGATACGGGGTTGATAATCGAGATTGATGAGTGAGCATCCAGTGCGAGTCGACAGCCGTTCGTAGCCAAGATAGCGCCCAACTCGCTCGGCGTCAATGTACTCCGACCCCGAGAGCCCGATTACCACGTCGGCCTCCAACATGTCGATGAGTTGTTCAATTACCTCCGGGTTTGTCACCTGCCCCGTACTCGGATGGTACGGATAGTGGGCGTCAGGAATCAACAGGACACGACCACCTGGGTCGAACCCAATGGCATCGACGAGTCGTGCGATGCCGTCTCGAATCTCGGCCGGTTCAGGCTGCGACAGTGGTTCACAGTATACTGACGTCATCGATACTCACGCTCGAGTGGGGGAATTTGGTGCTGGTCCCTAGTCGTTGCGCCGGCACACCGGTACGCTTCCTCGACGAGCTCGAGTGTCCGGAGTCCTTCGGCACCACCTACGGGCGGCGCGCGATCAGCGAGGACGGCGTCGAGAAAATCTCTGAGTGCCCTATAGTGGGCGCGATAGTAGTACGTCGGTTCGAAGTAGTCAGGGTCCGAACCAACCAATCGCTTGGCGATGTTCTTGAGGGCGGCTGTCCCCACGTGTCGGTAGAAGTCGGGGACGTAATCCGTACTTTCGATGGTGTCTGCCACCCCGTCGAGCACCACTCGCATATTGACCTCCGGGGGCGTCTCCCATTGGTAGAACCCACAGTGCATCGTAGCTACCGTCCCGGTCGTCGAGGATCGAAGCATTATGGAGGCGCTGGTCTCATAATCGACGTCGAGCTGCCGATCGAGTTCGGCGTGACAGATTTCCATCTCTCCGAATAGCCACTCCAGAAGATCGAATAGGTGAACGCCGAGGTCCATCACGGCGCCGCCGCCGGTCGCCTGTGGGTCGAGGGGCCATTCCGGAACAGCGTCAGTGGGTGGCGGCGGGTCGAACGGGCCGCTGTTGATCCTGGCTACGTGACAGAGCGGAACGTGTCCGATTCGACCGGCATCGTACGCGCTTTTCACTGTGGTCATCTCGGACTGATAGCGAAGCGTATGGTCGACCCCGAGCCAGACGCCGGCGTCGTCAGCCACTTCGATCATCCGCTTGGCCTCGGAACTGGAACGAGCAAAGGGCTTCTCGACGAATACATCACAGCCCGCTTCCGCCGCCCGGGTGGTTGCCTCCTCATGGAGGGACGGCGGGAGTGCCACTACCACCGCGTCGACCGCTTCATTGTCTAGGAGGTCCTCATAGTTCGAGTAGATTTGCGGAACTCCCTGCTGTCGAGCGAGTTTCCGATTCGATGATACTGCATCGGCTGCTGCTACGACGGAGACTCCATCGAGCACCTGGGCCGACTGCAGATGAACGAGGCCAATGTGGCCGACACCCAGAATTCCAAGCTTAATGCCTCTCATTTAGTGGTGCAACTGTCGCAGCAGTGCGCATTGTTATTTCTCGATTACTGAGAAATCGACAGACGGTACTGACGCCGTTGACGGTTTCTGTCGTCGCTATGTTCGGATTTACGTAGATACAGTGGAACTAACAAACAGCTGTGGCGTGGTCTGTTCGGGGCAGATGCGTTACCTAGTGTTCACGAACACGCCGAAGCACGTGCATGTGTACAAGTATGTCGTGAGGGAGCTTGAGCGACGGGGTCACGACGTACTCATCCTCGCACGAGACTACGGCTGTACAATCGACTTACTCGACTGGTACGACCTCCCGTATGAGGAGTACGGGACGTGCGGCACTAGCAAGTATTCGCTATTCCGTCGCTTGCCTGGGCATTATGCTCGCATCATTCGATCAGCCCGCCGGTTTGCTCCCGATTTCATATTCGGATACGGCGCTTACGCAGCCCACGCCGGGCTGCTGACAGGGGCAACGACGGTCCTGGTCACCGATTCCGAGGTCGAAACCCTTGATATGGGCATTTCGCGTCCGTTCGTCGACGCCATTCTGACGCCGTACACCTACGGAACGGACCTGGGTTCCGTCCACTACACCTTTAACGGCTTCAACGAGTGTGCATACTTGCATCCGGAGGTGTTCTCGTCGCGACCCGATGTGCGTGACTGGCTCGGTATCGGCGATGACCCGTTCGTTCTGCTGCGGTTCAACGCCTTCGGCTCTCACCACGATGTCGGTGTCGCCGGGTTCACTCCATCACAACGGCGTCGCCTGATCGAACAACTCGCGGACTCTGTGACTGTGTTTGTCTCCGATGAGGGTGGCGACCTTGACTTCGCTGACCTCCCGGCCCGACCGTACGACGCTCACCCGGCTCTCTTACACGACGTGCTCGCTGAAGCGGAACTGCTCGTCGCGGACACCCAGACGATGGTCACCGAGGCTGCGCTACTGGGAACACCAGCTATCCGTTCGAACTCCTTTGCCGGCGGCGACGACATGGGTAACTTCCTTGAGCTGGAACGGCAGGGGCTTATCTCTAATTTCGCCGAATTCGACGCAGTCCTGTCACGGGCGAGATTGTTGCTGGAGGGTGGCGAGCACGACTCGTGGCTGGAGCGACGTGATTCGTTCATGGCCGACAAGGTGAATCTCACTGACCTGCTGGTCGAGATTGCACTAGCGCAGTCGGTGAACGTTTCGCCCCGGCTCTCGGCGCGTGCTGCCACCTCTAAGGTCGGCTGAGCCACAGCGAGACACGGCGAGCATGCACGAGTCGGTGACGGATTCGACTCACCGCACGGACCGCAGGCGGTCATACGTCGGCTGCAATCATGCGACAAACCAGTGTGACTACCTTCCTGGCGTGAACGCCAACTGTCTGGGAACTAATACAATTAATTCTGGTTATAGAGGGCCCGACTAGGGTTGACGTCAGCGATGCCCACGATTGAGGCTGAGCCCGTTCACAAGGGTGTTGCCCCTTCCGGAGCGAACATCGGCGATCAGCTGCTCGCTACTGGTGTAGGAACCGTCGAAGGTGATGTTCGAGGAGCAGATCGAGCCTCCGTTTTGCTCTATCCACGCTTTGCCAGTCACGTTCACCTTCGAGTCACTGATGGAGCAGTTGGCAGGGTTTACCAGTAGGCCGCTCTGATTCACGCCTGTCTGTCCGGTGCACACGTGTTCGAATGTTGAGTAATTCACGAGAGTACCACGGATATGAACCGCTGTACTCCCACTAGCTACCCCAGTGACCGTTACATTGGTGACGTGGATGGGGCCGCGTTCCGAATAGGGCGCTCGGTAATCGGCGTTCATCGCCATCGTCGAGTCTTCGAGATAGAATACCTGGCGGGTTCATCTCCGACCAGTCGACGATACACACGGCTCCAGTGGAGTTGTTGATAGTCTCGAAGAGGGTCTCATAGTTTCGCACCTCGGCGCCGGGGTGCTGTCGGATGCTCCCGGAGTCGATAACGATGCCTCTGGTGTTGTGGGCCGTATCAGCCGACGGTGTACCTGAATCTCTCTCGAGATCGACTTCGATCCACGCCTCGCGGACGTAGCTCCCTCTCCCGGCCAACCTGACCTGCGATATGTTGTTGTTCCGGTATACCTGCGACCTTCCCAGGTGTTCGACCAACACACAGACCGTTGTTCCCAAACTCCTTGAATCGCCAGTCCTCGAACCGGACCGTACCATACGTTTCCCGACCGACGTAGCCACCATTGCGCCGGTTTCCTATGTTGTACTCGCCGATGCACGAAGCCTGTTTAGCGACGGCGTTGCGGACGATGCCGACGCCCGACTCGTTACTGACGGTGAGGTTGAGCGCGTTCGGCACGTCGGAGTGGGTCCCCCGGTCGATGAACTTGATGTCCTGGATATGAAAGCGGTCCTCAAAGTCGAACCGCAATCCAGCGGTAGTACCGGACGCCCGGAGGTCGATGTCGGTCCCCTCGAAGAGGCCCCGAGATGTGTTAGATGTTGAGTACCCTGCCGTTGAAGCCGTCCGGGGGAACAAACCGAGGGGACGCACCGTTTTCAGCGAGGAACCCAAGGTTACCAGCACGTGCGGCTCCTCTTGCACCCCAGCGGCTGTCAACCAGTGATTACGGGATATTTTCCGATAATCTCCTATGAGAGTTCGGTCGAACGAAGACCAGTAAAAGTCTCAAAGGTATCCCATCTCTTTGAGGAACTCCTTGTGCTCTTCGTCACTCTCTTGCCGGTTTACTGGTTCGAAGTGTGGGTCGTACGTCCCCTCGTTGCTCGCGGTCGTCGTTGCCCAGGGGACTGTCTTGACAGGCGGGAACGGCCACCCGAACGGATGGCCCCAAATACCCATTTCACCGAGACCTTCTCCGTGGTCGGCTGTGATAGCCACGTTCTCCGCGTCGACGTTCTCGAGGAGAATCTGAACGTAATCCATGATGAACTGGAGTTCTCGGTAATACAGTTCGAACATCGTCTTACGCGAGACCTCTCCTCGTTTCACCGGTTTGTACGATTTTTCTTCGGGTTCGAGATCCCGAATCGGATCTGGCCCGTTCATGAGTGTCTCCATCGAGGTCTCGTCTGGAGACCAGTCGATCGCGTTCGTGATAAATCTGAGATGCGGCGAGTTGTAGTGTACAATCATCCGGTCAAAATCACCGGATCTACCCACCGCTATCGCTCGGTCAGTGGCGACGTGTGGGACGGTTCGACAATCAGGGTGCAGTGCCTTGTCGGCGTGATTCGCAATGGGACGAACTAATTCGTAGTGTGCGAAGGTCTCGGCGGTTACCGTATCCCATTTCGGATACCCCTGAGACAGTGGAGTGACACTATCTCGGCCGTTGGTATGAATCTGGTCGACGAGAATCTTATCTGGCAACGAATTCCGACACACGTACGCGGTCTCGCTGATAACGTCGCTGTACTGTGTGCGGAACGTGTTCAGAGCGAACTCGTACGACATGCTACCGACCGACCACATCCGCTCGGGATAGCCGAGAAAATCGACCGTGTTGGCGTATTTCCGAAGTGCGTCGACGCGGCACGCATCGAGAATGATCAGCAAATCCCACTCGCGTTCGAAGATATTGGTTCCGAGCGGCCGTCGAGACGTAACGGTATTCCACAGCGGTCGTCCTGCGTACAACGACGAAACCGAGACGAATGGAACGATTCCTTCATTTCGGAGAACGTCAGTGCCTTGTTGAACCAAATCGGTGAGTTCTTTGCCAGTCTGTGAAACGGTTTGCAATTTCATGTTTTAGGTGTGAGGATTCCATAGCAGGTCAGCGTGTTCCAACACGCCTGCGATCCAACTTGGCACCCGCAACCATTCGCGTTAGTACCACCAATCGGCGTCGTGTGGGCTGGAGACGAGAGAACGTCGGGTCGCCAGCGAAAACGGGGCGGAATTGCGGAATTACAGTTTGGTGGCATCGCGTCGGCATCCTCGGAGTGATGGTATTCACTGATGTTGATCGGTTCGTGCTTTAGTATAGTCCTAGTATATTATCGTTGTCAGGCCTTATCCGTCTCCATCCTACCGGCGGATTTCGTCGACTGATTGGATCGAGTGGAGAAGCCAGTTGCACATTGCGCTGTGGTTCCCACCAAGACTATAAGCAGACTAAATACTCCGGGGTCAGGGGAGCGCAGTCAGGCATTCTCAGAGATAAGCCGGCTTCAACTGTCCCGTTTCGGGAGGTGAGTGAATCAGTACGTTAGTCTCCGAGCACTGTCGATCCAGAGCGTTGAGATGGAGACGACGTCTCGGAGGGAATCTACGAAATCTCTCTATAACAATATTGGCTGCCGCGGCACGATTTCGGTAATGGCATCAGATGTCGTGGACCGTTCTTCCAGCGAACCCAAATTCTACGTAGAAAACGGAGTCCTATTCACGAACAATTTCGGCAACCTCCGTCTTTCGAAGGCAATTTTCACTGCTTTGACGTTTCAAGTGGGTCTCTTTGCCATCGTCTACTACCGGATTTATCCGCTCGTCTTTCCAGGCGCCAAAATCCTCCAGACGTACATTTACTGGCTCCTCCTGGTGACGGCGATCGCGTCAGCGGTCGCGCTCGCTTACTATGGCTCCTCGGTGATCAGCAGTTTCGTCGCCACGCTCGTATTCTATTTTACGCTCACATCTTATCAGATATTGTATTTCGGCGGCTTTGGTGGCGATAGTACCGGTGAAATAATCGATATTTCATTGATGTCTCGATTCGTCCACCTGAATCCGGACCTGTTGCCCAATTTTGGATATTTGAACTGGCCGGCGCACTATTTTTATGCACTCTCGATTAGCCGGATTTATTCCATTGAGAACATCATCAACACTACAGAAATCGGACACCTCACCTATTTTCTCTTGTTGCTGGTCGCAGTGTGGCTGTTCGCCTATCGCCTGGGTAATGGTTTTTTAGCCTTCGTTGCTTCGAGCTCGTATTTAATTATCTCGTTAGTCCCACTCAACAACCAGTTCGTACCGCAATTACTCGCCCTAGGGCTGCTCTTTGTGCTCGTCTACCTAATGAATAGAGATGGGCGTCAGTGGCGTCTTCTCGAAGGGGTGTTCTTCGTTACGCTGGTCTTAACCCACCCGGTCTTCCCAGTGTTCTACCTGATAGCGCTCTCGTTGCGGCCGGGAATTACGTCGATACTCCAAACGTACGAGCACGACGAGTCCTTCTCGACAGTGATCGGAACACTCCGCCATCCGCTCCTGTTGCTGAAACGGCTCGTGTCACCGGCTGCGTGGCTCTCGAACGGAAGAACATTCTATCTGTGGATCACTGGACTCTGGATAGTCTATTTCCTTAAGAATTCACCCACCCGTGTGATTTCGTTTGTAACAGGGAGTTCAGAGATTGGAGGGAACCCGTTCGTTCGTATCTTTGGCTCGTTGCTCCCGATCAACGACTCTTTGGACGGTGGTGGCGAAGCGGAGGTACAGAGCAACTATCTCTACGAGCTCGTTCCGGAATTGGTTGATGCCGCCGTTACGCGGGGGAGCCGAATCGTGGTCGTCTCCGTCTTCGTCCTCCTCGTCGTTTCGTTTCTATTTTCCGATATCAAGAAGCCGGTAACGGCTACCAAGAGTATCGGTGAGTATCGGATCGAGCTGATTATTGCGAGCGGACTCATACTCGTGTTCACGGCGGTGGTGGAAAGTACGTACGGGTTCAGGGTGTTACAAGTGGCGTTTTTCCCGATGATGGTGTTCTTTTATGGCTTGAGAACGCGTCGGGATCTGGTCGTCAAAGTACTCATCTGTCTCGCACTCCTCTCACCGGTACTTCTTGCTAATATCTACGTCAATAGTACGCTGGTCGCGGGCGGAAATACGATGAGCTACGACGAAACCAAAGCTGGACAGACAGTCGGTGACCACTACGACGCACCCGAGAGTGTGATCGTCCCGCCACATACACCGTATCCAATCGGGCATCGCACCACACCGGCCGCCCTGGACATCCGATTTGTGATCCAAGACGAGCCCGAATTTCAAGAATCGGGCCCACTACTCTATTCAACTCGCCTGACGAAGTATCTCGAATACCGGGGCTACGAGTGTGAGATCGACCCCTCTGAGAACCAGGTGGTCTACGATAACGGTGCCCAACTACTCTGGCAGTCACAGCAGAGTCAACTCGGCCGCTGTTTGGGTTGATCAGACGCCCGTTCGAACAGTATCCGATCGTAATGTCGCTAGTTGTCCACTCTATCGATAAACACGGTGGCAAAATCCCGGTTTCACACCGCAAGGGCGTCGAAACCAAACGAAGAGTGGCTCAAACGGTACAGTGAATTGAAAATCTGTCGAATCTCGTATGGGTCTGTGAGGATGCGTTTGAGTGTTGGTAGTCTCATCGCGCACCAATCCGGACCGCGGCTGAACCAGGTACAAATTCAGTCGTCTCAATCTGACTACTATGTGTCAGCAACTGGTCTCTTGAGCCAGAGTGGACAAATAGCGAAATTAGTGGTACCAACAGCATACTATTGAGTGTCCATGCCGGTCCCCAACTAATGCTCACTCACCGTCCTCGGACACGTCTCTCTCAGTTACTCCGCAAGGCTCCACAGGATCTTGTGGTCGTGATTGTACTCATTCTCTTTATCGACCTCTCGTTAGCCTTTTCGCCGAGTCCGACACACCCGTTCCGCCTGTCCTTCGAATTCTTGTTAGTGGTATTTTTACCGGGGTACGCGGCTATCTCCGCTATTTTCCCGAAGGGAACCGAACACGGCGAAACACAGCGAAGTAAACCTGCGACACACCGTGTTCTCGAAAACATTACCGGCGTCGAACGAGTCGGACTCGCGTTTGGTCTGAGTATCGCGATCGTTGCCTTACTCG
This sequence comes from Halorarius litoreus, assembly GCF_024362405.1. Taxonomy (GTDB): domain Archaea; phylum Halobacteriota; class Halobacteria; order Halobacteriales; family Haloarculaceae; genus Halorarius; species Halorarius litoreus. The sequence goes on along the minus strand of NZ_CP101454.1, from coordinate 3,622,523 downwards.
CGGTCGTGCTCAACAACACACCGTGGGGAATCCGAAGAATCCCACTCATCGTGAGTGTGAACATGTTCACCGTGTTGGCAACGGTGATCGCCGCTGGTAGGCGTATGAGAGTCTCTGAAACGGAACGATTCTCTGTCGATATCTACAAATGGATTGCGACGAACCGTGCTAAACTGTTCACGCATCACTCTCGAATCGACAGCGCACTCAACGTCCTCCTCGTCCTTGGTCTGGTCATTTCGATCATCAGTGTAGCCTACGTGAGTACTGTGCCACCGCCAGGGACACGAAACACGGAATTTTACCTGCTCACAGAAGACGACGACGGGGAACTCGGGATGTCGGACTATCCGAGCGATTTTCAGATCGGAGAGTCTCGGCCGATCACACTCCGAGTGAGAAATTTCGAGTACGAGACGATGGAGTACACCGTCGTCGTCAAACTTCAGGAGTATCGGGAGGTGAACAATTCAACGAGGATAATCGAGGAGCGAGAACTGAATCGAATCCAAACAGGAAATCTCACTCACGATACGACGTGGACACGAACGGAGGAGATAACCCCGACGATGACAGGCGACCAGTTACGAGTGGTGTTTCTGTTGTACGAAGGGGATGCACCGGAACAGGCATCAACCGACAAGGCGTTCCGACGGACGCAACTGCACATCAACGTAAGTGATTCGGCGTGATGCACCAGCCACCATTGGCTGTGTATACTTTTTAGAGCCGAGTTCCATCAATACAGGGGTATGGATCCTAATACGATAGCGACTGTCTTGCGGTCACCAGATCTCCTGTTCTGGTACCTCCTGAAACGATGGAACCAACGACGTGCGATCGACGTAATGGTTGAAGACTGGGATACGCTACTCGTGCTCGATGGCTGTCGGGCAGATCTCTTCGAAGACGTCTCGAACATTCGAGGAACGTATCGGACAGTCAATTCGATGGGCACTCATACGGGCGAGTTCTTGCGAAGTAACTTCGCTGACGATCAGTTTCTGGATACTGTTTACCTATCGGCGAATCCACAGCTCATTAACCACGATGTCGCGTCTAACTTCTATGCATGTGAGTTCTTGTGGGAGACGTGCTGGGACGACTCGCTGGCGACGGTTCCCCCCGAAAAGGTCACTGAACGACTCCTGAGAGCCACCGAGAAGTATCCTGATAAACGGATAATTGCCCACTACATTCAACCACACTACCCGTTTATTGGTGAAACAGGGCAAGCGATCGAACACGGGTCGATAACCGGCAATGGGGTGATCGCGAATGAGCGTGAGCACCCAACAGTCTGGAGTCTTCTCGAAGATGGCATGGTCAAAAAATCGCTCGTGTGGCAAGCCTACCGCGAAAACCTCGAAATTGTGTTAGACGCAATCGACGACGCGCTCGAGGAACTCGACGGAAAGACGGTCATCACCGCAGATCACGGAAACGCGCTTGGAGAATGGGGACTGTATGGGCATCCAGGTGAACGGCACGTAAAGTCACTGACTGAGGTCCCATGGCTAGAGCTAGAATTCGGCGAGCGCCGGACAATAGTGGAGGGGAAGAACAGGCAGGTCCAGGCGAGCGAATCGACGATCGTAAACCAGCGATTAGAAGATTTAGGATATCTAACCGAGTGATCTCCTCCATTGGGGTAAGAGTGAGTGGTCTCCCGTAGCCGACAGTCTGGGTCTAAGAGCGACACGTTCACAGGTGCGCCGCGTACGTGGTTCTATCCTGGGGGAAAGTTCTAGATAACTATGTACGTCTCAGCAAAACTCGGTTTAGTGGATGGTACCAACGTCGGGCATCTATACAGCGACTAAGGAGAAATCATGTCAACGAGATTCCTGATTTCGGCGTGGATGTAGCGACGATAGCATGGAGATTAGAAAGGTCCTGACCGACTCGGGGGTGTCGCTGTTCCGAAAGTTCGTCCTATTCGCCAGAGGCATCCTCGTCGTCCCGATCATCACGAAGCTGTTGGGCGTCGACATCTACGGCATTTGGACCCTGATATTCTCATTTATCGCGATATTTGGCGGTGTCGGTGGTTTGCATCTCCACGGAACGCTCGTCCGATATACCCCATCTGAAGACAGAAAGGGGCAAACGGTTTCAGACCTCCTGCTCATCGCCCTCTTTACTGCAGCCATTGCTGGATTCGCGTTTCCTCTCCTGATCGAGTACATCGGATTCTCGACGCCAGCGAAATCGATGCTGGGACTCAGCGTGCCCGTGATAGCGGCGATGATCATCGTCGCGAAGATCATCGGGGGCATTCTAAAGAACATTCCACGAGCCGAAAATCGAGTCAAGAAATTCGAGATCATCTCTTTGGCCGAGAAAACCCTAGAAACGGTGGCGTTATTGACTATTCTGACGGTTACGCAAAATATCGCCGCGGGATTGCTGGCAATCCTGGGTTCGATGCTCGTCGTCTATACAGCGATTTTCTTTCTTTACATCCCGGATCGACTCCGGAAGCCTGAGCCAGATAATTTCAAGCGATATCTCACGTACAGTACGCCGATGATATTCAACGACTTCTCGAATCAGATGTTGTCTCACACGGATAAGTTCGTCATCTTGTACTTTTTCTCGCCGGTACAGGTCGGAATTTACTCGGTAGCATACGGCGTCTCCGTGCTATTTCCGACCCTCACGAGCATGTTCAATTCGACGTTGTATCCCTCCGTTACATCAGCGTGGGAGAACGACGAGATGACAGATGTGAGGCGATTTTATCGGAACTTTCTGGAGGGATACGTTCTCCTCGTGATACCGGTCCTCTTCGGTATCACGTTACTCGCCTCACCGATTCTCCGTGTGCTCGCTACCGAACAAGTCGCCACAGAGGGGTGGATTCTTGTCCCAATTCTGACATTTGGGTTCATATTTCGCGGCTACGAAAATGTCATCACCTACGTGTTGAACGCGGCTGAGGCAACGGAGAAGGTTGCGATCGGAACGTCGCTCGCATTTCTTACAAATCTCGTGTTGAACCTCGCCCTCATCCCAGCGATCGGCATCAAAGGGGCAGCGATTGCGATGATGATCAGCATGGTCGTCCGAATGTCGTACATCTACTATCACGTCAGAACATACGTCTCAGTCCCGATTCCGAAAGGACGATTAGCGAAATCCGTGTTCAGTTCGGTGGTCATGGTCGCTCTCCTCCTATATATCGGGTTCAATCCCGTTCAAGAGATAGTCAAGATAGTCTTGTACCCCATCGTCGGCGCAATGACGTATTTTGCTGTCGTGTTTACTATCGGCGGGCTCACAACGAAGGACATTCGCAGGATGAAGTCGATGCTCTAACCGGCTTCCCACACGTCGTTCAGGAAAACGAGCTATTTGTCGCCAGCGATCGACCAAGGACAGCGACTATTCACTGAAGGTGATTCTCTACGCAGCCAGTTTCGAATCGGTTTACTTTGGTACAATCGTTCGACTTCCCCACAATCTTCGGGATTGCCACCGTATCGCGTTTTGAGCGGTGATTCGCTGCGGTTACAGGAAGACAAAGGTATCATGACTCGAATGCCTCGAACATCGAGGGAGCCGGCTTTCTACATGATTCCTCAGATTTCGGAACGAATATGAATCCGACTGACTGGAACGAAATCGGATTCTCGCAGAACTAGGAGAAAGTATTGCGGATAGAGACTAAAGACTTGTCTCGGTGCCGTCGATTGTGAGCGTGTAGGCGTCTTTATTCTGATTCGTGGCCACGTCCAGGACGCTTCCATAGAACTCGAAGCTATCCACACCGTTGGGCCGGACCTTGCCGGTGGCAGTCCACGTACCGTCGGCGTTCTGAATAATCTTCTCCTTATCGTCGGCCTCTGGTCCTTTGAAGAGCTTCCCGTCGGTGGTAATCGAGAATTCCAACGCACCCTTACTATTGTCTGCGACGATTTCTAACAGCCGCGTTTCGTGGATCTCGCTGGCTTCGGTGCCGTCGATGTAGACGGTGTAAGAGCTCGAGTCGAGTTCGGCGGTCCAGTCGGTGACGCTTCCGTTGAACTCGAAGCTGTCGATGCCACTACCAGCGACACTACCTGTGGCGGTATAGGTTCCGTCGTCGTTCTGGACGATGGTTTCGCCCCCGTCGGCTTCGGCGCCCTTCTGCAGTTCGCCGCTTGTGGTGACGGCGTACCCCATCGAATCGACGTCGCTCTCGGCAACGATTTCGAGGAGATGATCTGGGTCGGTTGTGGTATCGTAGAGTTCGGTTGCTTCGGTGCCGTCGATGTAGACGGTGTAAGAGCTCGAGTCGAGTTCGGCGGTCCAGTCGGTGACGCTTCCGTTGAACTCGAAGCTGTCGATGCCACTACCAGCGACGCTGCCGGTCCCGGTCCAACTCCCGTCGTCGTTCTGGACCACGGATTCGCCCCCGTCGGCTTCGGCGCCCTTCTGCAGTTCGCCGCTTGTGGTGACGGCGTACCCCATCGAATCGACGTCGCTCTCGGCAACGATTTCGAGGAGATGATCTGGGTCGGTTGTGGTATCGTAGAGTTCGGTTGCTTCGGTGCCGTCGATGTAGACGGTGTAAGAGCTCGAGTCGAGTTCGGCGGTCCAGTCGGTGACGCTTCCGTTGAACTCGAAGCTGTCGATGCCACTACCAGCGACGCTGCCGGTCCCGGTCCAACTCCCGTCGTCGTTCTGGACCACGGATTCGCCCCCGTTGGCTTCGGCCCCTTTCTGCAGTTCGCCGCTTGTGGTGACGGCGTACCCCATCGAATCGACGTCGCTCTCGGCAACGATTTCGAGGAGATGATCGAATTCAACTGTTGTTCCCGATTCGGTGGTCCGATTGGGTGTCTCCGGATGTGTGAGACTCCAGTCGAATCCGTAATTGTCTGTACTCGCAATCGGCACAGCTCCAAAGTCGAAGTCTGGGTGTGCGTTGTCGCTACTCCCGGTAATCGAACCTGTGTCCGTAGTACCAAGCGTCGAACCCGTCGAACCGCCATCGAAGGTGGAATTGTCGACATCGATGACGTTGTCTCCAGCTTGCAGTACGCCGTCAAGTGAGGCGTTGACGAGATACTGTGTATCCCGGACGTCCAACTTATCGTTTTGGAACCCGTTACTGACGAGACCGGTACTGCGTTCGTAGCTCTGCAGAATCACGTCACACCCAGAAATTAGTCCCCCCTTGGAGTAGTCGTGGTTTCCATCTCCCCAGAACCCTCTCGTGTTGTGTGCACCATCGGTCAGTTGCCCCGCACCGTCCCGGTACGCGTCGGTGTCGATGACGACGGTCGTATCGTACACTTCGACGCCGCCGCTGACGCGTACGGCCGAGACGTTGTTGTTCATCAAGAGGCCCCCCTCGATGATCACTGATCCTGGAGTCCGCGAGACGTAGCACCCATTGTTTGGGAACCCAGAGAGGACCGGATTGACGAGGTGAATCGTCCCGACGTTCGAATTGCGAGCGTAGACTCCGATGCGCGTGCTGCCCTCGTATTGGCCGATATCGCCGTTGTTGAACTGCTTGTAGTCGTCGATACGCAGTGTTCCCGTGTCGCTCTTACAGGTGACTGCGAGCCCGTTTGTCTGGAAATTATTCCCAAATGGTCCGTTCATCCGGTATTCGAGGCCGTTGATGTGAGCGACTTCGAGACAGGCGAGCGCCATTCCCGGCGACGATCTTCCGACCGAGTCGAAAGTCAAGTTTTCCAGATAGTAATTGTCCGAGGACGTACTTCCACCCCCATCGGTTTTCAAGAGGAGTTCTTTCGATCCCTCCCCGAATCCATCCGGTACTTGGAAGACGGTGTCGGGTTCACATCGGATGCCCCAGTCTTCCAGGTGGAGCACGACTTCATCCGACCAAGTGAACGTTCCCGACGGGAAAACTAATACTTCGCCGCTGTTGACGTTCTGGACGATTCCCGAGACTTCTTCGCCCTCGGAGACGTCGACCTGGACCTCTGTCATTTGTGACAGGTCCACTGGTGTTTCGGAATCGGAAACCGCTGCTGCAGATCCGGTCGTGGCCGTCGTAAATATCCCTGCTAACGATGCCCCTCCGGCAACTCTGACGAAATCGCGGCGAGTTGTAAAGTATGACGAGCTTACCGTCCCAGTCGTGGACGATTCAGAATCGATTTGCGTTTCTGCTTCTCCTTCCTCGCTATCTGTCGAATTTGTACGCGCCACACCCGAGAGTAATCATAACCTACATAAAAAGGATTACTGCAGTTAATGTTCATTGTAAACTCGTATGGTGGCCAGTTACATACCACATATATTATTTTTGCAATATGTTTTGCCTTTATATTTATAGTCAAATTACTAAATAAAAAATCAGTAAGGACTCCTTAATCGCATAAAGCAGCTTTCTTCGCGGTCGCCCGGGTCGACGATATTCGTCACGGTAACGATAACGCGCACAATAGGGCGATCCGGCAGACTATCGGAACGCCCGAGTGAAGCGATCGGAACACTCTCCGAAAAGTGCAACTGAAGTCGGCGGTATAGTTTACGATTACTCTATACGGGGAGTCACCGGATGGGTCCGATTCCAGTCGAAGTCGTAGTTTCTGTAACTCTTGATCGGCATCACTCCCGGATCGAACCTGGGATTCGAGGTATTCTCTCTCCCGACGATGATTCCAGATTCTGCTCGTCCCAGGGTGGTCCGTTCCGAGGTCCCGTCGAACCGACAGTTCGAACACTCGACCGTACTATTGCCGATCTGAAACGTCCCATCGATGTCTGCGTTGGCGAGAAATTGTGTATCCTTGACGTTCAAGGACCTGTTCTCGAAACGGTTATTGACTAAACCAGTACAACGTTCGTAGCTATCGAGGATCACAGAACACCCGGATACTAACCCGCCTGGTGCTGCCGCTGGATGGTCTCCATCTCCCCAGAATCCTCGGGTGTTGTGTGCGCCATCGGTCAGTTGTCCTTCACCCTGAACGTAGGTGTCGGTGTCGATGACGACGGTCGTATCGTACACTTCGACGCCGCCGCTGACGCGTACGGCCGAGACGTTGTTGTTCATCAGGAGACCGTTTTCGATTATGACCCTCCCACCGTGGCGGGAGACGTAACAGGCATTGTTCGGGAATCCCTGTAGAATAGGATTCGTCAGACGTATCGTGCCATCGTGCGGTGGCCTGACGAAGATTCCGATGCGGGTCCCGCTCCCATATCTCCCAATATCTCCGTTGTTAAATTGCCAATAGTCATTGATTCGAAAACTTCCTCCAGGGTTACTGACTGCTACAGAAATGCCATTTCCCTGACTCCCGCCCGACAGCGGCCCATTCATTCTGTAGTGGAGGCCATCGATGGTGGCACTGTTCCTGGCACCGAGTGTCAACTGGGGTGCAGCCCGACCGGGGGAGTCGAAAGTTAGGTTCTGGAGGAAGTAATTGTCGGCGACGCGGTTTCCAGTCGCCGTTCGCAGGAGCGTTCCCTGTTCATCTTCTCCGAAGCCAGCGGGGACCTCGAAAATCGTATCCTCCTGACACTGGATGCCCCAGTCGTCGACGAGAACGCTCGCTTCGGACGACCACCGAAACGTTCCTGCGGGGAATTTGAGGATCTCACGGTTGGCAACTGACTGGACGATGCCCGAGATTTCGTCACCGTCGGTAGCGTCTATGGGGACTCGCTTGATTTCGGATAGATAGTCTTTTTCGCCACGTGAGGTTCGGCTTAGACTACCGGCAGTAGCACTAACTAGACCGACACTGCACAATTTGAGGAACTCACGCCGGTCGTTCATCTTGATGACGTTTCTTCCAAAAGATAGTTAATATATTTGCAAGAGTGTTTCGGACGAGAGTGTCGAACGAACGACGGAAGCAAGAAACTCGCCGTTAGAGCGTTGAATTGTTGACTTCTGTGACTCACCTTGTCTTACGCCGTGGGGCATTGCGGGCCTGAGTGAGATCTCGGACATCCATCTGCATTCTATGTTGGTACTCACACGATGTGTATCGGCAATCCAGTCTCGATCCGATCGACGACTCGCTGAATGTCGTTATACTCACACGCATAGCGGTACGCCTGTTCACCGAGGTCGCTTCTGTGTGCAGGATTCTGGACGAGCTCTCGAACACGATCGACGAGTTCAGACTCCGATTCGAGTGCGTAATATCCCGTCTCGAATTCGACCGATTCGTGGGTTGGATCAACGTGAAGGCTGACGACGGGCGTTTTTCGAAACCAGGATTGGATAAACGTATTCGGAAACCCTTCCTGCTTGCTCGTGTTGACGAAGACCGACGCTCGTTCGATATAGTCGTCGCTCTCGCTGACAGTGCAGCCACCGAGATACTGAAGATTCGGGAGCGATTCCGCACGGTCGGCGATCTCTCTTGCGAGCGTTCGAGTACTTGGCCTACCGACGAGCCAGAACTCACACTCCAGGTCGGTACATGCTGACGCGAGATCGACGAATACGTGCGGTTGCTTCCACTCTTTGATACTGGCCAGCCACAGAACGACCGGCGGAGCGTGTTTTTCGGGCTCACTCTCGGGTCGCGGATGGCCGTTTCCGGTCAGAACGCTCGTCATGTCGCGGTGTTTCTTCAACAATTTCTGTTGCCTCTCTGTCTGGACGAATATCGTATCGGGGACTGAGAGGAAACTTCGTCGAATGCCGAGTTTCGTGCGTCGGTACAGCGTATGGAGGGGTGTGCTGTCGTTTTTACCAGGCCATCCCGCGAACCGCGGAAGACACTGTACGTCGTGTGAGATGTTGAAAACGACGTGGCTATCGGTCTGTGATTTGAACATGGCCGACAGTGGTGCATCCTTTATATTCCGCAGATAGATTACGTCGGGATCTATTTCGCGAACTGTCGTGAGGACTCTTCGCAGTCTCTTGTATCGTCCAGGCTCAGCGAGTCGATAGACACTGACTCCGTCGTGGCTTTCTACGGACAGCTCGTTCGAGTCATAGGCAACGTAATACGACTGATGCCCACGTCGAGAGAGTTCTGCACAGATCAGCTGCGATTGTAACTCCGCCCCCCCGGACGTATCAGACGGATGCATTCCCAGGACCGCACAGAACTTCATTTCTGTCAATTAGTTTATCTCCCCTCAAGTATAAACTCTACCCTGTAGAATTGCTAACACGAGCGTGAAACGATGTATTCCGGAAACAATGTTCCTGAGACCCGACGACGCCTTCTCGACACATGACCACTCCCTCGAAATCGATCCTCTTCGTCCATTACCGAGACATAACGACTCCGTTTGGTACGACTGTCCCGTATTATGTATCGAAAACGCTAGCCGACCGGTATGAGGTCCACGTACTCTGTCGGACGGGGGCAGGAGAGAAAGAGAGTGAGTACCCGACGGAGACGGTGCAGATACACGACCTGAATACAGGAAACGTTCCGATCCTTTCATCGCTTTTGTTTTGGGCCCTCTCGATTCTGTACGCGTCCTTCCTCGCTCTCCTCTATCGATACGACGTGGTCTATGTCTTCCAGATGACGCTCGTACAGGGGTTGATTGCTTCACGATTGGGTGGCTCCAGATTCGTCGTTGGCCTTCAATCGGTACCGGTCCGACAGAGTCGAGATTTTGCCGAGTCACACGATGCCGACCACAGCGTTCGTGACCGTCTCGCGATGATTCTGGGCGACGTGTATGCGACGTTCGTCAAGTTGGCACTCCAGCGCAGTTCTCGAGTGATCTGCCTGACTGATGGAATCCGGGCACTCACTGAAGCTGAATACGAAATCACTCTCCCGAATGCAACTGTTATCGGGATGGGCGTCGCCGTTGATTCGTTTTCCACTCGGCTGGAGTCAAACGATGGTCCTGCCTCGCCCGAGCCGTGGACCGTCACCTACGTCGGCAGTATCTCCCGAAGCCGAGGTCTCGAACACGTCTTCGAGGCGATCGCCGAGAGTGCGTACGACATCCAGTTACGGATCGCTGGCGACGGAACCGATGAGTACGTGACTGAGTTGGTTGAACACGTCAATGCGCTGGATATCGACGATCAGGTCGAATGGCTGGGTCTCGTCCCACACGAGGACATCCCCGACATCCTCGCGTCGAGTGATATGGCACTGTCACCGCTCCCTGACATCGAATCGTACCGCATCAGTTTCCCTGCCAAGATTTTCGAGTACATGGCCGCAGGTGCTATCGCGATCGCGTCTGATATTCCTCCTCATCGACGGTTCATTGATGATGGTAACACGGGGTTCCTGTACGATGGAACTCAGAGTGGGTTACGTACTACCCTCGAACGGTGTATCGAAGATGCTGACCGCCATCCCGCTATTCGACGTCGGGCGAGACAGACGGCGGAGAAATACGATTGGGACAGCATCGTTTGTCGTCACGAAATCGCAATCTTCACGTAACAAGTTCTGTGCGTCTGGCGTCTGTTTGATTGCAGAGGTGATTGAATCAGCCGACGACGAGTCGTAATCCCTTCATATCTTAGTCGGTAGCCCGACCAAAATACCACGATGAATATTCTCGTCACCGGCGGAACAGGATTCATCGGCGGCCACCTCGCAGAGCGATTCGCGAGCGACGGCCACGCCGTCGTCGTACTGGACAATCTCGAACCGTTCTACAATCTCGATATCAAACACCACAACGTTGAGACGGGCCGTGAAGCGGCGGCAGCGAGCGACGGCTCCTACGAGTTCATCTTGGGCGACGTTCGCGACGCCGATCTTGTCACCGATCTCGTCGCTGATGCGGATTACGTTTACCATCAGGCCGCCCAAGCGGGCGTCCGGGCGAGCGTCGAGAACCCGCGAAAGTACGACGAGATCAACGTCGACGGGACGCTGAATCTGCTGGACGCCTGCCGAGACGAAGGGATCGAGCGGTTCGTCATGGCCTCGTCCTCTTCAGTCTATGGCGTGCCACAGTACCTCCCGTACGACGAGGACCATCCGATGACTCCAGTTTCGCCCTACGGCGCGTCGAAACTCGCGGCCGAACGCTACGCCTGTGCCTATAGCGAAGTATACGGGTTCCCGGCCGTCGCACTCCGGTACTTCACCGTTTACGGACCGCGGATGCGGCCGAACATGGCAATCTCGAATTTCGTCTCTCGTTGTATGAACGGCGAGCCCCCGATCATTTACGGCGACGGCGCACAAACGCGCGATTTCACGTACATCGACGACGTCGTCGAGGCGAACGTCACGCTACTAGACGAAGATGCTGCCGACGGCGAAGCGATCAACATCGGGTCGACAGACAACATCGAGATCAAGACGCTTGCCGGGGAGATCCGCGACCAGCTGGCGCCCGACCTCGAACTGGTCTACGAGGAACGCCACGACGCCGACGCGGAACACACACACGCCAGTACGGAGAAAGCTAGCGAGTTGATCGGGTACGAAGCAAATTACACCATCCGCGAGGGCGTCGCGAAGTTCATCGACTGGTACCGCGGGAACCGCGAGTGGTACGAACCGTTGGTACGCCAATCGTAAACAACAGACATCCATCTGAGACACTCCCATCGATGGCACTGTCTATTTAAGTCAGTTTGAGAAGCGAGCAGGCCGTGGAGTGACTTGGTCATGGCGCTCGCAGACCTGTTCAGCGAGTGCTACAACCATCTCAGACCGCACCAATCGCTCGACGGACGAACGTCGGTTGAGCAGGTGCTAAACTAGACCGTGCCCGTAATCGAACATGATCCAGTATCTATCAGTTAACGCCCTCCTGATTCTGTCGCTCAATTCCCTGTATCACCTCGATATCATCCTCCTACGCGTATTCGTCGGCAACCCACAAACCGGGGTGTACAAGGCGGCGTTGGTCATCGCGGAGTTCCTCTGGTTCGTTCCGAACACTGTCCGGACCGTCTTTCTCCATTCAATGTCGGAACTATGGGCAGAGGAGAACGTCGATCGAATTTCTGAGTTATCCTCACTAGCCACTAGATATACGCTCTTACTCACGATTCTGTTGGCTATCGGCATCGCTACACTCGGTGACGCCTTCATTCCACTGTATTTCGGACCCGGGTTCGAGCGGTCCGCACTCCCGCTATTGATCCTGTTGCCCGGTGTCATCGGATTTGCAGCGATCCGGCCGGTCATCGCGGTCGGGCAAGGCAAAGGGAGGTTGCGAATCCTCCTTTTGGCCACGTTCGGTTCATCGATGCTAAACCTCGTGTTGAACCTGGCGCTGATTCCGAGCTAGGGTATGGTCGGGGCCGCCGTCGCGACGAGCATCAGTTACCTCTCGATGTTTGGATTCCACATCGTCGGCGCGTTCAACATTGGATTCCATCCCATCAGAGACCTCCGACCGATTCCGTTACTCGGTGTGGCTGGTTGCACAGTGATATTCAGTGTCTGGATCGACCAGTTAATCGTCGGGGATCTCCTCTCGTTAGTGGTGGTCCCCCCCGTTGTCGGCGGGTTCTATCTCGTGTTGGCGGTGCTGTTTGGTGCGATCAATAGGCAGGAACTGGAATTCGTTGCGGCAAAAGTCCCAATCGTAAGCAACTGGAACTGATAGGGCAGGCGTGTACCAGATGGCTACGTCGCCGTCAACCGAGGTCCACCTGGATGTGGCACCGCTGCTGCCGTAGTTGGCTCGCCGTGAGTATTCCTAACAGCGGTCTTGACCGAGGTTATTTCGAAGAAATGGGCGAATAATTACTTGTGCCTGCAGCCGAGGTGGCTCATGACGAAGCGGGATATTCTCTGGATTACCCTGGAGAGCATCAGATGGGATCACACGTCGTTCTCGGACCATACTCGCGATACCACGCCCAAGCTTCAGGCGTGGAGCCAACAGCCGGGAGTAACCACGCTGAACAATTGTTTTAGCCACGGAATCTATACCCGATCATCGAGTGCTTCGATCCTCTCTGGCCGCGCTGCGAGTAACCACGGGGTCGGGATGTACCGAGATGTGCTTCCCTCATCGGTTACAACCATCCCGGAACAGCTCCGCGCGTGTGGCTATCAGACCGTATGTATCTCGCCGAACGGCCATCTAAGCCATGGGACGGGACTCCACCGGGGATTCGATGAGTTCGTGTACATCGTTCGGGACACGGTTCTCTCAGAGGTTCCATATCACGTGCTTTTAAAGTATCTCGTGAATCTTCGCGAGCATTCGGGCGGCTTCACGACGAACACGAAGAAGCACTGTATCAGCTACATTATGAATGAACTTCTGAAAACGTATGCCGCGGATAGTGCATCAGGCGACGACCCCGTATTCCTGTACGCACATTACGGCGATACGCACCACAGCTACTGTCCACCGGTAGCCTGGCGGGGGCGGTTCGATGAAGACCTGCAACTGTCCATCGACGAGGCGATCGAATTCGCCCTGTATATGTCGAACAACATTCTGGAACTCATCGCGCGAGGCTGTGACCTCTCAGCCGCCGAGTGGAACGCGCTTGAGGTCCTCTATGATACACTTATCGCGTACGTGGATCATATGGTCGCGGATGTCGTTGCGGAGCTGAGTTCCGTCCTCAATGACCCCGTGATAGTAATCACCGCTGACCACGGCGAGAACTTCGGTGAAGATGGGCTCCTTGGACACCGGCTGACCGTCAATCGACCACTCGCACACGTCCCGATGCTGTTCAAAGGCATCGACAACGATCTGGACCCCGACACGCTCGTCCAACACGCGGACGTTTTCTCGATGATTTGCGAGGAGTTAGACCTCGACGTCGAAATCCCTGCGGGAATTGATGTTAGAGCATCTACCAGGGACGTCGCTGTGACACAGATGGGTGGCCGCCGATGCTCGAGCAATCTCGACGAGATTCAGTCATACAATCCGAGGTTTGATCGAAGCTCGTTTTCCGAGGAGGACGTGACGGCATTGATTGCCGGCGACCATATATATCGTAGAACTGATACTAGTGCACAGTTATCGAGAATCCTAGATTCTGGCGGTGAAGTCGAACTCACGAATCGTGAGCTTCGTCCGGTTTTCGAACAGCACTACAAGGGATGGGTGGAAGCGGTTGGGAGGCCGATTTCCGCCGGGCCCGACACGGAACCGGAACTCGACGCCACCATTCAGCAGCATCTCCGAGACATGGGGTACCTGGTCGATTGACGCGGTAGGTTGAGCCGTTGAACCCCTCAAACGGTGCGCCGATGAACTGGCGCGGTATGTGGGGAATAACAAGGTGTTTCTGAATCGTCGACCGGTCAATGACTGGCGTACAGCAGGTTCACCAAGATGCTCAAGCAGGCGAGGCTCATGAGAACCACCTTGATCGGTGATTCCAATGATTGGCTCTGATGAATCACCATAATGTGGTTGATTTTACGGTGCCACGGCACGCTTGATGTTGTGAACGACACATCTCATGACGATCTCTCGAAACTCGTGGAACCGGCTCGCGGCTGCACGGAGTCGCCGAACGGGCGCTTGATCGCCGCGAAGACGGTCTTACACATCGAGCGCTGGTGGTAGCAAGGCCCATCGACCCGCGCGTTGTGCGCGGATCGATGGGCCGGAAGATCCGATGCTTGATCAACGGTCTCACGCCGTCTTCCCGCAATTTTTCACGTAATTCCATCCAATCGTAGCCTTTGTCGGCGGCGAGGCTGGTCAGGTCGCCCGTGTTGCGGTGGGCGACCTGCCAGCCGAGCTGGGTGTCGTGCGGTTTGCCGGTCGAAGAACGTCGCGTCGATCCAGGCTTACTCAGAGAGGTCGTGCAGCTCCGACGAGAGTCGGAGCAGTACTCGCCAGACCGCCGTCTTGAGTCTGACGTCTTCCTAGCGTTGAGCGATCGGCCTCGGTGAGGCTGATCTCGGACAGTTACTGTGGCATCTGGCTCAGCAGATCGAGTGTCTCCCGGTACGATTTCTCCAAAAAACCCGCAGATAGTGCAGCGAGACGACCGCGTAGTGGGGAAGCTGCCCCCCTTCGGGACGGGCGACTTCACCTCGGCCACCAACAGCAGTTTAGTAAATGTGACCGCTTGACTCCTGAAGCGAGAGATTTTCGACATAGGCATTGACGATTTCCTGCTTCATTTTCCTAGTTCTAACGGTCGATACCGACGCAGTCTAGTGATTCACCAGAGCCAATCAAGTAGACGATTCCTCTTTTACCGATGCTTGAGAAAAGTTACCCTTACTGAAAGTAAGACGAACACCTGCGGAGATCAGGGCTCGAAGGGACTTTATATACCTCTCTCAAGGTGTGGGTAACAATTATTCAATAAATTGAACGGCAAAACCGAATCTCGGGTTACGTTACGATACCCGAGATGATACTATGTATGCATTCAGGAGATTCTCGAACTCTAGGACGGGCTCTTTGGGACGGATCGGCTCCACACTCATAGGACCTCACAAGGTGGTTCACAACGAAAGCGCTACTGTGGATCGCCTTTCCTTGAGCAGTCAAATCTCCAGGGGAGGGATATATGTCGTCTAATAGATATCTTCGAGCAGGAATCATCGGCGGGGGTCGGGAAGGAAACGCGCACGCACGGGTTTACAACGAACTAGATAATGTCCGTCTCATCGGCGTGTCTGACATTAACGGAGAGTGTGACGAATCAATCTCGAATACGTACGACGTAAGGGTACTCCCCACTGACGACCTGCTCGACAAAGTCGACATCGTATCGGTCACAGTCCCAATAGAGTTTCATCATCAAATCGCCTCACAGGCCATCGACAAGCGGGTGCACATGCTGGTCGAGCAGCCGTACGGATTGAACACCGAACGCGGTCGTAAACTGCGGAGGCGAGCGGCTGACGCCGGGGTGGTGTTCCAAATTGGCAACGTAGAGCGCTTCAATCCCGCCGTGCGGACTCTCATGGACGTGGTAACGGAAAAAGAGGTGATTGCAATCGAGGCCCGTCGGTTGGGCCCTCCGGTCGACCGAGACAATCGACTCAGCGTCGTACAGGACCTGATGATACACGACATCGACATTATCTGCTCAATGTTTGACGATGATGTCGTCTCAGTACACGCCTCAGGTACCGCAAATGGGATGTATGCCGATGCGTCGATCAAGTTCGAAAACGGCATCGTCGCAGGCCTCACGGCCAGCCGAGTCACACAGCAAGAGATCCGGGACCTATCGGTTGTGACGCAAGATTGTACGATATTTGTAGACTATCTCGAGCAGTCCGTCGATATCCATCATCAATTGATGCCCGAGCATATCGAGGTGAACGGAGACTTCCGGTACCGACATGAGAGTGTCATAGAGAAGGCCTTCGTCGAGAGCACTGAACCACTGAACGCTGAACTCACAGCATTTGTCACCGCGGTTGCTGCAGAATCGGCTCCAACCGTCACCACCGAGGAGGGAGTTAGAGCGTTGGAAATCGCATCGCGGATTGAGGCCGCGATGGAAACCGGAGCCTCATAGAATTCAAAACTCACAACATGAAGTCCCAATCAACCCATCCACACCTGTACGGTAGCAACATATCTCCGAACGACCAGCGCACAGCATTCACGAACGCGGCGATCCCCGTTGCAGTTTACGGGCTAGGGAAGATGGGGCTTCCCTTGGCGACGGTGTTTGCAGAAACCACCGGAAACACCGTCGGCGTCGACATCGATGAGAAGGTCGTCGAGCAGGTCGGTGCCGGGAAGTGTCCGGTCGAGAATGAACCAGGACTCGAAGCCGCTGTGGCAAGTACCGTCAGCGCTGGATCCCTCCGAACGAGTAGTGATCCGGTTGCGGCGGCTTCGAGCGCGAGGGTGCATGTGGTGATCGTTCCCACTACGCTGAAGGATGACAGAGAACCGAACCTCCAGAATCTCCGAACGGCCGTCCGGGATATCGGGCGCGGGCTGTCGAGTGGGGATCTTGTCGTTATCGAGTCCACGGTACCTCCAGGTACCTGTAGCGAGCTCGTCGCCCCCCTACTCGGCGAGGAAAGCGGCCTCTCATCGACACAGTTCGGGGTCGCGTTCTGTCCTGAGCGAACGTATAGTGGGCGAGCCATACAAGATATCCGCGGTGCGCATCCGAAGGTGGTCGGTGGCATTGACGCTGAGAGCACCCGCGCGGCGACACTCATTTACGAACAACTGGTCGATAACGAGGTGATACAGGTCAGTGATGCCACGACTGCGGAGGCAGTGAAAATCTTCGAGGGGGTGTACCGCGACGTGAACATCGCCCTTGCGAACGAGCTTTCAGGACTTACCGACGAGTGGGGCATCGACGTAAATGAGGCCATTTCCGTGGCGAACACTCAGCCCTATTGCCAAATCCATGACCCAGGACCCGGCGTTGGTGGGCACTGCATTCCATATTATCCATACTTCCTGCTTTCACGGTGTGGATTCGATGCTAAACTGGTAAGGACTGCCCGTGAAACCAACGAACGAATGCCGAATAGTACTGTCCAGAAACTACTCAATCGACTGGTGGCGCAGGATATCGATCCCGCCGACGCGTCGATATTACTGTTTGGTGTCACGTACCGCCCCGGGGTGAAGGAGACGCGAGAATCCCCGACGCTTGCAATCGCCGAGTTGCTCTCTGAACAGGTTGCGGAGGTGTTCGCTGTCGATCCAATGCTCGATGATATGTCGGAAGTGGAAGCAACCCCGGTAACTCTCGACGAGATATATGACCTCGATCTCGATGGCGTCGTGATGATTACGCCGCACGAGGAGTTCAACGAAATCGACTGGTCTGCACTCGACGGACAGGTGGTAATCGACGGCAGAAACACGCTGGGACTCACAGATTCTGATCGGGACATCTACACGATCGGGAGTGGCTAAGCCACCAACTCAGTGGTACGGAGAGGTCCGGAAGGTGCCCCCCGTCCATCCCCGGCGGGTTCTGAGTGTCGACGAACTTATCGGCCATCCGGCCGCCATCGTTAGAAGCTGTCAACCTCGGGTCGAACCACAAACCACTCCCCGATTCGCTCGGTTCGTCCGAACGAATGTGGCCCTGGGGACACGCGGCGCTTGGCTACCTCCTCTACACGGTGTATCTGCGCCTCCGTGCGCAGGGAACACCAACTGGGTGGCCGGTCGTTGCACTCGGCTTCGGCACGCAGGTTCCGGACCTCGTCGACAAACCGCTCGCGTGGTATCTCTCCGTGCTCCCCTACGGTCGGACGCTCGCCCACTCGCTGTTCGTGGCCATCCCGGTCGTGCTTCTCGTCGGCTGGGTAGCCCGCCGTCGAAAGCGGCCTGTGGTCGGGGTCGCCTTCGGCCTCGGCTACCTCTCGCACCTGCTCGGTGACTCGCTGCACGCGCTCCTCACCCAGCAGTGGGGCGACCTGTTCTTCCTCGTCTGGCCGCTCACCACGCCCCCCGACGCCGAAACTGTCGGCCTCATCGCCCACCTCCGAGACATCGACGGGAGCCCGTTCTTCCTCTTCGGTCTCCTGCTCACCGTGGCGATGCTCGTCCTCTGGAACCACCACGGCCGCCCGGGACTCGCAGAACTGTGGTCGGTGGTGCCGGGGCAACGCCGAGTCTGAAACCGCCGGTTCGACCGCCTCCCTCGACGTCGGTTACGCCTCGGTACAGCTTCCGACGAGCAACATGGTCGAGAGCGAACTATTTCGGGCACCCCGTGGAACACGGAACGCAACGGATGCCCGCCATCGAAACCTCCGCCCTGACCAAGCGCTTCGGCCGGACCACGGCCGTCGACACCCTCGACCTCGCCGTCCCAGCGGGAACGGTGTACGGGTTCCTCGGTCCCAACGGCGCCGGGAAGACCACGACGATGCGGATGCTCACGGGGCTGTCGACGCCCACGAGCGGCACCGCGACCGTCGCCGGCGTCTCCATCACCGACCGTGACGCCCTCCGCCCTCACATCGGCTACCTCCCCGAGGATCCACCCCTCTACGAGCAGGCGACTGCCTACGAACAGCTCGAGTACGTCGCCGGGCTTCGCGACCTGCCACAGCAGGAGACGCGCGCACGAATCGACGCGCTGTTCGACCGGCTCGACCTGCCCCGTGAGGACGCAGCGACCCGCATCGCCGACTACTCGAAGGGGATGCGACAGAAGGTCGCGTACGTCCAGGCCATCCTCCACGACCCGGCGGTCGCGTTCCTCGACGAACCGACGTCCGGGCTCGACCCACGGGCGGCTCGCACGATTCGCGAACTCATCCGCGAACTCGCGAGCGACGGCACGACCGTGTTCCTCTCGACGCACATCCTGCCCGTCGTCGAGGAGATCGCCGACACCGTCGGCATCCTCTACGATGGTCGCCTCGTCGCCGAAGACACGCCTGCCCGGCTGATGCGGCGCGCCGAGACGGAGGAGGCACGGTCGCTCGAAGACGCGTTCCTCGAGTTGACCAGTACCGACCCCGCAGCGGAGGTAGAGTCGGCCGATGGCTGAGCCGAACTGGCCACGCCACGCCGTCCGCATCGGCGTGTTCGAGTTCCGGCGGTCGGTCCGGGCCATCCGTCGCGACCGCGCCCGGGCGTTCCTGATGGCCCTCGGGCTCCTGTTCCCCTCGCTGTTTCTCGTCGGGCTCAGCTACCTGCTTCGCGACGTGCTTCGGAGCCTCGACCCGGTCGCCCTCCCACCGGTCGCTCGCGGGACCGTCGCCCTGTTCTGGCTGTTCGGCGTGTTCATCGCCACCCAGCGGGTCGTCTCTGCACGCCCCCGCATCGACGCCGAGCCGCTCGTCTTGACGACCGTGTCGCCACGCACCACCGTCGGGGGATTGCTCGTCGCAGAGACGCTCCGGGCGCTCGCGTACCTCGGGCTGCCCGTGGTCGTGGTGACCCTCATCGCGACGTACCTGTTCGGAACGCCGGTGAGCCTCGTCGCCATCCCGCTCGCCGCGCTGTTGCTCGGGGTCACCGCCGTCCTCGTCGGTATGGTTCTGGGGTACGCCATCGCACTCCTCATCGCCACCGTTCCGTTCGTCGCGCGACACAAGACAGTTCTCGGGGGCGTCGCGGTGCTCGTCGCGATGGGTGGCTACTTCCTCGTGTCGATCCCGCAGTTCGGCGGGGTCGACCAGGCCGCACTCGCGTGGTTCCCGATGGGCTGGCTGGCCGACCTCGCGGTCGTCGGGACACCGGTTCGGGGCTCCGTCACGCGCGCCGGTGCGGTCGTGATGGGCAGTCTCCTCGTCGTCCTCGTCGGTGGCCTGCTTGTCGAGCGCGAGGCCACGCGACTCTGGTTCCTCGACCCCGTGAGCGGTGAACCTGACGGGACCGATGTCGCGCCCGAACCCGCGACAACCGACGACGGGACGGCACTCGCGACGGCGATTCGTCCGGTTGCGATTCCGGCGGTCATCCCCCAGCCGACCCGCCGGGTCGCCCAGTGGAGCGTGCTCCGGACGCGGCGCGACCCGCGACGGCTCAACTTCCTCCTGCTGCCCGTCGTGATGGTCGCGAGCACGGTGGTGAGCTCCGGGCTCCAGACGGCGTCGCTCTGGATGGTCGTCGCACCGGTCGCCGCTGTCCTGCTCCCGTGGATGGCCGGGGCGACGTTCGCGATGAACCCGTTCGGCGACGAGGGGGCGGTCCTGCCGGTCACGCTCCTCTCGATCTCCGGGTCCGCGTACGTCCGTGGCCTGATGGTTCCCGGGGTGCTGTTCGGCCTTCCGCTCGTCGTGCTGCTCGTCGCTGGCACCGGGGTCGCCGCAGGCCTCGACCCGCTGGTGGGCCTCGCGCTCCTCGGCGTCGCCCTCGTCAACGCGATTGTAGCCATCGCGACCACACCCGCAGTCGGACTGTGGTTCCCGAGGTTCAGCGCAATCAGCATCGGGCAGAGCCGCGAGGTGATTCCACCGCGGCTAGTGACAACGGTGCTCCACTTCCTCGCCATCACCGTCCCCGGCGCCCTCCTCGTGGTGCTCGTCCTCGACCCGGCGCTCGCCCGGGCCATCGTGGCGGGGGTGGTCGGCTTCCTCCCCGCGGCACTCCTCGTCTTGGCTGCACGAGGGAACGAGGGTGCGCTCACGAGCGCTGGCGAGTGGTTCCAGCGGCTCGGAACGGGCATCCAGCGCGTCGACGCCGAAACCGTCCAACTCGTTGGCGGGGCGGCGCTGGTCGTCACGGGATTCGTCGTCGCCCTCGTCTCTTATCGGCTCGCTGTACGTCGGTTCGACCGGTTCTCACCGCCGATGTGACTCCCGGCCTCTTGTCCCACACCGTGAGACTCAGCCCCCCGGTTGATGCTGGCGTCCATTGTTCTCTCACCTGAGGTTGGTACAGATGCAATTCCCCATGTCACGTCCACGATTCGGGCTGGTGTTACTCGCACTCGGCGCCGTCTTCGCGCTTCTCGGCATGCTCGTCCTGAGCGGGATGTACGGGGCGGTGGCACTCGTCGCGGCCGTCCTCTGCCTGACGGCTGGCACGCTGCTCTTTGGTGTGAGCCGGCGTGCCGGCCCCCGCGAACAGACCATGCCGTAGCCCTCGAGTGGCATCCGTCACACCAGTAGTCTCTCAGTCTCCGGATTCTCGGCCCGTAGGAATGGTGGTCAGTTCACATGTAGCCACGCGTCGTCGATCGAGCATGGTGTACGACCTGACCGAGAAGACTGCCATCGTCACAGGAGCGGCCTCCGAGGACGCGTCGTTCGTCACGGGCAACGCCTACCCGGTCGATGGCGGCTACATGGCGCTGTAGACGCCGGAACGAACGAGTGTTGCAGGGCTGAACTTTTCCGCTCGCCTGTCCTATTCTCGGTATGGTACTCGACGTCGACCCACCCACGCCACCGGACCTGACGAACCGTGGGGTCCCGAACGGGGCCAAGACTGCCGAGGTGATGACGAGCGAGTCCGACCTCCGACGTGCGGAACTCGAAGCGCTGCTCGAGGACGGCGCCTGGACCGAAGCGTTCCACGAATGGGCCGAGTACACGGACCTCACCGAGGCCGATTTTCGAGAAATCGATAGCGAGGGGCTGTTCGACGAGCTCGATTTCTACTGGGACCCCGTCGAGGAAGCACTCGCGTTCGACATTCCGGACCTCCCCGACGCGTGGACGGGGCGGACCGTGTTCGCCTCGCTCGTCCGAACTGAACTGACCGACCTCGGGCACGCCGTCGTCGAGATGCTCGAAGACGCGTACGTCGAGTGGGGCGAGACGGAGCCCGCCGACGGCGTCTGGAGCGAGGAGGCGCTGGGCGAGGAGCCACCACAGCGCGACTGAGGCTCCCCGGCTTGATTCGAGCGGAACGGCTCACTCGTCGTCCGCGCCGCCAAGTTCTGCCACGCAGTCCGTGCAGTACCCGGTGTCGGTGTCGTAGTGGTCGGAACACACCAGCGCCGCACATCGCCCACAGCGGTGGCTGGCGCGTGCTACTTCACAGACCTGACACAGCCCGTCGACGCTCATCAGCGCATCGTCTCCAGCGAGACGAACGAGTCGCCACTCGCGCCGATCCACTCGGCGAGCAGGAGGCGGTCGCTCGTGGGCACCCCCGAGATGGTACACACTTCCACGCCGTCGGGCCGCTCCGTCACGGTCGCGAGAAACAACTCGCCGTGCCGCGGGCCCTCCATCGCACCGTCCAGATCAGTCCGTGCCGAGTCCATGCGCTGTCACCGTGGGCTGTTC